>NZ_KV787356.1:0-77491 GCF_001807075.1 Corynebacterium sp. HMSC14B06 | reverse complement strand
CATAAACTCACACAGTTTCACATTTGCAGCCCATAATTTTTCGGGGTTGTCAGTTTCTCTCCTTACCCCACTTTATGCTCGGAGATCTTTGTTCTTGTGGGCGTGACTCGATTCTCCACTGAGGAGGGGAGATTCAGCATTTTTGGAGGTCATCTCACGTAACCTGGGACGCATGAGGCTCGACAATATAACCCGCCCCTTGCTGGCGTCCTTTTTCGCCGCGGTCGCGTGGAGCGTTTTAGGTGGGCTAATCTTGCCGGAGCCCAATCTCGCCTACGACGAAGGAATTGCGTCGTGGATCGTGTCCATGCTGGTCTCAGTAATGCTGGTCGGAGCAATAGCTGTTTTTGCCGGTGATCGTTCGTCGGTCCGGGGGATGACCAGCGCGCGGAGCATTGTCGCAGCAGCTACCGGCGCAGGAATTGCTGCGCTTGGCGATTTGGCATTCCTATTTCTCACCACGCCGCCCGATGGCCAGGACGGCCTGGTCGTCGCCTATGTCGTGTTCTTCTACATCCCGCTACTATTTATCGGCGGATGGGCCGCCAGTGCCACGATTAAACGGGTGTGTAGGTGGCGCCGGAAAGCGAAGAAAGAAAGAGAGACCTAGCTGGCGGCCGTGAGCTAGGCCTCTAAATTTGGAGTCGCCAGCGCCTGGTGCGTCCGGTTAAGGCCGACCATTGCAACCTGCCGGGTGCGGAGGGCGTTTTTTCGGGGGGGGCAGAGGCAGTTGTCGACACCTTCATCGGACGTGAATCGGAATCGACAAACCGCCTAGCCCCAAGTGGGCGGATTCTTAGAACAGGCCAGTCGGGTTCTCGTCGTAAGAGACGAGCATGCACTTGGTCTCCTGGTAGTGCTCGAGCATCATCAAGTGATTCTCGCGGCCGATACCGGACTGCTTGTAACCGCCGAAGGCTGCGTGAGCAGGGTAGCTGTGGTAGTTATTCACCCACACACGGCCAGCCTGGATGCCGCGGGCAGCGCGGTAGGCGTTATTCTGGTTGCGGCTCCACACGCCGGCGCCAAGACCGTAGATAGTGTCGTTGGCAATCTCGAGAGCCTCATCCAGAGTCTTGAAGGTTGTCACGGCCAGGACCGGGCCGAAAATCTCCTCGCGGAAGAAACGCATCGAGTTGTTGCCCCTAAAGATTGTCGGCTCGACGTAGTAGCCTCCCTCCAGCCCTTCGAGCTTGGCGACGTTGCCGCCGGTGAGAACCTCCGCGCCCTCCTTCGGCCCGGACTCCAAGTAGCCGGAGATTTTGTCCAGCTGCTCCTGGGAGGCCTGGGCGCCCATCTGTACCGACGTATCCAGCGGGTTGCCGGTCTTAATCTGCTTAACGCGCTCGACCGCGAGCTTCAGGAACTCATCAGCGATGTCTTCGTGGACCAGGGCTCGCGACGGGCAGGTGCAGACCTCGCCCTGGTTCAACGCGAACATGGCCAGGCCCTCAATGCACTTCTCGCGGAACGCATCGTCGGCGTCCATGACGTCGGGGAAGAAGATGGACGGGGACTTGCCGCCGAGCTCCAGCGTGATCGGAATAATCTTGTCGGACACTGCCTTGTTGATTAGCTGGCCCACGGCAGTCGATCCGGTGAACGCAATTTTGGAGATCCGGTCGCTTGCGGTCAGCGCAGCACCGGCCTCGGTGCCGAGGCCATTGACGATGTTGAGAACGCCGTCCGGAAGCAAATCGGCGATAATCTCGGTGAGCATGAGAATCGACGCGGGGGTCTGCTCTGCTGGCTTGAGCACGATGCAGTTGCCGGCGGCGAGGGCCGGGGCGATCTTCCATGCGGCCATCAGGAGGGGGAAGTTCCACGGGATAATCTGGCCGACGACGCCGAGTGGCTCGTGGAAGTGGTAGGCGACCGTGTTGTCGTCAATCTGTGAGATGCGCCCCTCCTGCGTGCGGGTGGCCCCGGCGAAGTAGCGGAAGTGGTCGATTGCGAGCGGGATGTCAGCGGCGAGGGTCTCGCGAATGGCCTTGCCGTTCTCCCAGGTCTCGGCGACGGCAATCTTCTCAAGGTTTTCCTCCAGACGGTCCGCGATGCGGTGGAGGATCAGCGCCCGCTCGGCCGCAGGAACCGAGGCCCAGGAGTCCTTCGCCTTGTGCGCGGCGTCGAGAGCGAGCTCAATGTCTTTCTCGTTAGACCGCGGAACCCGGCAGAAAACCTCGCCCGTAACCGGGGTGGAGTTGTCCATGTATTGCCCGTCTACTGGAGGTGTCCACTTACCATCGATGAAATTTTCGTACTGCTCCTTGTACGTGAAGATTGCATCGGGGGTGCCGGGGTTGGCGTAAACAGTCATGTAGACACGTCCTTTCTATAGGGAAACAACAAACGTATGAGCCAACTTTAAATTGTGACTCGTGTCATAATCAACACTTATTTTTTCATCGCTTTTGCGAGAGATGCGATTGCTGCCGACCCTAAATCTGCCCCGACGTCGCCGTGAGAAATTCCAAAATTGCCCGCACACGGCGGTTTTCCTCGCCGGGCTCCAGATGCAGCTTCATAAAGATGTTGGACACGTGTTTCGCCACCGCCGCCCCGGAAAGCACGAGGTCATCGGCAATCTGCTTATTGGACTTGCCGCGTGCCATCAGCTCGAGCACTTCGCGTTCGCGCGCCGTTAAACTGGCTAGCCCCGATTTGCCGGACTGCATCAATGCCGTCGCCACATCAGGGTCAATCACCACGCCACCACCTGCGACGACTTCGAGCGAACCCAAGAAGTCCAGCACCTGGCCGACACGGTCTTTGAGCAGATACCCGGTCCCGCCACTTGAGCTGCTGCCACTCGAGCCGACCCCAGTACCAACCCCAGCGCTACCTCCAGCACCGCTCGACGAGAACAACTCGCGCGCATACGCCGGCGCCACATACTGCGACAGCACCATCACATTCAGCTGCGGATAGCGCTCGCGCAACTCGACCGCCGCCCGCAGGCCGTCATCGCTCATCTTTGGAGGCATGCGCACATCGGTTATCACTAAATCTGGCAGCTCGCCCGTGTCATCAAAACGGTCATCGATGTCCGCTACCAGGCCGTGGGCAGTGTCGACCATCGCAATCACTTCATGTCCACGCTTTTCGACGAGCCCCGCGACCCCCTCCCGCAGGAGTGCCGAGTCATCCGCAATGACAATTTTCATTTCTTCTCCGCACCTTTCATTTCCACGTCTTCCATTTCCATGCCTTCCATTTCTCCAATGCCCGATTCCCAGCGGTTCAACATCAAAGGAATTCTGGCTATTACCTGCGTTGGACCGCCTTCGGGAGAGTGCATGGTCATCGCACCGTCGAAAGTGGCTAGACGCTCTTTCATACCCCGCAAACCGCGCCCCAATTTTGCGCCGCCAGGGCCTTGGTCCGTAATTGAAATATTCAGTGTTTGATCCGAGGTGAGCAGCACAGAAACAGGAGCGTTCGGTGCATATTTCGCCGCATTAGTCAGCACTTCTGCACAGAAAAAATACGCCGCGGCGAGCACACTTTCTTCCAATTCAGGCAGGGGATAGGGAGTGTGCACAACAACGTGAGGGCCGTATCCTTCAGCAATCTCTTCAACAGCCGCTTGCAGACCGCGATCGCGCAACACCTGCGGGTGAATTCCGTGGACTGTCCGCCGCAAAGCGCGTAATCCATCCTCCAAATGGCCGCGAGTTTCCGCGAGGAGCTGCATTAATTCCTCATTGCCAGTATTGGATGCCTCCAATTCTGCAAGTCCCAATTTCATTGAAGCTGCAACAATGTATTGCTGAGCTCCGTCGTGGAGGTCATTTTCAATGCGGCGACGTTCAATCTCGAAGGCTTCGGCAATTGTTCGTCGTGAAGCGGTAAGTTCGGCGATGCGAGCGGCGGCGGATTCCTCGTAGCTGCGTTTATGCGCTTTTTCGCGGCGGTTCGCGCCGATATATTTGCGGAAATAATCCTTCAGCTCCATAGTTTCCTATGGTACGAAAGCTCTGTCTACGGAGGAATTAATTTCCGGCATAGTAGACCTAGCACTACCGCAAAAGGAAAGTGGGCACGGTGTTGAAATCGCCTCCGTGCGAGTGAAATGAGTGCCATGACAGACAACAACAGCCCAAGAAACGCACGACTTTGTATTCGTGACATCACTAAGTCCTACAATTCAGCTCCCGTTCTCACCGGCATTTCGCTGACCATTGAGCCCGGCGAAACCGTGGCAGTCATGGGACCGTCAGGTTCTGGTAAGTCCACGCTGCTGCACTGCATGTCCGGCGTGTTGCTGCCGGACGACGGCGACGTCATCTTCGGTGACACAAAGATTAATTCGCTTTCTGATGCCGACCGCTCCGCCCTCCGCCTGCACGACTTCGGCTTCGTCTTCCAAGACGGCCAACTCCTCCCCGAACTGACCGCCCGGGAAAACGTTGCTCTGCCAATGATTCTGCAGGGCAAGAAGCGCTCGAAGTCACTCGCGCTTGCCGACGATGTCCTCAGCCGCCTGGGCCTAGAAGACCTAACGCGCCGTCGCCCAGGACAGATGTCCGGCGGCCAAGCACAGCGTGTAGCAATTGCCCGCGCGATGGCCGGCGAGCCAGGTGTCATCTTCGCCGATGAGCCGACTGGCGCGCTGGACCAGTCCACAGGCCATGAGGTCATGCAGCAGCTCACCGCGTTGGTGGAGCAGACTGGCACGACATTGGTGATGGTCACGCACGATGTGAAGGTGGCCGACTGGTGTCGTCGACGTGTGGAGATCCGCGATGGCCTGATTCACGACGACCGCATGCTGGCAGGAGCGGAGGTTACAAAGTGAGCACCGTAACTGAAGCACCAAAACCCCAGAGAATTCCTACCGGCGCACTAGCGGACTTGAGCACGCGGCTGCAGCGCGCCGGGCGCGAATCGCACTCGGGAAACGGTTGGTTGTCCGCGCTGTCTGTGGTCGCTATGACTGTGAGCACCTGGTTGGCGCTGGTTGTCGTTGGCGGCACGGCGATGTTTTACCGCCGTTGGCAGGCTGAGCCAAAGCTGCCGCCGAACCCAACGCCCGAGGATTACATGAATCAAGGTCAGGGCGAGATGTACCTGCAGCTGGCACTCGTGGCCTGTGTGTTTGTGATTCCGGCAATGGTTTCGCTGGTGGCCCAGTCGGCGGTGCTTGGCGCTGCGGGGCGTGAGCAGAGGTTGGCAACTCTGCGCTTAATTGGTCTCTCCAACGGGGCAGTTACACGCATGGTAGTTATCGAAACCCTCGTCTTGGCAGCTGTTGGGCTTGTGGTGGGCACGTTGTTGTCGGTGGCCACTGCGCCATTCTGGGCGATAATCAAGTTCGACAATGACTACCTGGATACCTGGGACATGTTGCTGCCCTGGTGGGGCTACCCGCTGGTCTGGGTTGCCGTGGTGCTACTCGCACTCTTTGCCGCTGTGGTCGGTTTGCGAAGGGTGATGATTTCACCACTCGGCGTTAGCCGCAAGGAAGTGCCCAAGTCGATGAAGGCATGGCGCATGATTGTGGCCGTTGTTATCGGTGCGATCGTCCTGTACGTGATTGCCAACTCCAATATCGCGGGTGGAACCGTCACTGCCACGCTTGGTGTCGCAGCGATGATGTACCTGATGGTCTGGGCAATTGGCCTGGTGGCGCCTTTCTTTATCCAGCTTGTTGCCCGCATCTCCAGCTTCTTCGGTACTTCAAGTGATTTTGTGGCGACGCGACGAGTCGCGACTAACGCTAAGGAATCGTGGCGTCGAGTAAGTTCCATGGCCTTCCTGTCCCTGCTGCTTGGCTACACAATGATGGTGCCTGGCGAAGACAAGATTGAAGAGGTTGCAGATGTCACATTCGCGCACGATATTGCAACCGGTGTGACTATCACTTTCGTAATCGGTTTCGTTCTGCTGCTGGTGTCAACGCTTTTGACTCAGGCCTCAGCCGTCTATGAAGAGGCATCGCTGACAAAGGCGCTGGACTTCATCGGTACGCCAATCAACTTCCACCGCACGGTCACTTTCAAGCAGACATTCTTTCCCATGCTTGCGACCAGCATCTTCGGCTTTGTCATGGGTGCGCTGTTGGGAGCCACCATGTTCGGCCCGATTGCGAACGAAATCACGTTTGGTCAACGCTCCCTTGTAGTTGCGCTGGCGTACCTCGTGGGAGTTGTATCAGTTGGCGCTGTGACCTTGGCGGTTGATCCGCTTCGCCACAAGTTGCTGGGTCGCCAAATCCGTCACAACGACTAGTCACCATTGCAACGACTAGTTGCCATTAAAAGGGCAGTGGAGTGGCCGGGCAGTGGTGCTCGGTGCTCGGCCAGTTCCTTAGGGTTCAACTTGAGGATTAGAGCCTGTAACCAACTGTGGTTCATCTGATAACCAAGCATTCATCTCACAACCACGTAATTTCTACCTCTGACTTTTAGCCTGAGGGCATGCGTACCTACGTGCTTGATACCTCGGTCCTGCTGTCCGATCCCCACGCCACCAAGAAGTTCGATGAGCACCAAGTTGTGCTTCCGCTGGTCGTGGTGAGTGAGTTGGAGGCCAAGCGCCACCACCCAGAGCTGGGGTGGTTCGCCCGAGAAGCGCTCCGTTTCCTCGAAGAGCTGCGTTACCGCTACGGCCACCTGGACCGGCCTGTGCCCGCCAATGATCTTGGCGGGTTTATGCATATTGAGCTCAACCACTCCGATCCCTCCATCCTTCCCGCAGGCTTCCGCACCGCCGAAAACGATCACCGCATTCTCGCTTGCGCCCTTAATCTTCAGCACGATGGACATGATGTCGTGCTGGTCACCAAGGACATTCCGCTTCGCGTCAAGGCTGGTGCGGTCGGCTTGCCTGCCGACGATTACCGCGCCCAGGACGTCGTTCTGACTGGGTACTCGGGAATGGTGGAAGTAGACGTCGACCCGGAGGAAATTGATCGTCTCTTCGCCAATGGGTTCCTTGAGCTCGAGCAGATCCAGGATCAGCCGCTGCACTGCGGCGTGCAGCTCAGCGCTGGTAGCCAGTCTGCGCTGGCACGGGTGAGCGCCCCGGGCGTCGTCAAGCTTGTGCGGGGCGATACGGAGGCGTTTGGCCTGAAGGGGCGGTCGGCGGAGCAGCGTGTGGCGCTTGACCTGCTGTTGGATGACTCGGTGGGGATTGTGTCCCTCGGCGGCCGAGCCGGTACGGGTAAGTCGGCGCTTGCGCTGTGCGCGGGACTGGAGTCGGTGCTGGAGCGCGGACTGCATCGCCGGATTGTGGTGTTCCGTCCGCTCTACGCGGTAGGTGGTCAGAACCTTGGCTACCTGCCAGGTAGTGAGGACGAAAAGATGAACCCGTGGGCGCAGGCTGTTTACGACACCCTGGAGGGATTGGTTTCAGACAACGTGATGGATGAGATTGCCTCGCGCGACATGCTGGAGGTACTGCCACTGACACACATTCGCGGTCGTAGCCTGCATGACAGCTTCGTGATTGTCGATGAGGCACAGTCGCTGGAGCGCAACGTACTGCTGACGGTGCTGTCGCGTCTTGGTAGCAATTCCCGAGTCATCCTTACGCACGATGTGGCGCAGCGTGACAACCTGCGCGTCGGCCGCCATGACGGCGTGCAGGCGGTGATTGAAAAACTCAAGGGCAACGAGCTTTTTGCACACATCACGCTGAAGCGCTCGGAGCGCTCGAAGATTGCGGAGCTCGTTACGGGACTACTCGATTAAGAGTAAGCTTGTGAGGCAGATACGTAGGAGCTGTTCCTGCGGTTACTTTCACTCGGATCGTTCGGCACGTACCTGCCGATGAAAGGTTTGTATTCACATGGCTACTGTGACTTTTGCTGATGCCACTCGCATTTACCCTGGTGCGACGAAGCCTTCTGTGGACAAGTTCAACTTGGAAATTGCCGATGGCGAGTTCCTGGTTCTGGTGGGCCCCTCCGGTTGTGGTAAGTCCACAACACTGCGCATGCTTGCCGGTCTGGAAGAGGTCAATGAGGGCAAGATTTTCATTGGAGATCGTGATGTGACCAATGTCTCGCCCAAGGATCGCGATATTGCGATGGTCTTCCAGAACTACGCCCTGTACCCGCATATGACGGTGCGCGAGAACATGGGCTTCGCGCTCAAGATTGCTGGTGTGGACAAGGACGAGATTGACCGTCGTGTCGAAGAAGCTGCGAAGACCCTGGATCTAACTCAGTTCCTGGATCGTAAGCCTAAGGCTCTATCCGGTGGTCAGCGTCAGCGTGTGGCAATGGGGCGTGCGATTGTGCGCAAGCCGCAGGTGTTCCTGATGGACGAGCCGTTGTCGAACCTGGACGCGAAGCTGCGTGTTCAAACCCGTACTCAGATTGCGGCCATGCAGCGTCGGATGGGTGTGACCACCATGTATGTCACCCACGACCAGACTGAGGCGCTGACCATGGGCGACCGCATCGCGGTCATTAACTTCGGTGTTCTGCAGCAGGTCGGTACCCCGCGGGAACTCTACGAAACCCCGGCAAACGAATTCGTCGCGGGCTTCATTGGCTCGCCTGCGATGAACCTGGGCACGTTCAACGTCTCTAATGGTTACGCCACGTTGGGTGAGGCCAAGATTAAGCTGCCGGAAGCCACACTTGCTGCAATCGTGCCGGAGGATCAGAACCAGATTATCGTGGGCTTCCGTCCGGAGGCATTCGACCTGGTCGAGGGGCCGGGCGATGACGTCATTCCGGTGCAGGTTAACTTGGTCGAGGAATTGGGCTCCGATGCATTCATGTATGGCGATCTCGTCGGTGGCGGAGCATTGAGCTCCGGATCTTCCTCTAACCCGGACGAAGAGGAACACGGTCAGGTGGTTATTCGTACCGCCCCGCGCACCGCGCCGCAGTTGGGCTCGGTAGTTTACGGCAAGATTCGTCCGGGCATGCTGCACCTGTTCTCGAAGTCGACTGGTATGCGCCTTCCGGCCTAAACTCTTTCGTTTAGATGAAATGAGTAGCTGGTAGGGCAGTGGGACAGTAAGACAGTTTTAGGAGCCACCGTGTCGGAAACTATGAAAATAGCCGCGACAACGGTGGCTTCAAAGCTTTTGCGCCTTCCTTGGCATATACCTCTGGAACAGTGGCCAGACGATTTGTTGGCCGCCCTACCTCAGGGAATTTCGCGGCACATTGTTCGATTCGTCAACTTGGATGACCGCGTCATTGCAGTGAAAGAAATTGGTGAGTTCACTGCTCATCATGAGTATCGAATGCTGCGTGACCTGGTCAGGCTCGGTGCTCCATCGGTTCGCCCGCTCGCGGTCATTACTGGCCGCAAGGATCCAGATGGCGAACCGTTAACTGCGGCACTCGTCACAGAACATCTCGAGTATTCGCTGCCGTATCGTGCAGTTTTTTCTCAACAGGTCACCCGCGAAACTGTGGTCCGCCTGATTGACTCGCTGGTAGTCCTGCTAGTTCGGTTACATCTCCTTGGTTTTTACTGGGGCGACGTGTCGCTGTCGAACACGTTGTTTCGTCGTGACGCAGACGCTTTCTCCGCCTACCTTGTCGACGCGGAAACGGGAGATTTGCAAGGCACACTCTCAGATTCCCGCAGGCTTTACGACGTTGACGTTGCCCATACCAACATCATCGGAGAGCTCATGGATCTGCAGGCCGGCGGATTCCTCGATCCTGAGTTGGACGTAATTGCGGTGGGTAGGCGCATTATTGAGCGTTATGAGGACCTGTGGCAAGAGCTGACGGGGGAAGAATCTATTGGTGTTGAGGAGCCTTGGCTTGTCGATGAGCGGATTCGCAGGCTCAACGACCTCGGTTTCGATGTTGGCGAGCTGAAAGTCACCAGTGATGGTGGCCGCGTTGTGTTCCGACCACGAGTGGTTGACGCAGGGCATCACCATAGGCAGTTAATGCGACTGACGGGGTTGGATGTTCAAGAACGGCAAGCGAGGCGGATGCTCAATAGTATGCAGACCTTTCGGTTGGCGGAAGGTCTTGAAGGGGTTCCGCTAGAGCAGGTTGCGCACCGATGGCTGCGTGAAGTTTTCGAGGCCACAATCCTGGCTGTGCCCGAGGGGCTGCGTGGAAGGCTGCAGGATGCGCAGGTTTTCCACGAGGTCTTGGAGCATCGCTGGTACATGGCAGAAAAACGCCGTGCGGATGTGCCGCTTCAAGAAGCGGTGCAGAGCTACGTAGACCGAGTGTTGCCCGGGCATCGCGACGAGTCCGTATATCTTCCGGCGAGCGATGAGGTCGAGTAGCTCTCTAGAAGCAGACTGTCGAGCGTACGATTATTTCAAAAGTGACAAGTAAACGACTCGCCAGGATATTATAAAAATATACATTCACGCCAAACAGGGGTGCTTTTGGTGGTCGGGTGGTTGTCGGGTCTGCGTGTGATTGTCGCGGCCAGGTGCTTACTTTGGTGCCGGTAGGCGGCTCTGTTCAGCGAAAACAGCTCGAAAACAGCTCAAATTCTAGGTGTGCTTTCGAGAGCTTTTGCTATTTTTCTCCTTTGCATTTGTTCACAGCTGGCTGAAGGCCAACCTAAATTGGTTTTGGTCAAGTAAGATTTTGGTGAGACCGAATACCCGCGTGGGTGGCGTCGAAGTTCGCATGAAAGGCTACTTCTAGCCGCAGGGCGGGATAATCCAATTAGGCCACGGCTGCTGGCAAATATTCGTCCGAATTGCTCGGAGGATGCCATTGAAGTGGCCTTTCTTCTCAAGGGAGAAAATATAGTGAAGAACTTCAAGCGCCTTTCAGCTCTGTGTGCAGCAGGCCTGATGGCAACCGCTGGTTTGGTTGCGTGCTCGAGTGATGATGCGGTTGCAGATGGTGGTGTCTACTTCCTTAACTTCAAGCCGGAGCAGGATGCCGCATATCAGAAGATTGCGAAGGCATACACTGACAAGACTGGTGTCCAGGTCAAGGTCGTTACTGCTGCTTCGAATTCCTATGAGCAAACTCTGAAGGCCGAGATTGGTAAAAAGGACGCGCCAACACTGTTCCAAGTCAATGGTCCGGCGGGCCTGCGTACTTGGCAGGAATACATGGCAGACATGTCTGACACTGAGATCGCACAAAACCTCAACGAGGGCATCGAGCCGCTGAAGGGCGAGGACGGCAAGGTATACGGCGTCCCGTTTGCAGTCGAGGGGTTTGGCCTGATCTATAACGAAGAGATCATGGACAAGTACTTCGCGCTGCCCGATGCCAAGGCCAAGAGCATCGACGAGATTAAGGCCTTCGGAAAGCTGAAGGAAGTTGCTGAGGACATGCAGGCCAAGAAGGACAAGCTGGGGATTTCCGGCACCTTCGCTTCCACCTCGCTTGCATCCGGTGAGGATTGGCGCTGGCAGACACACTTGGCCAACGGACCGGTTCATTATGAATTCGAGGACCTTGGCACCAAGGAAACCGCTGATGTGAAGTTCAAGTACAACAAGGAGTTCAAGAACCTCTTTGATCTGTACCTGAATAACTCCACTGTCGAAAAGACTCTGGCCCCGTCGAAGGCTGTGTCCGACTCGATGGCGGAATTCGCCCAGGGCAAGGCCGCTATGGTTCAGAATGGCAACTGGGCATGGTCCCAGATCAACGATGTCTCCGGCAACGTGGTCAAGCAGGACAAGATTAAGTTCATGCCTATGTACATGGGCCTGAAGGACGAGGATAAGACCGGCATCTCGGTTGGTACTGAGAACTACCTGACGGTCAACTCCAAGGCTTCGGAGGCTTCCCAAAAGGCAACGAAGGACTTCGTCAATTGGCTGTTCAACACCGATGAGGGCAAGAAGTACGTCGTCGAGGATCTCGGATTCATCGCTCCGTTCCAGAACTTCACTGAAGCCGACACTCCGAATGACCCGCTGGCCAAGGAAGTGGCCGCAGCAATTGAGAACGAGGACCTGACCACCATCCCGTGGGACTTCCAGTACTTCCCGTCGCAGCAGTTCAAGGATGATTTTGGCGCAGCGCTGGCGCAGTACGCTTCCGGAAAGATGCCGTGGGACAAGGTTGTCGAGACTTTCGCCGACAGCTGGAATGCGGAATCTCCGAACAATTAAATACCAGCAAATCAATGGTGATCCATTCCATCGGTGAGTGTGAAGCGAAAGCTTCTCGCGCATGAACAACCGACGGAATGAGTTCATCCAATGGCAAGGCGGAGCTCGGGGCTCGGTGACCTGTTAAACCGGTCTCGAGGCACCGGGCTCCGCCTTTAGCTTTAGGAGCGGTGTTGTAGATGCAAGCAACATTGAAAAAGTATTTCCCAATTTTCGTGCTACCCACGCTGATTGCCTTTGCAATCGCGTTCCTGGTGCCGTTCGTTATCGGTTTCTTCCTATCATTTACTGACTTCACAACCATCACTAATGCGCAGTGGGTTGGTATCGAGAACTACCAGAAGGCCTTTAGTGAGCGCGAGGGCTTCGTCGCCTCCTTCGGATTCACTCTCATGGTGGTTGTTGTTTCCATCATTACTGTGAACTTGTTCGCGTTCTGGATCGCATGGATTCTGACGCGCAAGCTGAAGGGCACGAACTTCTTCCGCACAGTCTTCTTCATGCCGAACCTTATCGGTGGCATCGTGCTCGGTTATACCTGGCAGTCGATGATTAACGCCGTGCTGGCATCGTACGGTACGACGATTGTGTCCGACTGGAAGTTCGGTTACGCCGGTCTGATCATCCTCATCAACTGGCAGCTGGTCGGTTACATGATGATTATCTATATTGCCGGTCTGCAGAATGTCCCACCGGAGCTCATCGAAGCTGCGGAGATTGATGGCGCCGGACGCTGGGAGATTCTGCGGCACGTTACTATCCCGATGGTCATGCCATCGATTACCATTTGCCTCTTCTTGACTCTGTCGAACACTTTCAAACTCTTCGATCAAAACTTGGCCCTGACCAATGGTGCGCCGGGTTCAGAGACAGAAATGGTTGCTCTGAACATCGTCAACACCATGTTCAACCGAATTGGTGTGGAGGGCGTTGGTCAAGCCAAGGCAGTAATATTCGTCGTCGTGGTCGTAGCGATCGCGATGCTGCAGCTGCGTGCTACTCGCAGCAAGGAAGTGGAGGCATAAATGTCTGTCGACGCTGCAATGACCACTGAAACGGCCACCAAGCTCCCCAAGGCCAAGCCCGCTAAGCAGGACGAGGCCAAGGTGGGAGGCGTATCTAAGGTCATCATCTACGCGATTCTGGTGTTTTTGACCGTCGTGTTCTTGGGGCCAATCGCGTTCATTATCTTCAACTCGTTCAAGTCCAAGTTCGCAATTTCAGATAACCCCTTCCAGCTGCCACTAGGTGACATGTGGGTCGGGTTCGAAAACTACGCCGTCGGCCTGATGAAGGAGGGCTTCGGCTGGGCGATCGTGTGGTCCTTTGTCATCACGATCCTCTCGGTTATTGCGATTGTGTTCTTCTCTGCGATGACGGCTTACTACATCACGCGAGTGAAGACGTGGTGGACCTCGCTGCTGTATTACCTGTTTGTGTTCTCGATGGTCATCCCGTTCCAGATGGTGATGTTCCCGACCGTCAAGATCGCCGACATGCTGCATTTGAACAACCCAATCGGCATCGTGGTTCTCTACTTGGGCTTTGGCTCCGGCTTGTCGGTCTTCATGTTTGCCGGCTTCATCAAGTCCATCCCGATTGACATCGAGGAAGCCGCGATGATTGATGGCGCATCTCCGATGCAGAACTACTTCCGCATCGTTTTGCCCATGCTCAAGCCGACTGCAGTGACTGTCGCCATTCTGAACGCTATGTGGGTATGGAACGACTACCTGCTGCCGTACCTGGTCATTGGCCTGTCTACTAAGTACAAGACCATCCCGGTTGTCGTGCAGAGCTTCGTTGGCTCCAACGGTAACCGTGACCTTGGCGCGATGATGGCAATGCTGGTGCTCGCAATCATTCCGATTGTGATTTTCTACGTCGCCACCCAGAAGCACATTATCGAGGGTGTTGCTGCGGGTGCCGTTAAGGGATAGCTGCCTAAGCGTTAGCGCATAGGACGCCAAGCACCGCGTTTTACGAAAGCGAAAGCCTCAACCGCGTAGGTTGAGGCTTTCGTCTGTTAATCAGCCTTTATTAGGATATGAACCCGTGGATAGATTTTTCAGCACCGATACAAAGTTCTACGCAGCCTGGTCGCTGTTAGCAGACCTTGTAATCATCAACCTGCTGATGATCGTCGCATCCATCCCGATAGTCACTGCAGGCGCCGCAACTCGCGCTGGGGTAGTGGTCGCTCGCGACATGGTCCGTGACGAAGGCTCAAGGCCCGTACGGCGCTTCTTGCGCGCACTGTTGGACAATTGGCGCACACCAACCGTGTGGTGGCTATTCACCTTGGTTCTCGCCAGTGGCATTGGCTATGAGTTTTACGTTATCTCCCGCGCGGACCTCGGCACTGTCGGCCTGATCTTCGCCGCAGGAGTTACCTCCGGGGCGCTAATCCTGCTGGGAATTACCGCGTGGGTCTACTCGCTGTGCTCGCTTTCCGACGGTCAGTCGTCGCTACGCCGAACCCTGGCAACGGCCACCAGCATGACCGTCAAAAACCTGCCGCGGACTGCGCTCGCAGTTTTGGCGCTTCTCATCGTGCCCGCGGCCATATTCTTTTTCCCGGCGAAAATCTACGCGATTGCTACCTATGTCTTCCTCATCGGGTACGCGTTGAGTTGGTACTTGGTGATGCTGGCGCTTGAGCCCGTTCTGCCAGACAATGCTGGGTAGGTTCTCCCGCTGGCCCCACTGGCCCGGCTGGCACTGACTTAATCGGTGCCAGCTCGCACACCAGGCTGTTGACAATTCTTAGCCCGCGTACTCTTTCACAGAGGGAAAATCCTCCGCCTCGACCATCTCCAGCAGTTTTTCGCGACGTGCAAAAGCGGAGCATGCGCCGACCGCCTGTACAGCTGCTGCGCCTGCTGCGGTGGCCAGGGGGACGGCGTCGTAAAGCGAGGTGCCCTTAGCCAGTTCCGCGGTGAGCGTGCCGACGAACGCATCACCGGAGCCAGTGCCGTCGACAATCTTCTCCTCTGGCAGCTTGAGCGCGGGGTGCTCGTAGATTGTCGGCTCGTCGTCGAGACCGTCGGAGTGCTGTGCGAAGAGACAGCCGTGGTCGCCGCGGAGCATGACGACGCTGGGGCAGTACTGCAGAAGCGCCTCGAGCTGTGCGCGGTAGTCGGTAGCGCGGATGCCCTCGGCGATGTCCAGGCGACGGATTGTTTCCCAGGCGCCCTTCATGTTGACGATCAGCGGATCTGCATGGTCAATCAGGGCAGGTGTAACGGTTACGACCGGATTGAGGTTCAGCACCAGTCGCGCGCTGTACATGGATGCGACGGACGCGATGGCCTCAGTTGCTTCCGGGAGGAGCTCGCCCTGCGCGAGCACGACATCCGCTGATGCGAACTCGTCGACGAAATCGGTGGGGTCCGTCAGTGCGTCGGCACCACGCTGGACAAAAATCACCGGGCGACCCTTGCGGTTCGTTGCGACGAAAGCGCTGCCGGTCGGCAAATCCCAGGAAGTCTGAATGGAGTGGACATCTACGCCGTGTGCGTTGAGTTCCTCGACCACGAAATCCGCTGCGCGATCCTCACCAACCGTACCGGCCATAATCGCACGGACACCGTTATAAGCGATAGCAACGGCCTGGTTGGCGCCCTTGCCGCCCAGCATATTAGTGCCGTCATCAACGATGAGCGTGCCACCTTCTGCGGGTACGCTATCGACCTGTACCAGGGTATCTAGGTGGATAGATCCACATACAACAACTGTTGGATTCTCATTCAGGTCAGGAATCGGCTGCATAAAAATATAGGATAGTCGGGAATTCAAATCCGTGTTGGCGGCCCGAGTTTACAGCCGTCAGAGCCCGCGAATCGATGCCCTACAATCGATGGCTATGGCAAAACTGTACTTCCGCTACGGAACCATGAACAGCGGAAAATCCATCGAGGTCCTCCGCGTCGCCCACAACTACCGCGAGCGCGATATGCGGCCGTTGATCGCCAAGCCGGCCGTGGATACTTTGGCTGACGGCGACGTGCACTCTCGCATCGGCATCGCGGAACGCGCACACCTCATCCACGATGGCGATGACCTCTCCTCGCTTGCCGACGGCTACGATTGTCTAATCATCGATGAGGCACAGTTTCTTACCCCTGACCAGGTCGATCAGTTGCTGGGAATTACCCTTCGCGGTACTCCGGTGCTCTGCTACGGCCTGCGTACCGACTTTCGTACGCATGCCTTCCCAGGCTCCCAGCGATTGCTCGAAGTCGCCCACACCATTGAGGAAATTAAGACTATTTGCACCTGTGGGCAGAAGGCCATCTTTACTGCACGGTTGAATCCGGACGGCAGCATTATCCTAGACGGCGAAACCGTGGAAATTGAGGCACTCGAAGCGCCGAAGTACATCTCCCTGTGCGCCAGCTGTTACAACCGGATGTCGGGTAAATGGGCGTGAGTAGAGCCCGGAGTTTTTAGTGCCCCCAGCAGGGCTCGAACCTGCGACAAAAGGATTATGAGTCCTCTGCTCTAACCGACTGAGCTATAGGGGCAAGGATTGGGCACTATGAAGTGACAATTAAGCACTATGAACCAATGTCCAAAACCTCATAGCATCATAGCAATCTGCCACCGTGCGGTGATAAAAGCCCTATACCCAGCGGGTTCGGCTGCGATTGCACAGTTTCAATGAAGCAAAGTATTTCCGTGCCAACGAAGGCAATCCCTGTGCTCAACGAAGCTGATCTTTCCGCAAAGTTACGACTTTCGGTTGATGAATCAGTGCTTGGACACTTCTAGCATTAGTCCTATGAGTACAAAACCTTCCTTGAGCAGCGCCGACGTCTCAGCCGACGCACAAACCGGTGCCACAGCGAAAGCGAAGGGCACCCCCGTCATGGCAATCGCCAACGAGGATCAGATTGCTGAGTTCGGGGCCTCGCCACAGCGGTGGTGGGGGTTGCTCGTGCTCGCGGTTGGCCTCGGCATGATCGTCCTGGATGGAACCATCGTCGGTGTTTCATTGCCGACCATCATTTCGGAGCTGGGCCTTGACATCGTGGGCGCGCAGTGGATTACCACGATCTACTCGGTCGTTTTCGCCGCACTACTCCTGACCTCTGGCCGCGCTGGCGACCGCTTCGGCCGTCGAACGCTTTTCCTCGTCGGTCTGGTCATCTTCACGGTCGGCTCCGTCGTGGCCGCGCTTTCCACCTCATTGGCCCCGTTGGTCATAGCCCGCGTCATTCAAGGCATTGGTGGTGCGTGCATTCTGCCGTCGACATTGTCCAGTGTGAATGCACTATTCCGTGATAAAGATCGTGCCACCGCATTCGGCATCTGGGGTGCGGTCATGTCTGGTGCTGCAGCAGTCGGCCCACTCCTGGGTGGCGTGCTTACGCAGTTTGCTGGTTGGGAAGCTATCTTCTGGGTCAACGTGCCCATCGCCGTCGTGCTTTTCGTCCTTGCGCTGCGTTGGGTGCCGAACACCGCAGGCGATACCAATGGCGCGGGTGGCTTCGATGTCCTTGGCCTGGTGTTGTCTGGAATTGGCTTTGGTGCCGTGGTCTTCGGCATCATTCAAGGCGCCAAGATAGGGTTTGCTTTTCCCTCCGCACCCGTCGTCACGCTCTTGGTTGGTGCGGTGGTGCTTGTCGCTTTCGTGCTGTGGGAAAACAGTCGTCGGAAGAACGCGGATCCTGCGCTGTTGGACGTGTCGATGTTCTCCTACGCCACGTTCAGCTGGGGGAATACCACGGCGATGCTTGTCGCGGTGGGTGAGTTCGCGCTGGTCTTCGTGCTGCCGCTCTACCTGGTGTCGGCGATTGGCTTATCGACGATCGCAACCGGCCTGGTCCTGGCAGCAATGGCTCTCGGTGCGTTCTTCGCAGGTGCCATGGCGCGTCATCTGGCAGCTCGGATTACCCCGGCCGGTGTGGTGATTGTGGGCCTTGGTCTCGAGGTCTTTGGTTCGCTGCAGTTGGCGGCCGAAGAGCGCGTTGACCTGCCGCTGTGGCTGGTTGTGTTTGCATTGATTGTCTACGGTCTGGGTCTTGGCCTGGCATCGGCACAGTTGACCTCGCTGGTGCTTGGCGATATTCCGGTGCGGCTGTCGGGGCAGGCATCGGCAACGCAGTCGACAATTCGGCAGATTGGTTCGGCACTCGGTGGCATGGCGCTGACGATTGGGTTGGATCGTGAGATTGCGAAGCTGTCGCCGGGCCTGGAGCAGATGGGGCAGGGGCTGAAGGATTCCGCTGGCTCGATGCTGATTGGTCTGCGTGCGCAGGGTGCTCCCGACGGTGTGTTGGTGCCGCTGACAAATGCGTTTGCACATGCCACGCAGTTTGCGCTGTATTCCGCTGTCGGCGCGTTGACTATTGGCTTCCTCTGCTCGCTGAAGGTACTGCAGTTGCGCAGGCAGGCTGAGAATGCGCAAGCAAGCTGAGAAATCGAGTTAAAGATTCGGAATATTCGGTCGTGAGCTTGTGTTGGAAATTGGTGTCACAACATCAATCGTGGCAGTCTTATCGTTTGTCTCTTAACCGGACTTGCTAGATAGAAATGACCAACATGAAAATGCTCACAAAGCGGCGTTGGCTCGATTACGGCCGAATCTCCACTTCCTCCTGTCGCTAAACACTTCGGGGCTTCCGCCTCGCTGCGCCTGTCTCTTCGAGGCTGAGCTCAGCGGCCTCGGATCCCGTCGCGCGCATTTGTCAGACGGCATAAGGCGCGGCACAAGTGTTTTCAGAGAAATAAAACTCCAGGAGGAAAAGTGGATAAATTTAAATGGGCGACCGGCTTCGGTGCCCAAGTTGTCTATGGCCTGATTATTGGTCTCATTTTGGGCTTCATGGCCCGCAGTACTGGCGATGACTCCTCGCTGCGCACAGCGCTCGACGAGGTCGGCAGTACCTACGTCACGCTGTTGAAGCTGCTCATCCCGCCGCTGGTGGTCACCGCGGTCGTAGTGTCGATTGCCAACCTGCGTCAGGTCGCAGGTGCAGCCAAGCTGGCTGTTTCGACACTGATTTGGTTTGCCATTACGTCCTTTGTATCGGTGGTCATCGCCATCGTGCTGGGCTTGGTCATCAAGCCGGGCGTTAACTCTGGCGTGGATGCTTCGGCAGCGCAAGAGCCGAGTTCCGTGGGCTCCTGGTGGGGATTCCTGCAGAGCATCGTCCCGCAGAACTTCCTCGGCCTTGGCGTGAAGATCAGCGAATCTGACGGTGCTGTATCCGGCTCGCTGAACTTCAACGTCCTGCAGCTGCTGGTGATCGCGATTGTCTTCGGCGTCGCCGCGGTGAAGGTTGGCCCGAAGGCTGAGCCATTCATCGAGTTTTCCGGCTCTCTTTTGACCATCGTGCAGAAGGTCCTGTGGTGGGTCATACGTCTGGCACCGATTGGTACCGCAGCCCTCATCGGCCACGCCGTCGCTGAGTATGGCTGGGAAGCGCTCGGCAGCCTGGGCAAGTTCGCCATTGCTATTTACGTTGGCCTGTTCCTGGTCATTGCAGTCGTGTACCCAGTCGTGCTGAAGATTCATGGCATTAGCCCAATCGACTTCTTCCGTCGCGTCTGGCCAGTGACCTCGCTCGGCTTCTTCACCCGTTCGTCTATGGGCGTCATGCCAGTCACTGAGCGCGTTGTCTCCCGTCGTCTGGCAGTGCCGGATGAGTACGCCTCCTTCGCCGTACCGCTGGGCGCCACCACGAAGATGGATGGTTGCGCCGCCATTTACCCGGCTATCGCGGCTATCTTCGTCTCGCAGTTCTACGGTGTGCCGTTGGACTTCACGGACTACTTGCTCATCATCTTCGTCTCCGTCATCGGTTCGGCTGCAACTGCTGGCACCACCGGCGCTACTGTCATGCTGACCCTGACTCTGTCGACCCTTGGCCTGCCACTCGCCGGTGTCGGCCTCCTGCTGGCTGTCGAGCCGATCGTGGATATGGGCCGCACTGCGGTGAACGTTACCGGTCAGGCCGTGGTCCCGTTGGTCGTCGCAAAGCGTGCGGGAATCTGGGATAAGGACGAGTGGGACGCCAGCGCCAGCGCCGACCTGTCGCCAGCGGACGAGTCGGACGACGAGTCTGCGGACGCGCCTGCTGGGAAGTCCACGTCTGCCGCGCTTGCGTAGTCTTGAGGACATGACTTCTTGGAAGCCCTCTGTTCTAGCGCAAGTTGACCAGTGGCCAGTCGACGCGACCGCAGCTGCCGTGCGTGCCGACGATGGCAGTTGGCACACCCACGGTGATAGTGGCCGAGTTTTTGAACTGGCCAGTGTGACCAAGCTGTTGGCGGCCGTGGGAATGCTTGTGGCCGTCGAAGAGGGTGCGCTGGAGCTCAATCAAGAGCTCACGCCACCCGGTCGTGGTGCGACTGTGCGTCACCTACTGGCGCACGCCGGCGGGGTGGGGTTTGCCAGCCGTGAGCTGGAAAAAGAGCCAGGGGAGCGGCGTATTTACTCCTCCGCGGGTTTTGACATCATCGCCGATGTAATCGCCGCGGAGGCAGACATGCCGTTTAGTGAATACCTGCGCCAGGCTGTGTTTGAGCCGCTAGGGATGGCGGATTCCGTGCTGGATGGATCGGCAGGGCATGGCGCGCGTAGCAGCGTCGCTAATCTCATGGCCTTCGTCGATGAGATTCTCGCCCCGACTCTTCTGCATCCCGATACCGTGACTGAGGCGTTGACGGTGCAGTTCCCGGGGCTGAATGGTGTTGTGCCTGGCTATGGTATGCAACGTCCGGCCGATTGGGGCCTGGGCTTTGAAATCTTCGGGCACCCCGATTCCAAGCAGGGGCTGTGGTTTGGTGCCTCGATGCCCAAGGATGTCGCAGGCCATTTTGGGCAAGCGGGCACATTCCTGTGGCTGCATCGTCCAACCGGACGGGCGGCAATCGCGCTGACCGACCGAGATTTCGGCGAGTGGGCAAAGCCTCTATGGGCCGACTTCAACGACGAACTCTGGAGTGAGCTGGAAGAACACGCTGAGGATTAAGGGGATGTGGAGTAAGCCGGCGTCGCTTGCGGCGCCGATTTTTCGTCTCAGCGTTAAATCACATCTGGGGGATTAAGGACAACTTGAGGGTTGCCAGCAGCCGTCTCGGAAATAACAATCATAAACACGTGCAACGTAAACCTCAGAAGTGTTGTTTTACCGCAGTGCTTTTTCTGCAGTGTGGCAAGTGTCGTTGGATGAGTTCGTAGGGGAAGACGAATCTCGTCTTACACCAATTGACCGCAACTTTTCCGAGGACCTTCGTCTATGCGCACCCAACTTTCAGGCGTTCTGTGGATTCACAGCATGCCAGGGCCGCTGCAACCACACATCACGTGGGCGCTGGCCCGACTCAGCATGCCCGATGGCACTAAGCCAGGCCGGGATATTTGGCGTGCGACCGACCAGGATGCCACTTTGTGCGCCGAGGTGCCTTTCACTGCAAGTGCTGACACCATCGCCACACTGGTGGACAACCTGGCTAGGTGGCCGCGCCTCTATTTCGAGCTGGCGCAAGACCCAGCCGTGGATGATGACGGCTACGCCATCGATGGCATGCGCTACTGTCATACCCCGCAGCTGGGGACTTTTGCCGGACAGACTGATGCCGCCGGAAACATCGTGGTCAACGAGGATGCGCTGCGTTCCATCATGGCGCGCGGCGGCGACATCGAAGGGGCCCTAGACGCGGCCATCGGCGGGCCGTGGGACCGCGTGCTAGAGCCGATGCGCATGATGACGGCAGGCTACGCCCCCGAAGAGTGCTTTACGACGTCCGCCCCTGCCGGACCCGACAGTGCCAGCGGCAACTCGACCGCCGGCAATGCAGACCTCGGTTGGGTAGAGGCAGCTAACGTGCTGCAGCTCTACCCGCGCCGGGCGGCGATGTAGTCAACTACATCGCCAAGGGTCTTAAACGAGGAAATGTCCTCGTCCTCAATGCGGACTCCCAGCTCTTCCTCACAGCGGACGGCCAACTCTACGACGCTCAAGCGGTCAAAGCCGTAGTCGGTCAGCGAAGTGGAGAGCTCCAGGGACTCCACCTCGTCGTTAGCCATCTTTTTGACGATTGCCGCGACCTCGCCGTGAAGACCTGCGGGCAGGTCAGCGTCGGCGGAACCCTTCTTCGAGCCCGCGTTCGCTGCATTGGGCGAGGCATCGTCAGCGTCACCGGCGCCGGTGACCTGTGTGCCCAGTAGGGCGCTAAGCTGATCTCCAAGGCTAGAGGTCATTATTCAGCGTCCTGAGTGGTTGCGGTTGGGTCGGTAATCTGCAGCTCTTCGGCTGCTTCCTGGGCGACACTCTTGTCGAGCTTGCCAGCGCGTGCCAGTGCGGCCAGGGCCGCAACAGCGACTGACTCGCCGTCGGAGTTGAAGTAGCGGCGAGCGGCCGGACGGGTATCCGAGAAGCCGTAGCCGTCGGTGCCGAGGACGGTGTAGTCCCCCGGAACCCACTTGCGAATCTGCTCCGGGACCGCACGCTGGAAGTCAGTCACTGCGATGAATGGCCCATCGGTGTCGGACAGCTGGCGGGTTACGAAGGCGTCTTCGACCTCTTCAGCCGGGTTGTGCAGACGCTCAGTGTCACGCTCGTGTCCATCGCGAGCCAGCTCATTCCACGACGTCACCGAGTAAATCGAGGAAGCCACGCCGTAGTCTTCCAGGATGTCTGCGGCACGCAGCGCCTCCTGCATGCCAATGCCGGAAGCCAGCAGGTTGACATGCTTGTCGCCCTCGGCCTTGCGGAAGCGGTAGATACCGCCAAGCAGCCCCTCGACATCGAGATCTTCTGGGACAGCCGGCTGCGAAGTCGGCTCATTGTAGATAGTCAGGTAGTAAATGACATCTTCGCCGCGCTCCGGGCCGTACATGCGGTCGATGCCATCGCAGACGATGTAGGCAATCTCGTAGGCGAATGCCGGGTCGAAGGAGACCACCGACGGGTTCGTAGCCGCCAGCAACTGGGAGTGACCGTCCATGTGCTGCAGGCCTTCACCTGTCAGCGTCGTGCGGCCAGCTGTCGCCCCGAGCAGGAAGCCGCGGGACATTTGGTCACCAGCGGCCCAAATGGAGTCAGCCGTGCGCTGGAAACCGAACATCGAGTAGAAGATGTAGAGCGGAATCATGGCCACGCCATGGGTGGCGTACGCCGAGCCGACAGCGGTAAACGACCCCACAGAGCCCGCCTCGGAAATGCCCTCGTGCAGAATCTGACCGTCCTTCGCTTCCTTGTAGGACAGCATCAGTTCATGGTCGACCGGAGTGTAGTTCTGGCCGTGCGGGTTGTAGATCTTCAGCGTCGGGAACCAGGAGTCCATGCCGAAGGTGCGGGCCTCATCAGGGATGATAGGCACGAAGCGGTCCTTGAGATCCTTATCGCGCATCAGGTCCCTGAAAACACGCACCGTCGCCATAGTGGTGGCAACCTTTTGCTTACCTGATCCCTTGAGGAGGTTTTTCAGGGTTTCCGGCTTTGGCGTTGTCAGTGGTTCGTAGCTAGTGCGACGCTCCGGCACGAAACCGCCGAGTTCCTTGCGGCGCTCCAGCATGTACTGCACTTCCTCGGACTCTGGGCCCGGGTTGTAGTACGGCGGCAGGTAGGGATCCTTCTCCAGCTCCTCGTCGGAGATCGGAATGCGCTGGTTATCGCGGAAAAGCTTCAGATCATCGAGCGTCAGCTTCTTCATCTGGTGGGTCGCGTTGCGGCCCTCGAAGTTATGGCCGAGGCCATAGCCCTTAACCGTGTGCGCCAGAATGACGGTCGGCTGATCCTTGGTCTCCAAGGCCTTCTTGTAGGCAGCGTAAATCTTGCGGTAGTCGTGGCCACCGCGACGGAGGTTCCAAATCTCCTCGTCGGTCATGTCCTCGACCAGCTTGGCAGTGCGCGGGTCACGGCCGAAGAAGTGCTCGCGCACCCAAGCGCCGTTGTTAGCCTTCAGCGTCTGGTAGTCGCCATCGCAGAACTTATTCATCAGGTCGACTAGTGCGCCGTCCTTGTCCTTAGCGAAGAGCTCGTCCCACTCGCGGCCCCAAACGACCTTGATGACATTCCAACCAGCGCCGCGGAAGAACGACTCCAGCTCCTGGATGATGCTGGTGTTGCCGCGCACCGGACCGTCGAGGCGTTGCAGGTTACAGTTAATGACGAATGTCAGGTTATCCAGGTTGTTCAGCGCCGCATGCTGAATGGCGCCACGAGATTCCGGCTCATCCATTTCGCCGTCACCGAGGAAGGCCCAAACGTGCTGCTGGGAGGTGTCCTTGATGCCGCGGTCATGCAGGTAGCGGTTGAAGCGTGCCTGGTAGATGGCGTTGAGCGGACCAAGGCCCATGGACACCGTCGGGAACTCCCAGAATTCTGGCATGCCATGCGGGTGCGGGTAGGAGGGAAGGCCATTGCCCTCGCCGAGGGAGACTTCCTGACGGAAACCGTCGAGGTCCTCTTCGGTCAGACGCCCCTCTAGGAATGCGCGGGCGTACATACCCGGCGAAGCGTGGCCCTGGAAGAAGACGTGGTCACCGCCGCCTGGGTGGTCTTTGCCGCGGAAGAAGTGGTTAAAGCCGACCTCGTAAAGCGGTGCGGCGCCCGCATAGGTGGAGATATGTCCGCCCACGCCGATACCCGGACGCTGTGCGCGATGGACCATAATTGCCGCATTCCAACGGATCCACTTGCGGTAGCGGCGCTCAATGTCCTCATCGCCAGGGAATTCCGGCTCCATCTCAGTCGGGATGGTGTTGACGAGGTCTGTCGAAGTCAGTGGCGGTAGAGCTACGCGCTTTGCCGTGGCACGTTCCAGCAGCCGCAGCATGAGGAAGCGTGCGCGCTCCGGACCTGCCTCTTCTAACAGGCCGTCGAGAGACTCAAGCCACTCCTTGGTCTCTTCAGGATCTGCATCCGTGAGATAGGAGGCGACCCCATCACGGATAAGGGCAAAGTTTGACTCATCAGAGTGGGCTTGTGGCGTGCCTGACGATGTATCGGACATTGTGAGCTCCTTTCAGTCCCTGAAGGAAAGGCAAAGGTTATTTTTCTCCACTCTACGTCTGAATCGTTTGTTGTGCCCCTAGCCGTTTCTTGCACACGCTTTCACCGAACAATCCGGTCGGCTTTACGACGAACATTGCGAAGAACACTGCGAAAACTGCACCTTTTTGGGGAAATTCTTATTTTGCAGCTGTGAAAAATGTATTTGAGCGGTAAAATTTCCCCACATAGCTCGAAAAATCGAGCTGAATATTTTTTCTAGAGGAGGAAAAGGGAAGTGGTCAACGCCACAGGCGCTGCTCATGAATATGCGAGCAGGCTCGGCATCAAGGAAGGTCAGCTAGTCCAGGAGGTTGGCTGGGATACAGACTGTGACTCAGCAATCAGTGAGTCGGTCGAGAATTTCCTGGATGCAGACCTGCTCGACGAAGACACGGATGAGGTTGTCGACGTCGTATTGCTGTGGTGGCGTGAAGAAGACGGCGACTTGGTCGATGGTCTTGTGGATGCTTCCCGCCCTTTGGAGGATGAAGGCCGCGTTTGGTTGCTCACGCCAGGCGCTGGTCAGCCGGGTGCCATTGATCCTGGTGTGATTGATGAGTCCGCACAGCTGGCAGGTTTCTCCAACACCTCGGCGCTTCGTCTGGGGGATTGGCAGGGCAATTGCCTGGTGCAGCGCTCTAGCTAGCCGGTTCTAGCTGATTGGCTTTAGCTAATCAGCTAAATTTGGCCACTAGCTGAGCTGTTGCTGGGTAGGGCTGCCGTGAGGCGGGCTGTCGTCGTTGAGAAAGTCTGCTTAAATAATCTGCATAAACGCTGTGTGTAGTGCGCAATTGGCAATCTATGTTTGCCGTGTGTTAAAGTTTCGCAGCAGCGCGGCGATAGCTCAGCGGTAGAGCTCTGGTTTTACACACCAGCGGTCGGGGGTTCGAAACCCTCTCGCCGCACAGACATAATCCGCCCGGATTCTTGTAATGGAGAAACCGGGCGGATTTTTGTTTGTGCTAAACTCCCGGTCTGTGCGTTTTACCAAATCGCTAGTAACCATCATTGTTGCCGGATCTCTACTTGCGGGCCCACAGGCCTACGCAATTGGAGGAGACGGTAAACCAGTAATCGACGCTGCCACCTGTAAGGCAATGGTCAAAGCCGCAAATGCAGGCGAGCCGGTGGAGGATCCATCGATTCTCCATCTCTCCGACAAGATGCCTTCCTACCTTGCCGACGGCACCCTGGACTACGTTGTTGCTCCAGACTTTCCGTACCGCGCGCAGCTGGACGCTGCTGCCCAAGAGTGGAATGAAAAGCTCGGTGGCAAGGTCGTGCTCCGGGAAGTGACCAAAGACAAAGCTGATTCGGATACCGTGAGCGTTCGCTACGTGCCTAAGCCGAACTCGCACGTTTTGGCTTCTGCATCGGAAATTAGTAAAGAAATGACGGTTTTCGTTACTTCCACACTCTATCCTGATGCAATTCGCAGCACGCTTGCACACGAGTTTGGGCACCTACTCGGTATCCGGCACACCTGTGATTACACCTTGATGGCTGCATCTTCGCACCGTCATCCGGCAGCACATGTCACTCCGCTCGATGTCGTAGCCGTTCTGCAGGGACAGTTCGATTAAATTGCGTATAAAAGCCAGAAGTCGACGCCTCTGGCGACGCGGTGCAGCCATCGCTGCGGGATATGCGCTTGACCGCATTTTCGCAGATCCCACCAATCACCATCCGGTGGCAATCTACGGGCAGGCCGTCAGCAAACTTGAGCGCCGAATTTATGCCGATTCCAAGGCGCGCGGTGTAGCTTTCACCACAATCGCAGTGGCCGCACCGGTAGTGCTTACCGCCGCAGTCAGTACAGTCGCCCCGACCCTCGCACTGACTGCCACCACGTGGGCATCGCTCGGCGGCACTACCCTCCGCCGCACGGGCGAACGTATGGCCGACCGACTTTCCGCCGGAGATATCGATGCTGCCCGAGAGCTTGTGCCGTGGCTGTGCTCGCGTGATCCAGAGGCGCTCGACGCTGATGGGATCGCCCGAGCCACCGTCGAATCGCTCGCCGAAAATACCTCCGACGCAGTCACCGGCACACTCATGTGGGGAGCCATTGCAGGAGCTCCTGGTGTGGTTGCTCATCGAGCGGTCAATACCCTTGACGCGATGGTCGGATACCGCAATGACCGCTATCGCCAGTTCGGGTGGGCCAGTGCACGGCTTGACGACGTCGCCGGGTTCCTCCCCGCCAGGCTCACAGCTGTCGCAACTGTGGTTGCGGGCCCGAATCGTCGTCAAGCATTGGCAGCGTGGCAACGAGATGCCAGCAACCATCCAAGTCCAAACGCGGGCGTTGTGGAGGCGAGTGCGGCCGGCGCGCTGGGGCTGCAGCTGGGTGGTAAGACGGTGTATCTCAGCGGTGTGGAGATGCGCCCAGTGCTGGGCGGTGGCCGGGCGCCTGCGGTGGCGGATGTTCGGCGTGCAGCTGAGCTGAGCAAGCGAGTGCAAAATATTGTTGCGCTCAGCTGTGCGGGAGCTGTGGTTGTGGCCGGATGCGTCCGGCACGCGAAGGCGCGAGCTGCGAGCTAGAAGCGTTCGTCGTATCGGTTGTCGCGGTAACCTGCGGCGCGGTGGCCAGTGTTGCCGTAGCGTTGCGCCATGCGCTGGCGGTGCAGCTCGGCGGCGCGATCCTCTTCGGACTTAGCCTGCGGAGGAGTGGGAGTGGTGGCATCGTCCGATTCGGGTGTTGCGTCCTCAGAGTCATCAGCGTCATCTACTGGTTCCGCGGCTTCGGCATCGCGGAGGTTCTTAGCCATCTCCTCTTGCTCCGCGCGGTCTCGTCTGCGCTCGACGATTTCAGCACGAATGAACCAGACGACGGCCAGCGGCACGAGAGCGCCGAAGAAAATCCACTGAATGCCGTAGGAGAGGTAGGGGCCGGACTCCAGAGTGGGCAGTGGAATGGCCTCGATGACGGCATCGGATTTGTCCGAGAGCTGAAGCCAATCGGGGTTGAGTTCGGTGTCGACTAGCTCGGACACTTCCTTGGTGTTGATTCCGTAGACCTGCGGCGGGGTGCCGGGGATTGGGGCGGTCTCGGCGGGAATCTCGTTTCGGCGGGTAAAGGCCGAGATAGTCAAGGTGCCCTTCGGGGCTGGCTCAACATTGGGGGTGCTGGAGTCTGTCGGGCGTACAAAGCCGCGGTTGACCAGGTAGTTTTCGCCATTGTTAGCGACGAAGACATCGAGTACCTGGACGGCGGGGGCTCCATTGACCGGGCGGTTACGCAATAGCACGCGGGTATCCGGTAGGAAGGACCCGGTGGCGGTAACGCGACGCCATTCGTTGCCCTCGACGAACCCTTTGCCCTTGGGCATTAGCTCATTGACATCTACGGGGTCGAGCTCGAATGAGTGCTCAAGCTGCTGATTGCGATGCTGCGTCGCGGTGTTCTTACCCAACTGCCACGGAGCCAGAACAGTAAATGCGAGATAGGAAAACGCAATGGCGACAATGGCAGTGAGAACCCATCCAGGGGTCAGAAACTGGCGCACATTCTTAAACACATTCATTGAGCTTACCCGGTGGTGTGGATGGCACTAGAGCGGCAGGTGATTGGCGGTGCGGAGATTGAGTGAACTTCGGGTAAAGTTATTTGAGCGTATTTGACGGGGAATCTACCCGGGGATAGATGGAAAGAGAGGTGTCGTGGTGGGCACGCAAACAGCGAAATCTTCGCCTTCACGCCGCTTCAGCACAGTCTCGCGCCAGTTCATCAAGTTCGGCCTGGTCGGCGGCACAGGTGTGGTTGTCAACCTGATTGTCGTGATTATTGCCCGCAAGTTGGGCCTCAGTCTGGGCACCAATGAGCACGACGTGTTTATGAACTTGTTCGGAACGCGGTGGAATATCCGTTACTCCCACGTCTATGCAACTCTGGCGTTTGTCGTGGCTAACATCTGGAACTTCCAGCTCAACCGGTCCTGGACCTTCCGAACTGACAATCGCCCGAACTGGTTTAGACAGTTCTTCCCGTTTTTATTTGCAGGTATCTCAGCACTGATTGTGAACCTGGTTGTCATCACGCTGCTGACTAACCCCACCTCGCCACTGGCACTGCCGGTGGATATTTTCGACGACTCCACCGGCTTTAGAAACCGCCTCTACTGGGCAAACCTCATCGGCGTCATCTTGGGTACGCCCGCTAACTTCATCTTGAATAAGATTTGGGCGTTTCGAAACCGGGGCAATGCCAGCAAAGCAAAAGAAAAGGTTGTTTTGAAACCTTAACGCTCAGAGGCCAGCGCCAGAGTCTCACGCAACCATGCGATGATTCCCGGCGTCGCGGCCTCAATTTCGTTTCGAGTGCGGACGAATCCCTCCGGACCTCCGTAGTAAGGATCAGCCACGACGGCCCCCTTCGGGGATGCCGGGTCGAAGGAACGCATCAGGCGAATCTTCTCTTTTGGCACGCCAGCGTGGAGTAGACCATTGATGTGCGATTCATCCATGGCGATGAAAAGCGTTGCATCCATGTGCTCATCGCCCAGCTGTGCCGCGGTGTGGTTCGGATCGTAGCCAGCATTTTCCAGCTCGGCTTGCGCTCGCTCGTCGGCGGGTTCGCCGACATGCCAGCCGCCGATTCCGCAGGAGGCGAGCAGGACATCGTCGGCAAGCGCATTGGCTTCAACCGCGTCACGGACGATGATTTCAGCCATGGGGGAGCGGCAGATATTTCCGGAGCAGACAAACACGACGTACACGGACTCAGTACGATGCGACGAGTTCATAAGCATAATAGGCAAAACCAAACTTCTCGGAAAATAAAAATAGGATTGTCACTAATCGTTGACGAGTCTTAAAGATACAACATTTCCCGCACAACACGATTCAGGTCCCCAGGCGACGACGCCACCGCCGCTGCCGATGCCCACTCAGATTCCGAGCCGTAGCCCCATTTAACAGCGATGGCGGGGATGCCGAACTGTGCGGCGCCCTCAAAATCATGGATGCGATCGCCAACCATTACGACCGAACCGTGCGGACGCACTGCTTCATCGGTTTCAATGCCCAACTCCTTGAGCGTGTACTCAATGACCTCGGTCTTTGTCTGTCGTGAGCCGTCGTCGCTGGCGGCGCCGATGAAGTCAAAGGCGTCGAGAAGCCCGAAATTGTCCAAGGTTTTACGGGCGAAGTAGTCGCCCTTGGAAGTCGCAGTGGCTAGTTGGACACCAGCTGCCCGCCAATCGCGCAGGAGCTCCGGCCAGCCGGGGAACATCTCGGCACGCTGCCAAGCACCGGCGTGTTGATGCTCCATGTACACAGCGAAGGCTCGGTCGACTTGTTCGTCGGAAAGCCCGAGGGATGCGAGTGTCTCCACCATTGGCGGGCCTGGGATCGTGTTGATAAAGCTCTCGGGCGGAAGTGGGTGGTCAATTGCCTCCAACGCAAGGCGGAATCCATGTGCGATTGCGGGGAGAGAATCGGCGATGGTGCCGTCGACATCAATAAGGACAGTGGGACGATGGCCAGTGGACATATTGTTCATCCTAAAAGGTCATTAGGCTGGATGGCATGTTAGACGACCCGCTGCGCTATCACGGCGATCAGGCCGCCCATGGCGCTGACCTGGACTTTGCCGTCAATGTTCACGGCACCACACCGCAGTGGCTGCAGGACTCGCTTGCCACGTCCCTTGGAGAACTTGCCGCGTATCCGTCTGCGCAGCTCGATGCCGACGTCCGCGCCGCCATCGCCGCCAATCACAATCGCAGCGCCGACGAGGTTCTGCTTCTTCACGGCGTCGCCGAGGGCTTTTCGCTCTTGCCGCACCTGGGCTTGCCCGCCACCATCGTCCAGCCGCAGTTCACCGAACCTGAAGCCGCGTTCCGCGCCGCGGGAGTCGGGGTGGATTCGCTGGTACTACCGTCGCCGTACACGCTCACGCCTACGCTTGCCGACGTCCACGAGAACGCCTCCTCCCCGCATTCCCAGCAGCTTGACGGTCGGATGGTCATCATCGGCAATCCGACTAACCCCACCGGTGTTGCTCATTCAGCGGATGACCTGCGGGGGCTCGCCAGCCGTTGTGGGATCTTGGTCGTGGATGAGGCATTTATGGACATCGCCGATGGTGAGATTATTCGGCGGTGCTCGCTAGCTGATTGCAGGCCGGGGGAAGCGAACAGTATCCCCGATAATGTCATCGTTTTCCGCAGCATGACTAAGACCTGGGCAATCGCAGGCCTGCGCTGTGGTTACGCGCTGGGAACCCCTGAGCTCCTGGCGCAGTTGGGGCGACTGCGTCCGCACTGGCCACTGGGCACGCTGCAACTTACCGCTATGGCGGCAATCGCGCGTCGCGAGGCAGAGCTGTTGCCACAAATCCGCGCTGAGATTGGTCAGCAGCGCGAGGCTATGACACAGCTGTTAGTAGCCGCCGGCTGGCAGGTGTTGGATTCCAAGGCTCCCTTTGTGCTGGCACGCCCGGGGGTTGCCCTGAGCACGCATGATGGTCCGGGCGCTGCGGAGGTTGACGTCGTCAAGCACGAGCGCCTGAGACAGCGGCTCGCTGCGCGCGGAGTAGCCGTGCGGCGTTGCGACACCTTCGCCGGTTTGGACGGTTCGTGGTGGCGGCTGGCTGTGCGGGACGAGACGAGTGTGCGGCGGCTTATTGCGGAAGTAGCGGATTTGCTGTCGCAGAACTGATGGGGCGGGGCAGAGTTCACTACGCTGGAAGAGAAGCTGGAGAGAAATGCATGTTGAAGGGATGGATGTATGACGGACTCTGCGCAGACCCGTGCCGAGGGCAATAACACGGTGGTGACCGTTGCCGACGTGCGTGCGGCGATGGACGCGGCCTACCCGCCGGCACTGGCGGAGAGCTGGGATAAAGTTGGCCTGATCTGCGGTGACCCGCAGGATGAGGTGCGTCGCATCGCGTTGGCGCTGGACTGCACTGACGAGGTTGCAGATCGCGCGATTGCCTCCGGTGCTCAGATGCTCGTTGTGCACCATCCGCTGCTTCTGCGTGGTGTGAATTCCGTGGCGGCGGATACACCGAAGGGTCGGATTATTCATAAGCTGATTCGGGCAGGTGTGGCTCTCTTTGCAGCGCACACCAACGCTGACAGCGCCCGACCGGGTGTCAACGACCAGTTGGCCACGGTTCTCGGAGTTGAACCGGGTGCGCCGCTAGCTCCGCAGTCGGCTCCCGGCTTGGATACCTGGACAGTGAAGGTTCCGGCAGATCACGTCGATAAGGTCGCGCAAGCCATGTTTGAGGCGGGCGCGGGCACTATCGGCGACTACGACAGCTGTGCGTTTCGCATTAACGGCCGCGGCCAGTTCCGCCCGCTGAGCGGGGCGAATCCCTTCATCGGTGCCGAGGGGCAGATTGAGTATGTCGAGGAAGTACGCCTGGAGATGGTCGCGCCACGGTCCGTGCGCGCGGCGATTGTCAAGGCTCTCGTTGCAGCGCATCCGTATGAGGAGCCTGCCTTCGACATCGTGGACAATCAGGCCACCGGCTTGGATCCGCAGCAGGCTGTGGGCATTGGGCGAGTGGGCACGCTGGATACGCCGATGCCATTTAAGGAATTCGTCGCCCGTGTGGCTGAGCGCCTGCCCGCAACGGCATGGGGCGTGCGAGGCGCAGGCGATCCGGAGCGGATGATTCGCACGGTTGCCGTCGCATCTGGTTCAGGTGACTCTTTCCTGGACACTGTGGCAAAGATGGGCGTCGATGCGTTCGTTACCTCTGACCTGCGGCATCATCCTGTCGATGAGACACTGCGAACCGCGGACTTCTGCGTGGTGGACACGGCTCACTGGGCCAGCGAGTTCCCCTGGTGCTACCAGGCCGCAGAGATCCTGGCCGAGAGGCTCGGGGTCGCGACCGAGGTCCTTGAGGTGCGCACCGATCCCTGGACAGTGGCAGAATCGTCGACACAGGCAAGGAAGTGAAGACCATGAGGCTTAGTCCACAAATCCAAGTTGCGATGTTGGAAAAGGCGGAAAACCAAACTCTGTTGGATGGGCTCACCGCCCGCCAGAACGTTCTGCCCGAGCGTGCCGAGTTGCAGGAGCTGCGCAAAAAGCACAGCCGTCAGGCCAGTGAGGCAGCGCGCTCCAAGCTCAGCGCCTCCGATATCGGCCGCGATATTGCCAAGCTGGAATCGGACATCAACAAGCTGAAAGCCCGCGAAAAGGCTGATCGTCTGTCGCTCGGTGCCGCAGAAGACGCATCCACGCGCCGTGACCTCGAGCATGACCTGCGCTCCACCAAGCGCCGCCGCGAACGCGCTGAACAGGAACTCCAGCAGTACGAGCGCATGCAGGAGGCCTATCAGGTCGACGCTGAGCACGAATACGACGCCGACGAGGCGCACGATGACATCGTCGCCGCCAAGCAAAGGCTTAACGACGCCGAGGTTGACCTCATTGCGCGCATTTCCATCGCAGAGACCCGAATCGAAGAGGCTGACAAACTCATTGATGGTTCGGCAGCCAAGCTTTACCGTCGTCTAGCGCTTGCTAATGGGATCCCCGTTGCCCGCTTAAACGGACGCACCTGCGGTTCCTGCTTCATGGAGCTCGATGTAGGAACCGTGCATGAATTCACCACGCTCGCGCCGGAAGAAGTGACGTTTTGTCCTGAATGTGGCGCGATGATTGTGCGTGCGGAAACGCTGGGAGCGGTGAAAGGCGCGTAAATGAGCCAGGCTGCAGACAAGCGCGATAGCGCGCCGGGCTGGACGGGTGCGACTACGGATCCCACGCGGTTGGTGCTGCTGCGCCATGGGCAGTCGCCAATGTCGATTCGCCGGGAGTACTCGGGAAGTCGTTCGAACCCCGACCTGACAGAGGTGGGCAGACAGCAAGCGGAAGCGGCAGCACGTCACCTGGCGACGTTGGTCGATAGCGGCAACATGAGTTTCTCGGCGATTGTGGCCTCTCCACAGCGTCGTGCACAGCAGACAGCAGAGGCGGCAGCCAAAGCGCTCGGGCTGGACATCCACGTTGAAGAGGATCTGCGCGAGACCGACTTTGGGCAGTGGGAGGGCATGACTTTCTCCGAGGCTCACAACGCCACCCCTGAGCTGCACAGTTCCTGGCTTGCGGATCCGGCCGTGGCGCCACCGGAGGGGGAGGATTTCCGCACGGTCGATAGCCGAGTGAGCGCCGCGCGTGAGCGCATCGCTCAACAATTCGGTGCCTCGGATGTGCTGGTAGTCAGCCATGTCACACCAATCAAGTCGCTGCTGCGCCAGGGGCTCGGCTGCGGCTTTGAAATCTTCACTCGCCTGCACTTGGACCTGGCCAGCCTCTCCATCGCGGAGTTCTACGCAGATGGGCCGACATCAGTGCGGCTGATTAACGACACCAGCTACCTGCGTGGTTAGCAGCCGAGCACGGCGGGTTATTTGAATTGCGGTTGTGGCGGGTACACTAACCATTCGAGCGAGCCGGCCGGGTGATCGCGGCAGTTAACGGAACCGGACGCCTCTTTTACAGAGTGTGTCCAGGCCGCTGTCGAGGAAAGTCCGGACTCCACTGGGCATGGTGGTTGCTAACAGCAACCCAGGGTGACCTGCGGGAATAGTGCCACAGAAAATAGACCGCCGGGCGCACAGCCGATGTCTTTGACGTAAAGCTGTGGAGATCCGGTGAGGGTGAAAAGGTGCGGTAAGAGCGCACCAGCGGGGCAAGTGATTGCACCGGCTAGGTAAACCCCACCAGGAGCAAGGCAAAATCGCGCATGCTTCGTCGTGCGCGTGCGCGAGTGTTTGAGGGCTGCCCGTCCGATACTCGCGGGTGTGCTGCTTCAGGCTGTCAGCAATGGCAGACCGAGATGGATGATCGCCACCCGGCGCTTTCCGAAAGGAGCGCCGAGGGACAGAATCCGGCTCATAGGCCGACTCGTTCACACAAGCTCTATTACTCGACCACCGCGCCGGCTGCAGTGTTCTCCACACGGATGGTCTCGGAACCGCCGTCGTTAAGCGCGGAGGCAATCCGATCGGCGTCGTCGACGTGGGACCACATCACCAGCGACGCACCCGGGCATGGCGCACAACGGGCAATCTTCTCGCAGTCAATGGTGTCGGTCAGCTCGGCAATCTGCCCCAGCACAGAGCTTGCCGACGGCGCGGAGCCACGCTCACTGACATCGCGCGAAACCCCTGCGATGGCTGCTTGAATATCGCTGTGACGGATGTGGCCGATGACTGCGCGGGCACGGTCGGAGGATGCGTCGGCTTCGTCAAGCCACTGAATGGCACGGCCGATGGTCGGGATGTCTTCGTCGTCCGGGTGCACCTCGTGACGAGCACGCACCCAGTCCGCGACCCGCTCCTGTGAGTCGGGGAGGCTAGCGAGAGTCGGCACGCCAAAAGCGGCGCAGGCTTGCTGGAAGAACTCGTAGCGCTCCTCGTCGGGCGAACCGCCGGTGACATCGGGGGAGTAAGCGACAGTCAGCGCCAACGACTGCGGGAACGCCGTCTGCGTGACTGCCTCATCGGAGTGGTTGATGCACAGTAGGCTGTCCGGGCGGCTGCGCAGCGCCGTGGTGTAGGGGTACAGCGGCCACGACTGTCCCTTAATCTGCACCATGGTCTCGTGGATAGCGGTGGCAATACGCGTGCGGGTGGGCACATCATCGCGGTCGCCAAAACGCGCATTGAGAGCCAGCGCGAGAGCACACTGAATTGCCGGAATCTCTCCAAAACCGCGACCTGGCGCGATGGTGGAGGCAATGGTGACCTTCAGGCCGTTGCTGTTGCGCGGAACGAGATGCAGCGAGTGTTGCAATGCGACAATGGCAGCCGCGACAGCGGTCGGCACCTGAGAAAAAGCGGCGGGGACGCTATCCGGGAAATCCATCTTGGTAGTTTCGCGCTTGTACACGACAACGAGCTGCTGCTCGTCAATTTCCTCGATGCCGACCGCAGCATAGGCCGGAATGGCGGTGGCTAGGAGCATGCCGCCGGAGGACGCGCAGTCCTCACCCAACAGGTTGATGGAACCCGGGGCGTATGCAACTGAAGCATTAGAACCGACGGCATCGAAGACGTCGTTTACGACAGCGGGTGCGGCGGGCATGGGTGAAACCTCTCCAGAGATCGGACTCATAGTGCTGGTGTGCAGTGTTCGCGTTCAACGCTTGTGTTCTAAGGTGAACAATTCCGTCGATAATACCCGGGTCGGGGGACAGTGACAAACCTATATACTGGGATTTTATGTCGCCGCAGCGCACATGGCAGGCAAATGGTTGCCTCTCTGCAAGTTTGCTTATGTGTGGAGTTGGCGGTGACAGAACCGCTTGATAACTCGACAAGTTCTCGATGTGGAAGAGGAGAAAAATCGTGAGCGACAACAGCAGTAAGTGGTACTACCAGCCGTCGACGGGCACGGTGTTTCAGGGAAAGAAAACCGGTTGGGACGACCGAATGGGCCCCTACGATTCCGAAGAGGAAGCCCGCGCTGCCATGGAAAAAGTCGCCGAGCGCAACAAGGCGGCCGACGACTGGGATGAAGAAGATGACGACTGGGGAGTAGCTGAAAAATAAGGCTCTACGCCTTTAGGCCTTCTTGCCCTTCTTAATCTTCTTCTCCATCTTGCGGAAGGCCTTGAAAACCTTTGCCACGGCATCGTCGTACTCAGCCAGGGCCTTCAGGCCGTCGTAGTACTCCATCTGGTAAAGCACGCCGTAGCCGAAGGTGTCCCTGCCCGCACGGGAGGCACGCTTAGCGCGAGCCAGCACGAAGTCGCGCGCAGTACAGGTGTCCTGGAAGTCACCGAGAACCGACTGCAGGTTCTTGCAAGCAGCGTAGAGCTTCTCGGTCGGCAGGTCCGCGTTCTGAGCAGCTTCCGCGCTGTAGCGGAGCTTCTTCGCAGCCTTGCGGACATCGTGGTAACGCTCGTCCAAATCTGCCTCTGGCAGGTCAGCATCCTCGCGGCCATCGAGTACCAGGTTGTGGCGACGACGGAACTTCGAAAACGCGCTGCGCAGGTGATCAAGCAGCACCGCAGTGGTGTCGAGTTCCTTCGGTGCCGCTACCTTCTCCGGCTCGGCCTTGTCTGAGGTCGTGGAAGCTGCTGCATCGGCGGCAGTATCAGCCTCAGCCGCGACCTCGGAACCAGCTGCCGACGTATCCTCGGAGTCTGCGTTCTCCGCGCCGTCGACAAGCGATTCGTCCTTCTTCTTAGACTTCTTTTCCCCAGCCTCGGCCTCGTCCGCATTTGCGGCAATTGGCGGATTGGCGAGGAACTCATCGAGATCGTCGAGAAGTTGCAGGTACTCGCTTGAATTGAGTGCGAAAATGACGCGCTGATGAGCGCGGTCGTAGTCCTTCTGGACATCTTCGACGAGATTCGCACGCAGCTCCTCGCCCAAAGCGGCGCTTTCGCGATTGGCCAGCAGCTCCTCCCAGCGCATAGCGACGACCTCAGCGTCACGAGCCACGCCGAGAACACCCGCCAGCTGCTTGAGGTTGCCCTCCAGTTCAGCGACCTTATCGCCCACAACAATGCCGTGGAAGGTCTGCATATGACTGCGCAGCTCACGAGTGGCGACGCGCATCTGATGCACCGAGTCAAACTCATCGCGGCGTACCTTCGGGTCGTACTCGACCATCTTGGCCACGTTAGCGGCCAGCGCATCGACCACAGTGCGCCCCGGAGTACCCTTCGGCAGCTTCGCTGGAACCGGCGGCAGGGGAGCGGAGTCGATGGAGTCACCCAACGCCGTCGCCAACTTCGAAGGGCTTTCCGACGGCACGGCGCCAGCCACCTCAGCGACCTTGGACATCGCTGCCATTACGGCCTTACCGTCCGGGTGATTTGCCCAATCCCCGAGCAGCTCAATCTCCCACTCACGCCAGGTAGTGGTTTCGCCGCCATCGAGGAAGGAAGTCGCCGTGACGTGATCATCCGCAAACTCCGCCATGGGCGTGCCATCGAGGGCAAACACCGTGGTGACGTGGCGCTCATTGTCTACCTGCGCGATTGGTTGCAGCGGGTGATTGCGCACAATTGCGCGCACGGGGGCAAGCAACTCGGTAGGCACGATGTAGTCAGCATCGCGGCCTTCACCGTTAACAGAGCCCTCTTCCAGGCCAACGCCATATTCGAGGCGACCGCCGGTACCCGGCGCCTTCAGATGCCACCCCTCATCGGGGCCGCCCGTGCGGCGACGCAGAGTGTGCTTGGACCGGGTCAGACGCAGGTCCGCCGTGTCCAGGTAAATCGCGGAGAGATTTCGCACCTCAGTGGTGGTGGAGCCAACCTGTGGAACGAAATCGAACGATGGGGCTACCACTTCTGGGGTAGCTGAGAACTTAGATTCCACCTCCAACGCCGCAGTTGGAGTTTTGGACTTAGAACCAGACTTAGATGCCATAACCACTAATCCTACCCCCGAATCGAAGAGCTAACCCGAGAAGTTCTGCGCCTCAGTAGGGAACTCGCGGGAGTGCACCTGGTCGACATACTGCTTCGCTCCCTTGGTCAGCATCTCGCCGACCTCTTCGAACACCGAACTAAACGACGGCCTGCGGCCATCGGCCGGAACTGCAAAGGCATCCTGCCAGACGAGAACCTGGCCATCGCACTGGTTACCAGCGCCAATGCCACAGGTTGGGATGGATAGCTCGCGGGTAATCTCGGTGGCCAGATCCGCAGGCACCATCTCAAGGACCACGGCCGCGGCACCAGCATCGGCTACCGCATGGGCGTCGGCACGCAGCTGGTCCGCCCCCGCACCGCGCCCCTGGACCTTGAAACCGGACAGCGCGTTGACGGACTGCGGGGTGAAACCGATGTGCGCCATGACCGGAATGCCGGCGTTGACCAGCGCACGGATGCGCGGGGCGATACGCACGCCACCTTCGATCTTGATCATGTGTGCGCCGGTTTCGCGCATCATCTTCGCGGCGGACAGCACGGCCTGCTCATCGGAGGCCTCGTAAGTGCCGAAGGGTAAATCGGCAACCACAAGTGCGTTGCCAGCGCCCCGGACGACACCGCGAGCAAGCGGGATCATTTCTTCCAGCGAGATCTCGGTGGTGGTGTCGTAGCCGTAGACAACGTTTGCTGCAGAGTCGCCGACCAACAGCAGCTCGACACCGGCGGCGGAAAAAGCGCGCGCGGTGGAGTAGTCGTAGCAAGTCAGCATTGCCCAGGGGCGAGACTCAGCCTTCCATTCGGCCAGATTATTCAGACGAATCTTTTTTCCGCTCATGTCAATAGAGCATGCCATAGTCACCCGCAATTCGAGGCCACGAGGGCAGCGGTTATGACACGGGCGCGGCAGTTGGCTAGCCACGCCGGATGGTCAAAATGTGTACCGCGAATCCGGGCACCTGGGTAACGTTGGAAAGTATGAACAGTCAGCAGGAATTCGTCCTCCGCGCAATCGAAGAGCAAGATATCCGTTATATCCGCCTCTGGTTTACCGATATTTTGGGGTATCTGAAGTCCGTTGCCGTCGCACCGGCTGAGCTCGAGGGCTCCTTTGAAGAGGGCATTGGTTTCGATGGCTCCGCGGTGGAGGGCTTTTCCCGCGTTTCCGAGGCTGACACTATCGCGCAACCGGATCCTTCGACGTTCCAGGTCATGCCGCGTCTGCATAAAGAAGACACAATCACGTCCGCGCGCATGTTCTGCGACATCGTCATGCCCGATGGTCAGCCGTCGTGGGCAGATCCACGCCAGGTGCTGCGCCGCCAAATTAAGGCGCTTGCCGACGAGGGCTTCCACGCGTTCATCCACCCGGAGATTGAGTTTTTCCTAGTAGAGAGCCTGGCTACTGATGGAAAGCCGCCGGTGCCAACGGACAATGGCGGTTACTTTGACCAGGCGGTCTACGACCGCGCACCCCGCTTTCGCCAAGAAGCGATCACGGTGTTGGAAGACATGGGAATCCCTGTGGAGTTCTCCCATCACGAAAATGCGCCGGGTCAGCAGGAAATCGATCTGCGCTACGCCGATCCGCTGACTATGGCGGATAACGTGATGTCTTTCCGCTACATCATTAAGCAGATCGCAATGAAAAACGGTGTGCAGGCGACATTCATGCCGAAACCTTTCCAGGATTTGCCGGGCAATGGCATGCACACTCATATTTCCCTCTTTGAAGGGGACACTAATGCATTCCACGACCCGGATGATGAAAACCAGCTCTCCGACACCGCAAAGGGTTTCATTGCCGGCATTCTGACTCACGCCAGCGAAATTTCCGCTGTGACCAATCAGTGGGTCAACTCCTACAAGCGCACGGCATTTGGCGATGAGGCTCCGACGTCCGCGACATGGGGCATGGCCAACCGCTCGGCTCTCGTGCGTGTGCCCATGTACTCACCGGGTAAGGCACATTCGCGCCGGGTGGAAATTCGTTCCTTGGACTCGGCCTGTAACCCGTATCTTGCTTACTCGGTGATTTTGGCCGCCGGTTTGAAGGGAATTAAGGAGGGCTACCAGCTTCCGGAGCAGGCAGAGGACAACATCTCCGAGTTGACCAAGCGGGAACGACGTGCGATGGGCTACCGCGATTTGCCGACATCCCTGGAGGTGGCGCTGCAGGAGATGGAACGCTCCGATCTGGTGGCCGATGCTCTCGGTGACCATGTCTACGAGTTCTTCCTGCTCAATAAGTGGCGCGAGTGGCGCGAGTTCCAGCGTCAGGTGACGCAGTGGGAGCTGCGCACAACTCTGGATTACTAGTTTCCCCGTACCGCCCCCTTCCTTTTTCGTCTTTAATTTGTTTTTTGGGTGACCAGTTTCAATGGTGATGAATCGACCTCGCACATCTCGCCAATCAGTGCCGCGGCCCGCAGCGCTGGGCTTGCGTAATGACGATCGGACGCGGGCTGACCTGGAAGATTTGGGGTGGTACAACGAGGAGTCCCTACATCTGTTGTGGGGTCTTGCCGGAGCCAGCGACCCCAAGCTGGCGCTTATGGCGCTAGTGCGGCTGAAAGGCGCTCTCGACGAGCTGGAGCAGCAGGGAAAGCTGGAGAACTGGGCCACCTGGTCCGGTCTCGATGAAGCCATGCGCGAGCAGGTGCCGCTACGTACGCGTATGTTTGCGCTGCTCGGCGGCTCGAGTGCACTGGGCGATCACCTGGTTGCACACCCAGAAAAGTGGGTTCTGCTCCAAGCTGAGTTTCCAACTGAGGCAGACATGTTCCGCGAGATGCTCTCCAGCGTCGGGGCTGTGCCCGAGGTCATCGAACTCACTGATGAGGCCAGTCTGGAAAAGCAGGAGGATCCCGAGTATCGCAACCCCGTCGTTGCGCCCGCCACGCTTGAAGGCCCCGGTTTGTACCGTGCGAAGCTAACCGGCCGTGAGGCCGAAGTTGCGATGCAGTGCGCCTACCGCGACTTGATTATGCGTATTGCGTGCTACGACTTGGCTGGCACGTACCCACGGGGCCCTCGCCGTCCGGGACAGCCACAAGTCCCATTCCGTCAGGTCTCGGAGGCACTCAGTGATCTGGCTGATGCGGCGTTGACGGCTGCACTCTCTGTCGCGGTGCAACAGGTCTTTCCTTCGTCGCCGGTCTCAACACGCCTGGCCGTAATCGCCATGGGCAAGTGCGGTGCGGAAGAGCTGAACTACATCTCCGATGTGGATGTCATTTTCGTCGCAGAGCCGGCGGATGCCCGAGCCACCCGTTTGGCCAGCGAATTTATCCGGATTTCTTGCCACTGCTTCTTTGAGGTCGACGCGAATCTCCGACCGGAGGGTAAGTCGGGTGCACTCGTACGCACCGTGGATTCCCACGTCGCCTACTACAAGCGGTGGGCTGAAACCTGGGAGTTCCAGGCGTTACTGAAGGCGCGGCCGATGACAGGCGATATCGAGCTGGGCCGCGAATACATCGATGCTCTAGCTCCGATGGTGTGGACCGCCTCTCAGCGGGAATCCTTCGTCGATGATGTTCAACGCATGCGCGCCCGTGTGGTCCAAAACGTCCCCGAAGAGCTTCGCTACCGAGAGCTCAAGCTCGGTCGCGGTGGTCTGCGTGATGTCGAGTTCGCGGTGCAGCTGCTGCAGCTGGTCCATGGTCGCTATGACGATAGCCTCCGCGTGCTGCCAACTGTGATGGCACTCGACGCACTTGTCGAGGCTGGCTATATCGGTCGCGAAGACGGTGCCGCGCTGATTAACGCCTACGAGTTCGTCCGTCTGCTGGAGCACCGCCTGCAGCTGCAAAAGATGCGGCGGACGCATTTGTTGCCTGCCGACGACGACACCGAAGCTCTTCAGTGGCTCGGTCGCGCCTCTGGCATCGTCGGTGAGGGCGGCACCGATGCCAGCAAACCGCTGGCCAAGCAGGTTCGACTGGCCAGCTCACAGATCCGCTCCCTGCACAACAAGCTTTTCTACCGTCCACTGCTGAACTCCGTGGTGGAGCAGGACATTGGAACCCTGCAGCTATCGGCCGATGCGGCAAAGCGCCAGCTGGCCGCGCTGGGCTATCAGTACCCGGATCGCGCCTACGAGCATCTTTCTGCGCTGGCGGCGGGCACCTCGCGCAAGTCGCGTATTCAGGCGATGCTGCTACCGACGCTGATGGAGTGGCTATCGTCGACGCCAGACCCCGACGCGGGTCTGCTCAATTATCGCAAGCTCTCTGAGAAGCTCCACGACGAAACGTGGTTCCTGCGTACGCTGCGCGATGAGGGCGTCGTCGGCCAGCGGTTGATGCGGGTGCTCGGTTCTTCGCCGTACGCGTCTGATCTGATTATGAGTGCGCCGGACGTGATTAAACGGTTCGGCGACGGTGCATCCGGGCCGAAGCTTCTGAATACCGACTCCGATGCAGTCGGGCGTGCGCTGGTCGCAGCGGCTGCTCGTCACAACAGTCCAGCTAAGGCCATTGGTGTGGCACGTGCGTTGCGCCGTGCAGAGCTCGCGCGCATTGCCTCCGCAGATCTCTTCGGACTGATGGATGTGCAAGAGGTCTGTCATTCTCTGTCGATGGTGTGGGACAACGTGCTCGAAGCTGCCCTTGCCGCCGAAATCCGTGCGTGGTCGCTGGAGCATCCTGACTCGGAGGTCCCGGGCGTTATCTCCGTGATTGGTATGGGGCGACTCGGCGGTGCTGAACTGGGCTACGGCTCCGATGCCGACGTGATGTTCATCTGTGAACCCCGCAAGGACGCCGATGGAGCGCCGCTTGTCGACGATTCCGAGGCGGTCAAGTGGGCAACCAGGATTTGTGACTCGTTGCGTCGTCGGCTGGCAAAGCCAAGCCAGGACCCGCCATTGGAGGTCGACGTGGACCTGCGCCCAGAAGGACGCTCGGGCCCGATTGTCAGGACCCTGGATTCCTATGTGACCTACTACGAGCGCTGGGGTGAAACCTGGGAGATTCAGGCACTGCTACGGGCTACCTGGATTGCCGGCGACAAAGACCTGGGCACCCGCTTCCTTAAGGCCATCGATCCGCTGAGGTACCCACAGGGCGGAGCTGATGCCAAGATGGTCCGCGATGTCCGTCGTATGAAAGCGCGTGTTGATTCCGAGCGACTGCCTCGCGGAGCCGATCGCCGTACCCACACCAAACTCGGTTCCGGTGCACTGACCGATATCGAATGGACTGTGCAGCTGCTAATCATGCTGCATGCCCACGAGGTGCCGGAGTTGCACAACACGTCGACGCTGGAGTGTCTGGAAGTGCTGAAAGACCGCGGAATTCTAGATGCGGAGGATACCGACGCACTTCGGGATGCCTGGCTGATGGCGACGAATGCTCGCAATGCGCTGGTGCTCACCCGTGGTAAGCGCACGGATCAGCTGCCCCAGCCGGGGCGTCAGCTGACTCAGGTCGCCGGTGCGGCGGGGGGGGAGGCATCGGATTCCAACGGTTTTATTGAGCACTATTTGCGTCTGACTCGTCACTCCAGCCGTGTCGTCAATCGTGTGTTTTGGGGTGAGGAGAACCCCGACCACGAGTAGGCCGGGCAGAGGTCTGCCGCACCTCGCTGCGAGGCTCAATATGTGGCAGCGGGGTGCAGCCTTTGTCTTAGCACGGCGACCGGGCATAATGGTGGGCTATGGAACGCAACGTCGATTACTCGGTACGCCCTAGGTATGAGGATTTCATTCTCAACCTCGATGGCACTGACCTGCGTTTTTTATTGAGCCGCACGTGCCCAGCCGCTGATACCTCAGCTGCTGGGCAAGAGGCGGTGGAATTGCTGATGTCACAGGATTCAGCGCATACGGCGCTGTCTTTTTGTGATCCCGATGTTCTCGATGTGGCCCACTTGGTTCATATTCTGGAGGATTCCGCATCGCTGGATACCCTCACAGAAGTGGCCTATTGGGCATCGGATGCGGACGTGATGGCGCACGATACGCCGAAGGGCGTTGACCGCAAGCGTCGTCGCGTCGGCAAGCAGCAGCTTGAGCATGTGCTACGCCGTGGCCAGCGCCAGGGGCTCGTGTGGGAGGAACCGGCGGGCGTGTGGCATGTGCCGCCACATATTTCGGAGGTGTTCCCGGCGGAACCGAGCCTTAGCTTCCGCGTCGCCGACTTAGTGGCGAATATGCCAGCGGATGTGCTGAGTCGCCGTATGGAGCGCATGGGGCTGGAGCCGGATAACGCGCCGGGAGAGGGCACACCGCGAGCCCTGAACGCCAGCGATTTAACGGTGCGGAATGTGCAGGCTCGCCAGGTGGAGCTCATTGCAGGCTTCCTCTGCGATCCGGTGAAGGTGCGGGCTCTGGTGATGACAGCTCCGGTGGATATTCGCAATGAGCTGCGCTGGATGGCAACCGACGAGAAGTACTTGCCCTCCTATATGTGGTCTGAACTACGTGCCGACGCGGTGCGCTGGGCCGAAGAGCGTCTGCTGCTGACTGTGCTAGAAGAACCGGCGATGCCGACATTTGAGCAAGAATCGGAAGCACGCAACGAATCGACAGTGGTTGCCCGCCTGGTGGGCGCAGTCGCGTTGGCGCTCAAGGGCGACATGTGGTCGATTCGTAAGCCGCATCCGACGGAGTCTTTCCCGGCAACGCTGGAGTCAAAGGAATTGACCGAAGCTTCGGTGGCTGCGGTGGCGTTTGCTTCGGCGTTTATGGATGCTGCGGGCAGCGGCGACGGACGTCTGAAGGACCCGTTGCACATGTATGAGGAATCGAGCCTGCTGTGGATTCAGGACTTCGCAGCGTCAATAGGGGCGAGTGCTTTCGCGGCGCCCTGGATTGTGGAGATGCTGGTCAACGCGGGATTGATTCACGCTGACAGCGGGCATCCGACGCCGCGCGCACTGCAGTACTGGTACAACGCTGATGCCTCGACCCGATGGGCGTATCTCGCGGCGGGCTTCCTCGTTGGTCGCGGTCCGTGGCACGGCGAGTTTCCGTGGGTGACCATGGGCGTCGATGATCTGTCGCATGCCACCCTTGCCTACGGCTACCCGTATGCCGCGCGTGAAGTAGTGTCACTGGCCGCGCAGCTGGAGGAAGATCAGAAGTTCTATGGCTGCTGCGTCGAAGGGCATATGGCTTGGAATGTCGACAACCTCTGCGCTCGCAATGGCGCCGATGGGGAAGCGATGGTCGGTTGGCTGCTGGAGCAGGCCGGCATCTTGGGCATTCTCTATCATGGGCACGCCTCCTGGCAAGCCATGGCCATCATGTATGCCTTGCACGACATCTGGCTGACTGATCAGCACGTCGGTGCTCAGCGCATGGCCGAACTCATCGCTGAGTATGCCGCTGGCCAGGTGCCGACGGCGGAGGCAGTCCAGATTGCCCGCCTGTTCAAGGATGCCGCACCTAACGAGCGCCTGGCTGCCACATTGGATGGCGTCGCCAGCAACCAGGTTGCCCTCGCGTTGGACTTCATCGGCGACCGCGAAACCTGCGCGGAAACTTCTCGCTGGATTATTTCCGAGGAGAGCCTGCGTCGCGCTTGCCTCGCGGTTGACGGCGACGTCGATGTCCTGTTTTCCCAGCTGGGGCCACTGGTCAATAGTTCTATGAAGCTGGTCATCTACGCCGAGCTAGTCCGCATTACCAAGACCGAGAAGCTGCAGGAAATGTATGAGCGTGAGGCCGTAGCATCAACGCCTTCGCTTGACGACGTCCCGGAGAACGCAGCCTCCGAAACTGACACCGGTGAGCGCGCTTCCCATGGTGCTCAGACCGATGGCAGCGAACGCACGGCGGATAGCGGCCGCGCAGACTCCTCTGGGCGATCGGAGGACTCGGATGACTCGGAGGGACTGGAAGGGCCAGAGCAGCTTTCGCTGTTCTAGCCGCTCCGTCTTTCGGCTTCCTGTAGTTCCTACTCCGTAGGTTCCAGCTCAAAACGGCTTTGCTGGGCGACAAAGCGTGCTGCCGCACGCTTTGCCACCAGCAGGCCAACGAAACCGATCACCCACACACCGACGACAGCCAACCAGCCAATGCGGAAGGTCTCCCAGGTGTAGTTTCCATCGGGAGCTGCAATATCCAGCAGGAAGCCGACACCTTGTGCAGCGAGCATGGTGGCCACAAAACCGCCCATATTCGCCAACCCAGTGCCGGTGGCGAGTACCTTGCGATCGACCTCTTCGCGCACTGAGTCAAAGCCGAAGTTGGACATTGCACCAAGACCGGCCATTAGGATGTTGACTACAATAATTGCCCAGTACGCTGGTGGGTTGCTCGGTGCCAGGAACACAATCCAGACGGCCATGTTGATAAACGCGATTGCGACAACAACCTTGATACGGTCGCGGCCGGTGCGTGCCGAGACCATGCCCATCAACGGCCCGGCGATAATTACTGACAGCGTGTTAACGACCAACACCACACTGGCCTCGGAGGGCTTAAGACCCATACCTAGCATCATCAGAGGCATGCCCCACAGCAATGTGAAGATGCACTGATGCATCAAACCAGTCCAGTGAGTGAAGAAACCCTGCCAGCACACCGGGTGAGTGGTCACAATCTTCAGAGTCTGGCCGATAGTTAGTTTCTCATCGGCTGCGGCAGAGGCTCCGCCATCGGCAGCCGTTTTCGCGGCCTTCTTGGCGGCGCGGCGTTTACGAAGTGACATCTTGGCTGTGGAGGAGTTTTCCGGGACGTCGGCAAGCGCGATCATGCCTACGATAGCGATGAGAAGACCCGCGGTGCTCAGCGACAAGAACGCGGGCACCCACCCCGCGGCGTGCAGAATCGCGAGGAACGGGACCGCAGAGATGAACTGGCCGAGCTGGCCAAGACCAGCCGTGAGCTGCGTGAACAGCGGAGTGACGCGCAGTGGGAACCACGCGGGAAGCAGCCGCATAGCACCGAGGAATGCGGTGGCATCGCCGGCGCCGATGAATACACGAGCGATGACAGCCAGTGGATACGATGTCGTAAACGCGATGATGACCTGGCCCAGCGCCATAATCAGTGCGCCCACGACCATGGTTTTCTTGGCGCCGACGCGGTCAATGATGATGCCCGTCGGAATTTGTGCCAGAGCGTAGACGCCAACCTGCACGGCGGTGAACAGCGCGAGTTGGGAGGCGTTGATATGGAAGCGATCGAGCGCCTCGACGCCAGCGACACCCATGGAGGTGCGGCCGACGATGGCAACGATGTAGGTAATCAGCGCCGCCAGCCAGACGGCAATCGCGCGGCCAGTGACGTGCTCGCGCGGGTCCTTTGCCACCGCTGTGGCGGGCTGATCTGTTGATGAAATTTGATCTTTACCGTTACGCTGCTTTACCACTCGCCACATTGTAGACCCCATCAACCAACCGGCCTGAAGTTGGGTCGCACCGGGGGTTCTAGGCAGCCCGATTATGCCTGCGGCAATCTACCTTTGTGCCTTAGCCAGAACTTCCTTCACGAAGTCCGCAACCACCAGCCGTGAGACCTTGAAATCAATTACGGCAACGGAGGCCTCATCGGAGTTGGAAACGTCATGGAAATAGGCGTCGAGCTGGGCAAAGTCCTCAGGTGTGCCGACACTGAAACCGTGAGCGCCATAGGCACGTCCGACTGCGGCGAAGTCGTAGTCGGCAATCTCCATGGACGAGGTGTCCAACCCGACATCGCCAAACTGGTGCAGCTCCGCGCCGTAGGCAGCATCGTTAATGAACACCACGCAACCGCCACGACCACGTCGCAGCTGCTCAATCGCCGCAGGTAAATCCGCAATACCCATCGTGCCGCCACCGTCACCGGCGACTAGCACGCAATAGTCCTCGGGCCGCGCTGCCGCGAGGCCGACAAGCGACCCCATCCCCAAACCAATTGACTGAATCGCCGTGCCCACAATCACTTGCTGCTGCGGACCAGGCACATCGAGATACTTCGGTACCCACCCCAGGAAATGGCCACCGTCAGTACACACAGCGCGCTGATTGGGCAGGATACGATTCAGATACTGCAGGCACGCCCGCGGATCCAACCGGCCATCCGCGCACGTCAGCGACTCGACCTCCGCTGTCGTCGGCAGTGTCTTCAACTCCGCACGCCATGTGCTTGACGACGCCCGGGGCTTCTCCAGCTGCTCTGCCAGTACGGGCAGAAGTTCCTCCAACTTAGCCAATAGCGGTGTCACGGACGGCTGAGCGGCGGGATGGGGTTCGTCGACAACCTGGATAATCTTCGCGTCCGGTGCAAACATGTTGCCGCCACGGTTTTGGAAAGCGTTGAAGCTTGCTCCCAGGAACAGCACCACATCGGCCTGTCGAGCTAGCTCCACCTGCCACGCATGCGCAAAACCGCCCACGGTGCCGATCTGCCACGGACTGGAAAGCACATGACGAGCCATCGCTGAGTGCATAAACAGTGCCCCCACGCTGTCCCCGATGCGGCGGACTAGCTCTGCGGTATCAGAGAGCAGCACACCTCTACCAGCAATAATGAGAGGGCGACGGGCAGTCTGCAGTTCCTCGGCCAGCGACGTGACAGTTGACTCCAGCCATTCTGGTCGGCCCGTGTGCAGATGTTCCTGGTTAGCCGACTGTGTTTCAGATGCAGATGCCGTTATCGGTGCTTCTTGGATGTCATAGGGGAGCAGCAGCACGACAGGCTGCCGAGAGCTCAGCGCGTGCTGGACCGCAAAGTTTGCGTCGTCAAGCGCGGACTCGGGAGTAACAGTGCGATGGCAGACGTCGAGGGCGTCGAGGAGCGCCGCCTGATTGAGGTCAAAGGGGCGGGGGCGTTCCGGGTGCGTGCCGACGACAAAAATAAGCGGGATACGGGCTACGCGAGCCTCCGCCAGAGTGGTTAGCGCATTGGTGAATCCTGCGCCACAAGTGGCGGTCGCGATAGCAAGCCCTCCGCCTGCGCGGTGGAAGGCATCGGCGGCCCCGACAGCAGCCGATTCGTGTCGGACGGAGGAGTAGCCGAATCCCGATTCAGTAAGGGCTGACGTGAAGTGGGAGTTCGCATTGCCGACGAGACCGAAGCAGTGGTCGCAGTGCTGGGCCAGTGTGTCGGCCAGCGCCCGCGAGACCGTTGTGGTCTTTTGGGAACCTTCCTGCGGGGAAGACGCGGGCGCGTGGGGCATAGGACGGCTATTAACTCGAGTGAAACTCATGTGAACAATTGTGAGGTAATCACGGGGGTAATAACAGCCCTATAGCCCAAGATAATGCTGTTTGCCCTTAAAAAAGAGGGCACTATTCCACATTGCCGCTGCGCGGATGGGGGTGACGTTGGGCTTTGCCAGGTTTTAAGCCACGTTGTCGTCGATGAACTTCTTCACCACATCGACATCGTTCGGAAGCTCGGTAACGCGGCGTGGGGCATTCATGATGTCCGCGAAACGCTCCGGGCAGTCCGGCTCGCGGCCGGTGGCTTCCAGGATGGTCTCGGAGAATTTCACCGGCAGGGCGGTCTCCAGGCAGACAATTGGGGTGGATACCTGGTCTACCAGGCCACGGGCGACGTGGATACCGTCAGCGGTGTGCGGATCGACCATGACCTCTAGGCGCTCCCAGCAGTCCTTGATGGTCTCGACGCGGTCAGCGTGAGTCGAGCGACCGGAGAGGAAACCGTACTGGGCAGAAGCCTCTGGGAAGATCGGATCAGCAGTAAGAGAGAAGCCGCCCTCCTTGACCTTGACACCAAAGAGGTCTGCAGTGCGCTCAGCATCGCGCCCCAGCAGATCGAAGATGAAACGCTCGAAGTTAGACGCGCGGGAGATATCCATCGATGGGGAAGAGGTAGCCTGCGTCTCCGCAGCGCTGCGCACGCGGTAGGCACCCGTGCGGAAGAACTCATCCAAGACATCGTTTTCATTGGTAGCCACAATTAGGCGGTCAATTGGCACACCCATCTGGCGCGCAATATGGCCGGCGCAAATATCACCGAAGTTGCCGGTCGGCACACTGAAGCTGACCTTCTGCGCGTTGTTCGCCTCAGCACCGTTGCCGCCAGTGACACGAATCCACGAGGAGACGTAGTACACGATCTGAGCCATCAGGCGAGCCCAGTTAATCGAGTTGACTGCACCAATGTGGCGGCTGGCCTTGTAATCCAAGTCACCGGAGACGGCCTTAACGATGTCCTGGCAATCGTCGAAGACACCGTCGAGGGCGACGTTGTGAATGTTGGCATCCTGCAGACCAAACATCTGAGCCTGCTGGAAGGCGGTCATTCGACCAGCCGGAGTTAGCATGAACACGCTGATTCCCTCACGGCCGCGCATTGCATACTCGGCCGAGGAACCCGTGTCACCAGAGGTGGCGCCGAGGATGTTCAGGGTCTCGCCACGACGAGCCAGCTCATACTCGAAGAACTCACCGAGCAGCTGCATCGCCATATCCTTGAATGCCGCTGTGGGGCCCATGGACAAGTGACCGATGTAGAGCTGATCTTCCAGCTTCGTCACCGGCACAATATCCGGATCGGAGAACTTCGGGTAGGTGTACGCCCGTGCACAGATACCGCGCAAATCCTCCAGTGGAATGTCGTCCACAAAAAGGCTGACGACCTCTGCAGCCAAGGCTGCGTAACCGTCGTCGACAAGCACGGAGCGCCAACGCGTCAAAGTGGCATCGTCAACCTGTGGGTACTCGACCGGCAGGTAGAGGCCACCGTCGTTAGCGAGACCTCCCAGGAGAATGTCTGAGAACTTGTGCGGCGTGCGCTCTGGGTCGCGAGTCGAAATGAAGTCCAAGGCGGGCCCCTTACATGTATGCCAACACCCGCCGCATCGGCCCATAAGAAGGCCTTTTGAAAGATTGCGACGGGGTTGACCGGTGGATGTTTTCTTTAATTTTTACATATGCACCGAAGCCAGTTAGGCCTCGGTTGTGGAAGATGCGGAATTGGCCGCTTCAGCGTCGAAGCTGAGCTCTTCGGAACGGTCGATGACATCATCCTTGGCAAAGCGATTAACAATCATGGCAATTGCACCGTCACCAGTGACATTACATGCGGTACCGAAGGAGTCGATGGCGATGTAGGCGGCAATCATCAAAGCGACCTGCTCCTGATCGAAGCCCAGCATGGACTGCAGCACTCCGACCGCGGCCATAATTGCGCCACCTGGAACGCCCGGAGCCGCGATCATGGTGATACCCAAAGTGAGAATGAAGCCGATGGCCATGCCCGGCGAAAGCGGCTTGTCCGCCATAAACATCACAGCAAACGCGAACAGGGTGATCTTCATCATCGAACCGGCCAGGTGAATGGTCGCGCACAGCGGCACGGTAAAGCCTGCGACCTTCTCCGAGACACCATTCTTCAGCGCGGCCTTGTAAGTCACCGGAATGGTAGCGGCCGAGGAGGAGGTACCGAGTGCGGTGGCGTAAGCCGGCAGCATGTTCTTCAGGGACGTCCACGGGCTGCGGCCAGCGATGGCGCCAGCGATGGAGAACTGGATTGCCAACAGGAGCACGGTGCCGATGACTGCCAGAAGCAGCACCTTGAAGAACATCGACAGCGTCGTGGTCAGGTTGCCGTTCATGCCCATAGACAGGAACATGCCAAAGATGTAAATCGGCAGCAGCGGGATGATAAACGCCGAGATGATCTTCATAATCACGTCGCGCAGCTGCGTCGCACCGCGGTAGAGCGAGTCCGACTTCACGGTGGTCATCGCCACACCGACCGTGAAAGCCAGCAACAGGGCGGTCATGACGTCAAACGGCGGTGGCATCTCCACATTGAAGAAGCTCTCCAGCGCGCCCTCATCAATATCCACCGATGTGCCGGCCTGATCAGCGCCGAGCAGCCAAGGGTAGAGCCCCTGGGTGGCGGCGTAGGCCAGCAAGCCTGAAAACACCGTCGAGCCGTAGGCGATAGCAGTGGTAATACCCAGCCACTTTCCGGCGCCGCGGCCCAGGCTGGCAATCGCCGGCGTGATGAGGGCAAAAATCAGCACCGGGATAAAGAAGCCCAGGAAGTTACCAAAGAGGCCATTGAAAGTGACAAAAATTCGAGCCAGCCATTCCGGGAAGAAAAAGCTGCAGACAATGCCCAGAATAATCGCGACAATAACGCGGAATAGGAGCGTTTGCGTAAAACGCATTCGGGTACTCATAGTCAATCCTTGTTCGGATGGAATTTACTTCTCTAGCGTGCGGTATTTACGTTATGCAACGCAAATAACCGGGTGTGGTTTTACGCCTTTTCGGCTACCTCTTCTGTAACGGTCTCGTCGGCAAGCACACTCGCCGGGCGATTTGCGCGCTGCTTTCGCGTGACGACGTCAATTGCGTATCCGATCACCGTCGCTGCCAGAGTCGGCAGGAACCATCCGAACTCGATGCTCTGACCAGGTACGAGACTGAGGAAGTCCGCCAAAGCAGAACCACCGACACCCAAACCGGAGAGTACTGAGATACCCGACCAGATGGTGGCAACCCAGACGCCCAGGCGGTAGGTGTAATGCAGCTTGAAGGAGTAGGAAATGACCGGGTCGAGAAGAGTCAGTGCAATCAGAGTGATAGCCGGCGGGTAAATAAAGGTGATGATCGGCGCGGCAATCGCCAGTACCTGAGACAGCCCCTGTGTTGCCATTACGAAGGACATGACCGTGAAGATAATGGCCCAGGCCTTGTAACTGATGCCCGGAAGCAGCAGGTTGAAGAACTCACTGGTGGCGGCAATTAGGCCGACAGCCGTGGTCATACATGCGAGCAGAACGATGAGGCCGAAGACAATCTGTCCGACCTGGCCCATGGCCAGCTTGGAAGCCTCTGCGAGAATGCCCGAGCCGTTATCGAAGGAGGCGGCATTCGGCAGCACCTGGCCGACATAGCCCAGACCCAAGTAGATGATGGCGAGCAAAATGCCGGCGAACAGTCCTGCGGTCATGGTTCCGCGAACCATGCGCTTGCCTTCTGGGACACCGCTGACGCGCAGGGCGGAAATCACAATAATGCCGAATGCCAGGCCGGCGATGGAGTCCATGGTGAGGTAGCCCTCGACCAGGCCGGAGGCAAATGGGGTAGAGGAGTACTTCTCAATTGGCGCAGCCGGAGCGGCATCGAATTTGAATGCCGACATTCCAACCAATACAACCAAGAGAATCAGCAAAGCCGGGGTGAGAATCTTGCCCAGTTTGGACACAATTTCATTCGGATTCCACGCAAGTGCTAAGGCGATACCGAAGAAAACAAAGTAGAAGGCCGCAGCGACGGCCAGTGAATCACTGCCGAAAATCGGCTGGACACCGGTTTCGTACGACACGGCACCGGTACGCGGCAGAGCGTAGAAAGCACCGATGGAAAGGTATGCGATTACCGGGAAGCCCAAGGAAAAGATGCGGCCCGCGCGGAACGCTAGGTCACGCAGGTTGTTGCCTGAAATGGCGATAGCGATGATGGCCAGAACTGGCAACGCCACACCGGTGAGCAGGAAGCCGGTGATTGAGGGGCCAAAATTGGTACCGGAATCCACTCCGAGCTTCGGCGGGAAGATGAGGTTGCCCGCGCCGAAGAACATCGAAAACAGCATGAGAGCTGTAACAACGATAATGGAAGCGAAAGACTTCGGGGACTCCACTCCGCTCGACTTGGTCATGAGAATTGTGTTCTTTCTAAATTAGTGTCGCCCGTAAGGTCAAGGGCGATGCTGCAAGCTGCTGTGGCGATGCCATTGTTGCCGGTGCTGCGGTGGCGCAAACGCCCGTTACAGCAGCGCAATTGCAGTTCGTGTGCCCATGTAGATGAAAGGCCACGATGTCGAAAACTGACACTCTTAATGTGAAATTGTGAATTTTCACGGGCTGGGTGGAGCCTGATGCGTGAATTAAGTTGCGGCTTGTATGATCCGTCTTTATTTGAATTATTAAGGGGCTTCGACGGCGTTGGTGGTGCCGACGAAGGCACTCTATTTATCCTAATGGGGCGTTCGAGAGAGGGAAAATCAAGAAATTTCCCAGAAAATTTGCTGCCTGTGATGGGGCAGCGAACATAAGAGAAAGAGCCTGGCGCACACGTTTACGCTGACAGCGTGTGTACGCCAGGCTTAGTGCTAATTCCGTCGCTCTACAGCAGATCCTTCACCTTCGGATCCACCAGCGCGGTCACTGCGGCCTTCGCATCGGCCGCAGTTTCGGCATCGACAGCGTATGCTGCCATCTGCTGGCAGGTAGCGCGGTCGTGGAGGCGGAGAGCGGCGCGGACGGCCGGCACCTTCTTGGAAGCCATGGACAGCGAGCTCACGCCGAGGCCCACCAGGACCAGTGCCAGCAGCGGGTCACCGCCGGCTTCACCGCAGACACTAATGGGCTTGCCGGTAGCATTGCCGCCCTTGCATGCGGACTTAATCATTTGCAGCACAGCCGGCTGCCATGGCGATAGGAGATCCGCCAGAGCCCCCTGCATACGGTCGGCCGCCATAGTGTACTGCGACAAGTCGTTAGTACCAATGGAGGCAAAGTCCACAATGGACAGCAGCTGCTTCGCGCGAATTGCTGCTGCGGGGACCTCAATCATGATGCCGACCTTCGGCAGGCCACGCTCCCGTGCCTTGTCTGCAAACCACTTTGTTTCTTCGACCGTTGCGATCATCGGAGCCATAACCCGCAGGTCAGCCTTACGGCCGGTGGCGTCAAACGCAGCGGCGAGTGCATCCAGCTGCGTATCCAGCAAATCTTCCCGAGCCTGCGACAGGCGCAGTCCGCGGCGACCCAGCGCCGGGTTTTCTTCCTCGCCTAGGTCGGCAAAGCTCAGCGGCTTATCCGCACCCGCATCCAGCGTGCGCACAACCACGCGTCGCTCACCGAATGCCTTCAGCACACGAGTGTAGGTTTCCGTTTGTTCCTCCAAACTCGGAGCCTTGTCGCGGTCGAGGAAAAGGAACTCAGTACGGAACAGGCCGGTGCCCTCATTGTCCTGCGCTGCTGCAGACTCACCATCCTCCGCCGTACCAATGTTGGCCAGCAGATTCACGGGGTACCCATCAGCGGTCTTGCCTGCGCCCACAGACTGCGCCAGGGCTGCTTCCCGGCGTCGAGCGCGCTCTTCCAACGCGGCGACCTCATCGGCGGTCGGATTCGCAATTACCTCACCGGCGCCGCCGTCAATGGCGACGAAGGTACCGGCCTCGAGTTCCATGGCGCCCTTCGCCTTAACGACGGCTGGAATGCCCAGCTGTGCTGCGAGGATAGCCGTGTGACTGGTCGGCCCGCCACCGGCGGTGGCAATGCCTACGACAAACTCGGGGTCAAGACCCACGGTTTCGGCGGGCGCGAGATCGTCGGCAAGCAGAATAGTTGGGGTGGAAACATCCGGGACGCCCGGTTTTGGCAGGCCACGCAGCTCGCAAATTGTGCGGTCGCGAACATCGTAGAGGTCGGTGACACGTTCAGCCATGTAGCCACCGAGACTGGTTAGGAGCTGCGCGTAGTCTTCAACGGCATCGTGAACGGCCTGGGTGATGCCGGAGCCTGCCTTGAGTTTCTTCACCACGGCCTTGGCGAGCGCCCTATCGGAAGCCAGTTGCGCAGTGGCCTCCAGAATCGGGCGTGCCTGCGGGCTGGAGTGCTCAGCCTGCTTCTTCAGCGACTCTGCGACGTTGGCCATCGCCGCGCGGACGCGCTCACCATCGGCGACGGGATCGGTCGACGACGGCTCTTGAGTATCAACTCCCGGGGCGGGGAGTACCTTTACTACTTCAGCGCTGGCCGTACCGGTCGAGACACCGATGCCATAGATGACAGTGTGCTGCTCGTTCATTGCTTCCGATCTCCTTTTCGGGACCTCTGCGGGGATACTCGTCGGTCGTGGTGTGCCGTGGTGTTATCCAGGAGCGTTCTAGCTGGGCTTACTCGGCATCAAGGTCGCGCTCGAGCATGGCTGCAAGCTCGTCCAGAGCTGCAGCTGCGGAGTCGTCCTCGCAGCTCAGCGTGACTTCGTCGCCGTGCTTAGCGCCGAGGGTCATGACCTCCAGGATCGAGGCGGCATCGGCCTCTTCGTCGTCAAGGGAAATGACAATGTCGTAGTCGTACTCAGCAGCAGCCTGAGTGAACAGGGAAGCCGGGCGAGCGTGCAGGCCTACGGAGGAACCGATGGTAGCGGTACGAGTAATCATGGTTGAATCCTTTCGGGTCGAATATGTGAAATTTTCTGACTCAGGCACAGTGCCTGTACACCCCACCGCTGGTGCGCCGCCCGCTGGTGCTTGCTTAGCATCAACGTCGCGCACGCTCCGGGAAACCCTGGAGGCGGTGGGAGATACAGCCGCTGCCTGCACAATGCGTGCAATGTGCAGGGTGAGGTAGGAAACTTCGTCTTCCGTCAACCCCGACCCCAGACGCAGTTCAATGACTGCGGAGATACGCTGTGCGCAGCGAAACGCCTCTGGGGCGGAGTCACGGATGGCCTGGCCAATAGCGGAGGAGTGATCTTTCAACTGCTCATGCTTGGCAATCCGGACGAACAGGTAGCGCAGGTGTGTGATGAAGCGCCCCACATTGACAGTCTCTGGCTCCAGCGTGATGCCAAAATCACTTTCAATGATTGTGAGCAGCTGCTGCAGGACGCCCGTCATGGTGTAGGTGAAGCTCAAATCACCCGTGGCAAACCCGGCGTTGACCAGGTGCAACGTAATAGCCACTGCTTCGGAACGGGGCAATGGTGCTATACGACGGTCATTGAGAGCGCGATTGATATGCGACAAAATCGCCTGCGCCTGCGCGTATTCTTCACTATAAAGTTGGCTGACTTCCGCGAGCAGCGGGTAATCTGCTCGCTGCCCGTTAGCTGCCCTCATGATGGCGAAACCAATGTGATCGGCTAACGCCACAAGGAGGGAAGCGTTCTTCGTCATCGATTCCGGCAGGCCGGCTGCGGTTACCGCATCGGTCACAAGAGTCATGTGAGCCAGCGGAATTTCTGTGAGCATCGTGGCAATATGGTCCGGATCACGGCCTTCCGCTGGGACAAAGATGCGAACAACTTTGCTCGAATCAACCGGCTTCCCCGGGCGGGCCTTGAAGCCAATGCCGCGGCCGGTGATGATTTTCTCGCCGGTCGCGTCCTTGGCCAGGACCACGTTGTTATTGAATACTCTCAGGATTTCCATGTCGGTAACCGTGAACTCCTCCATAAGTTGAGGGATTTCAGGCCGGTATGCCTTCTAGAAATCAATTATGGCTGAACTTCGATGACCATGTCGCCGGCTTGGACAGAGATGCCGGTGACCGGGGAAACCTTGGTTAGCTTCTTGGTATTGGTGATGGTCATCAGTGTCGTGGTTGGGTAACCAGCTTCCTTGACCTTGTCGAAATCGACCTCGGCAAGTACATCGCCGGCCTCGACGTGCTGCTTCTTGGAAACCTGGACATCGAAGCCTTCACCGGCCATCTTGACCGTGTCGATACCGACGTGGACGAGTACCTCTACACCGTCATCGGTCTTAATACCGAAGGCGTGACCGGTCTTTGCCACAGTCATCAACGTGCCCGATACGGGTGCGACCACGGTAGAACTGGTTGGCTTGATACCGACACCGTCACCGAGAGCACCGGAGGCAAAGACGGGGTCGCCGGCCTCGGCAAGGCTGACAACCTCACCGGCAACCGGGGCCTGCACCTGTACAGGCTTGGTATCAACGGCAGTTGCGACACCACCGGCGCCAGCTGCCGCAGCAGCCGGTGCGGCAGCCTCGGCGTTGGTACCAGCGTCACCGGAAGCCTCAGCTGGAGCCGAATCGGAGCCACTGGTGGCAGCGTGTGGGGTGGCGTCGCTGGGTTCGTCGTCAAGCTCTGCGGCGCGTGCGGCCTCGGCCTCAGCCTTCTCTTCCGGCGTGCGGTAGTCGGTGAGAATGATGGCGAACATGGCGACGAAGAATGCCACGGCGACGGAAATCAGGTAGACCCACATCGGTTTGAACACGACAGTGGTGATGAGGGAGGTGAAGACGAAGGCGTTGGTTGTCACACCACCGAACGGAGCCGACAGGATGGCGATAGTCAGACCGCCGGCAAAACAACCGAGCAGCATGCGTGGGTAGATCCGCTTGAAGCGCAGGTGAATACCGTAGAGGGACGGCTCGGAGATACCACCGAAGAGACCGGCAGCGAGTGCACCCGTTGCAGTTTGGCGCATCTGAGTGTCGTGGTCGCGCATGGAAAGAACCAGCACACCGGCAGTTGCTCCGAAGCAGGCGAAGTTCCAGGCACCCATCGGGCCTTGGATGAAGTCGTAGCCGAGAGTCTGGATATTGACCAGCATCAGCGCATTCAGTGGCCAGTGCAGACCCAGTGGCACCAGGAACGGGTAGAGCATCGGGATGAGAATTGCGAACACAAACGGTGCGTTCGAGTTCATCCATGCCAGGCCGGAGCCGATGCCGTTACCCAGCCAGATTCCCAGTGGGCCGATGAGGAAAGCGGTCAGCGGAATCATAATCAACATGGAGATAAACGGCACGAAGACCATCTGCACATTCTCCGGGAAGATCTTCTTCAAACCGTGGTAGACCACTGCCAGGATGGCGACCATGATCAGCGGTACAAAGACCTGTCCGCCGTAGTCATTGAGCTGCATTGGCAGGCCGAAGATGTTGGCGGTGAAAGTTTCGGTACCGAGTTCCTCGTTGACTGTCTTGATGGTGTCCGAGAAGCGATCGGTATCCTGCAGACTCATAAACTCCGGCGTCATTAGGGCAGCCATGATGGCTGCGCCCAGCCATGGATCTACCCGCAGCTTCTTCGCTGCGTTGTAGGCGACCATGATTGGCAGGAAGTAGAAGACGCTGCGCCACATGGCGTCAACAAAGATCCAAGTAGCGGACTTATCCTCAGCGCGGAAGTCGACGATGTTCAGACCGTCGAGAACCGCGGCAATAGCGATAATCAGCGATGCGCCCAACAGCACGCCCAGGATTGGGCGGAACGAATCGGAGAGGTACTCGAAGAAGTTGTCCAACCAGGAGTACTTGCCGCGTGCCTTCGAGCGAGCTTCTGCCTTAACGTCTGCGTCGGACTTAGTGGCGACTGCGCCGGCGCCCTTCATTTCCGGTAGATGCTTAATTGCCGTGTACATCGATTCGACGCCACCGCCACAGATGACCTGGTAGCGGTTATCGCCCTGGTGAACGACACCGAGTACGCCCGGCACCTTGTCAATCTTGTCCTCGTTGATCTTGGAGACATCACCGAGTTCAAAACGCAGACGCGTCGCACAGTGCGTCATGCTTGTGATGTTTCCGGGTCCACCGAGGTTTTCAACTATTGCCCTCGCGCTGGAATCTTTTGACGACCCCATCGTGACCTTCCTTCACAGTAAGCAGGGCCGTTAAACGCAAAAAGACCCGAGGCGCCACAAACTGTGGGCCTCAGGTCTTGCCTCAAAAGAGTAACAACCCTGGGTTGATATCTATTAACTTCGACCCTACTCCGCTTTACATAGTTTTGACAAGGTAGTAAATCAAGCTCAAATTTCACATTTGGGGATAGCCTGGATTGCCTGTGGACAACCGCATGCAACCTATTTCGCGCTCAGTGCGGAAGCCGTAAGGTGGCAGCTATGAGGATTGGAGTTTTAGGTGTAGGAGCTGTCGGCGGCTGGTTTGGCGGTCGCCTCGTGCAAGCGGGTTATGATGTCGTCTTTCTCGCCCGCGGCGAGACTCTGACACGTCTTCGTGAGGTGGGGCTCACGCTTATCGACGAGCACGGGGAACGCAGCATTATCCCCGTCAAAGCAGCCGACAATTGGGGTGAACTCACTGCCGATGGCGTCGACGTCGATGTTGTGATTGCGGCAACCAAGGCGCTGCCGGGCAACGATCCTTTCCCGCAAGTTCCGGCTGGTGCAGCAGTGGTGACCACCCATAACTCGGTGGAAATCCCTTATTTGGCAGCGGGGCGGTTCGGTGAGGACAAGGTGTTCCCGGGTGTTATCCGCGGTTTCTTTATCCACACTGGTCCGGCAGAAGTCACCTTCCGACCAGGACCGATGAGCCTGAACATCGGCACATTCGATGACTCCACTAATGACCTGGTCGGGGCAGTTATCGAGGCATTGCACATGGCTGGGCTCGGTGGCGAACAGCTCCCGGATATCTGGGTCGATATCTGGGCAAAAGCGATGTTCGTGGCTAACCTCGGTGCCCTAGGTGCCCTGGCTGATAGTCCGATTGGTTACTTGCGTTCGGAAATGCGCGACAGCTTGACGCGGATGTTTGAAGAAACCGAGGCAGTCGGTCGAGCCTGCGGCGTTGCGCTGCCAGAGGACATCGTGTCGCGGACCTTGGCCTTTACTGATGATCAAGGGTACGACAACACCTCGTCGATGCAGCGCGACTACACCGCGGGACTTACCAATGAGCTCGATGCCCAGATTGGCGCAATCCGCCGGATGGGGCAGAAGGCGAAAGTGGAAACGCCGACGCTGGATCTGGTGTATGGCGCTCTGGTTGGGCGTCAACACAAGCATAAGAATTAAGAGCTGCGGTGCTCAGCTAAGTCAAACCGGAATTGGGGGATTGGAAAGACTGATGAAAATTGGATCGGACTACACGGAAAACAATGGGCTCATCATCGGTGAGGATGGATTGGCTCGACCGGCATGGGCTGCTCACAGTGAGCTGCTGAGAGAGTACTACGACACCGAGTGGGGGATGCCGGTGCGCGATGAGCAAGGACTATTCGAACGGCTCAGCCTGGAGGTATTTCAGGCGGGGTTGTCGTGGGAGACAGTGCTGAAGAAGCGGCCCGCGTTTCAGGAAGCCTTCGCGAACTTCGACCCCGATGCGGTTGCTGATTTCGATGACGAAGATGTCGAAAGATTGATGAATGATGAACGAATCATTCGGAATCACAGGAAGATTACCGCGGTAATCAATAACGCCGCCGCGACTATTGCCTTGCGTGAAAACGGCGGCTTAGCCGAGTTGATGTGGTCGTTTAAACCGGAGAAGTCTCCCGAGCCACGTTCAATCGAAGAGGTGCCCAGCTTCTCCGAGGAGTCCGAGGCGCTTGCCAAGGCATTGAAGAAAGCTGGTTTTAAGTTCGTAGGCCCCACCACGGTCTTTGCATCAATGGCTGCCGTGGGGATTGTCGATATCAACATTGTTGGCGCACATCGGCGCGGTGCCTCTGGCGTTTTTGACTAGGGGGGGGGAGAGGAGCTTGACTAGTTAGGGGGAAAGAAAAAGAGCGTGCCAACCGGCACGCTCAAAATCTTTCGGTTCGTGTCGAACTACTTGTTCTCGTAGGAGTCGGAGTAGTTCTGGCCGTCCTCAGAGGTCCACTTCATGGTGTCCTTAGTGAACGGCTGCTCCCAGCCGTTTTCAATCTCCGACTCCGGTGCGGTCGGCAGACCAATCTCGTTTTCCAGTGCACCGTTGGCAACCCAGGTCTCGCGAATCTTACCGATCAGCGGCTGTGCACCATTAGTCTCTGGGGACTCAACGAAGGTGACGTTCTCGTATTCAGCGGCAACCGCGTCGCCGACCTTCTTAGCGGACTTGAACTCGCCAGCCTCAGAATCGTACGGGGAGGTGAAGGAAGAAGCTGCCTCGGTGATGGACTCAGGCAGGTCAGCCTCTGCCACATCCTCGCCAGCAGCGTCGCCCAGCCCCAGACCGTTCATAGCCTCGTTAGCCTTGTCCTTAGCGCCATCAGCAGCCTCGCCAGCCTTGTCCTTAGCTCCGTCCATAGCGTCGCCAGCCTTATCAGTGGCGTCGGTTGCTACCTGGCCCGCCTGATCCTTGGCGTTGTTAGCAGCATCCTGTGCGTCATCGGAAGAACATGCAGCCAGGCCGCCGAGAAGAGCGGCGGAGCCAACGATTGCGGTAGCGATACGGGTCATCTTCTTGTTCTGCATTTCAAAACCACTTTCTTGAGAGCTAACTAAGTTACCTATTCAATTATTGGCATCTTCCACTATTTGTCCGAATTAAATTCAAAGAGAAATTGACAATTCTTTTGAATATCGGACATTCGAAGATGGTGTGGCTTCAAAGCCGTACAGAAAGAACACTAGGTAATTCTGGGGCCTGTGCAAGTCAAATGGCGCGAATCTGTGCACTCTATGCTCTATTTGTTACCGAATTTGCGTGATTGCGAAATTGGAATAGTGCTGGTGAGGGCGTTGCGAGTAACGGAAAGGTATCAATCTTATTAAGCTTGACGTTTATTGCTTATTTTCTTTCTCTGCGTGGTTGGAGCCGCGGGCATCGTCGTCAAGCGTGTACTCGCCATCTGGCAGGACGAACCAGGCCAAGAGGTAAAGAGCTAGGAACCCAGCGCCAATCTTCCAGCCAATCATCGATCCAACGCAGGGAAGGATGATGTAGACCATTCGTGTGAAAGTGATATCCCAGCCTTGGCTTTCCGCGATTCCTGCGAGGATGCCACCGAGGAGGCGGTCATTACGCGAGCGGTAAGTTTTCTTGGTGGGTTTTTCGGGAGCGGCGTCGCTCATTAGATAAATACTCCAAGGTATGGCTATTTAGGTATTTTTCGGTCGACCGCGCTTATACGTAAGTTTCCTTCGGCATGATAATCCATGCTGCGAGGTAGAGAAGAAACTGCGGACCAGGCATCAGGAAAGACGCGACAAATATAACGCGCAGCAAAGTCGCATCCCAGTTGAAATACTCAGCGAATCCACCGAGTACACCTGCAACCATTTTGTTATTGGTGGAACGGGTCAGTGACTTGTTGTTCATAACAATCAAGGGTAGCCCCAATCCGTTTAGTTCGCAGTGGTGCTAGCTCTACTAAATGTGCCGACTAAAAACAGCGTGTCCCAGCTAAAAACACCGCTACCCCAATACGGTTAGGTGGGGTAGCGGTGTGGGCGTCGTCAAGCGAGCTTTTACGGGGCGAATGCTAGCAGTCGTAGTAGAGCTCGAACTCCTGCGTCGTCGGGCGCAGACGTGCCGGCATAATCTCCTGCTCGAACTTGTAGCGGATATGCGCGTCGATGAGATCCTGTGTGAAGACATCGCCGGCAAGCAGGAACTCGTGGTCCTCTTCCAGCGCCTTCAGCGCACCCTCCAGCGAATGCGGGACGGTGGGGACGTCCTTGAGTTCCTCTGGTGGCAGCTCGTAGAGATCCTTGTCAATCGGCTTGCCAGGCTCGATGCGGTTCTTGATGCCGTCGAGACCAGCCATCATTGCGGCGGTGAAAGCCAAGTACGGGTTGCCCGACGGGTCCGGAGCGCGGAACTCGATGCGCTTGGCCTTCGGGTTTGCGCCGGTAATCGGGATTCGGATGGCGGCCGAGCGGTTCTCCTGGCTGTAGACCAAGTTGACGGGAGCCTCGAATCCCGGAACCAGGCGGTGGTAGCTGTTCATTGTCGGGTTGGTGAAAGCCAGGACTGCACCGGCGTGCTTCAAGATGCCGCCAATGTAGTAGCGCGCCATGTCGGACAGGCCACCGTAACCGTTTTCATCGTGGAATAGTGGCTTGCCATCCTTCCACAGTGACTGGTGGATGTGCATACCAGAGCCGCCATCGCCGGCCAACGGCTTCGGCATGAAGGTAGCGGACTTCTGGTTGAACTTGGCGGTGTTCTTCACCACGTACTTGAAAGTCTGCATGTCATCGGCGGCGTGCAGCAGGGTATTGAAACGATAGTTAATCTCCTGCTGACCGCCGGAGCCCATCTCGTGGTGGGAGCGCTCAACATGGAAGCCAACATCCTGCAGGTGCTCGCCGATTTCGTCACGAAGATCCTGCATGTGGTCATACGGAGCAGTAGGGAAGTAGCCGCCTTTGGTGCGCACCTTGTGGCCGAGGTTGCGCGATCCGTCCGGGTTTACCTTCACACCGGAGTTCCACCAGCCCTCAACCGAGTCCACCTCGTGGAATGACTTGTTTGAACTGGAGTCGTAGCGGACGGAGTCGAAGATGTAGAACTCTGCCTCAGCGCCAAAATTACAGGTATCGGCGAAGCCCAGTTCGTTCAGGTAGTTCTCGGCCTTACGGGCAATATTGCGCGGGTCGCGGCTAAATGGCTCGCGGGTGTGCGGGTCATGGACGAAGAACTTCATGTTCAGCGTCTTCGATTTGCGGAACGGGTCGATAAAAGCCGTGTCCAGGTCGGGCAGCAGCATCATGTCGGAGTTATCCACCGAGGTGTAACCCGCAATGGACGATCCGTCGAAGGCGAGGCCCTCATAGGCTGAGTCCTCATCAAACTCGGATACCGGAACGGTTAGGTGCTGTTCGATGCCGGGAACGTCGGTGAACTGGACGTCTACCCAGCGAATGTCATTGTCCCGGATGTATCGTTGGATTCCTTCCGGAGTTGTCTGGTCACTGCTGGGTTTGAACTTACCCATTGGTAAAACTCGCCTACTTCGCGTCTAGCTTGTTGAGCTTACTAATCGTGTTATCGAACTTGCTGGTCACTACTACTTCAGCAGCGGAACATCCCACAGGTTCAGCTTGGTGCCGATGCCCTTTGCCAGGGCGTTGTCGTAGACATCGGTGGCCCAGGCGACGTCCTCGACTGGCATGCCTCCGATGGAGTAGCAGAAGATTTCCTCGTCGTTCTGGCGACCCGGGGCCTTACCGGAAGCGATATCGCCGATGTTGACAAGCTTCTCGGCGGGAAGAGTGCCCTCTTCCTTCATATCCCACCAGCGGTTACCCGGAATACCGAGCAAGCGCTCATAGGTCACGTCTGGGCCGTTCTCGTTGAACCACTCTTCGTACAGGCCGGTGTAGTCAACGACGAGGTTGCAGTCGTCGGAACGCACGAAGTCGTCGTCGAGGCGTGCAGCGGCCGGCATGAGCAGCAGCGCGCCGGGCTTCAGATACTCCTTCTTGAAGTACGGGAAACCGGACGGGCCATCGGAGGAAGTCGAGGTGCCGGCGATGAGGATGTCGGAGTCGCGGATGGCCTCTTCTTCGGTCTCGACGATACGGACCTCTTCCAGCTGCGGGAACTCGTTCTTAATCCAATCCACAGCCTTCTGGGTCGAAGCCTGGGAGCGGCCCTTGACCTTAACCTTCTTAATGCTCGGACGCTGCGACATAGCGGAGCCGAGAATGGTGCGGCTCATAACACCCGGGCCAATGATGCCAACGACCTCGGCGTCTTCGACGGCAAGGTGCTTGACGCCGACACCCGGAACAGCGCCAGTGCGGTAGGCCGACAGGAGGTTTGCCGACATGACAGCCTTCGGGGCACCCGTAATTGCATCGTTGAGAATGAACAGGTGGATCGAACGTGGCAGGTCGTTCTGGCGGTTATCGGCATTGGAGCCGTACCACTTCACACCTGCGCCGTTGAAGCGACCACCGAGGTAAGCGGGCATTGCCATGAAACGACGGTCAGGGCCATTTGCCGGCATACCCTCATGGATTGGGTTATCCGGGAAGTTGATCTGGGCACCGTGGGAGTTAGCGGAAGCGCCGGCCATCCGGTAGTCGCCGTCGGCCAGCAGAATCAGGGTTTCTTCCATGGTCTCAACACACTTGGCGAAATCCGTGACACCAGCTTCAACCATGTCAGGTTCGCTGAGGTAGAGAAAATCAATGCGAGTTGAGTTTTCTGGGTTGGCAGCGTTTTCGTTAGTCAAGAATGCTCAAATCCTTCTTAATGTTCATCGGCCACCCTATGCGGCGGCTCTGCTTAAGAAATTCCAGATGCATGCTCTCCAGAATCAATCAAATCGCCTCGGCGTGGGCTCTCGAGTCGCCATTTCCGAGGGGTATGGCGTACCACCATACGGAAAAACCACAGCGTAGGGGCGTTTACGCAGTTTTCAGCACGACATTCCCGCTTTACGACGGTCACAGCGACAGTGCCCAATTCCCGTCAATAAGTTGCCCGTAATAACTGCTTCGACATGCACAATTGATACTTATTGAGAACGATTACCGATGTGTGAGTTATTCTCTCATGCATCAATGTTTATGAACTTTGTCACATGTCATTAAGTTGCGACACATTTCTGGTTCAACGGGCGTGATTGCCTGGCGTCCTACCTTCGCAGCATGCCCCATCCGCTCTTGGTGTCCGCCCCCTTGCGGTGTCCCTCGCATCCGTCCCTCGTGTTGTCCCTAGCGCCACCCTCGCACGTATGGCCAATTTCCTGGCACTTATCGATGATTCTCCTTGACTTATCGACGATTTTTCGTCACTTATCGACGGCTGTCCGGCACTTATGCGCACGGTATCCTCCCCACCCTGTCACTTGTCGATGCGCTGTTCACTTATGGCCACGCTATAGCGCATCGACAAGTGAATATTGCATCGATAAGACTGGGGCGGAGAGTGTGCAACTCTACTCGTGCAGGAGTCGCGGCCCTTTTGTGGTGGTGTATGGTTCTGTTCCGAGAAGTGGCCTGGAATCGCGCACAAATTCGTGCCCACATACGCGCGCGTATGTGGGCCCAGGCACCCGCAGCCAGCATGGCCGCAACGAAAAACCGCCTGGCCACATTAACTGTGGTCAGGCGGCATCTAACAAGCTCGTCGGGCGGCCACTAGGAGCAGGGGGGGTGCTCGCTGCGGCCGTCGTAAAGCGAAAACTTTAGCAGTCGTAGTACATTTCGTATTCCTGCGGAGTCGGGCGCAGGCGAACTGGCTCGATCTCGTTTTCGTACTTGTAGTCGATGTAGGTCTGGATGAGGTCCTCGGTGAAGACATCGCCCTCGAGCAGGAACTCGTGGTCATTGCGCAGGGCCTCGAGTGCGGCCTCGAGAGAGGTCGGAGCCTGCGGGATGTCGGCAGCTTCCTCCGGCGGGAGCTCGTAGAGATCCTTGTCGACCGGAGCGTGCGGCTCGATGCGGTTCTTCACGCCGTCCAGTCCGGCCATCATCATGGCAGCGAAGCCAAGGTACGGGTTGCCCGACGGGTCCGGGGCGCGGAACTCGATGCGCTTTGCCTTCGGGTTGGAGCCGGTGATCGGAATGCGAACAGCGGCAGAGCGATTGCGCTGCGAGTAGACCAGGTTGATCGGAGCCTCGAAGCCCTTGACCAGGCGGTGGTAGGAGTTCAGGGTCGGGTTGGTGAAGGCCAGTACCGCACCTGCGTGGTGCAGGATGCCGCCGATGTACCAGCGAGCGATGTCCGACAGTCCTGCGTAACCGGCCTCATCGTGGAACAGCGGCTTGCCGTCCTTCCATAGCGACTGGTGAGCGTGCATGCCCGAGCCGTTGTCGCCAGCCAGCGGCTTCGGCATAAAGGTGACGGACTTGCCCTCTTCCCAGGCGGTGTTCTTGATGATGTACTTGAAGGTCTGCAGGTCGTCTGCAGCGTGCAACATCGTGTTGAACTTGTAGTTGATCTCCTGCTGGCCACCAGTGCCGACCTCGTGGTGGGCGCGCTCCAGGTCGAAGCCGGCGTCAGCGAGCTTCAGGCACATCTTGTCGCGCAGGTCCTGGTAGTGGTCGTACGGAGCGGTAGGGAAGTAGCCGCCCTTAAGACGGGTCTTGTAACCCAGGTTTGCAGAGCCGTCCGGGTTCTGGTCCTTGCCGCGGTTCCACCAGCCTTCGATGGAATCAACTTCGTAGAAGCCGCGGTTGGTGTCGGTCTCGAACTTGACGTTGTCGAAGATGTAAAACTCCGCCTCAGCGCCGAAGAAGCAGGTGTCGGCGATGCCGGTAGAGATGAGGTATTCCTCCGCCTTCTTCGCGACGTTACGCGGGTCGCGGGAGAACGGCTCGAGGGTAAACGGATCGTGGACGAAGAACTTGACGTTCAGGGTCTTTGCCTTGCGGAACGGGGCAATGCGCGCAGTGCTCAGGTCGGGTAGCAGTGCCATGTCGGACTCGTCGATGGAAGTGAAACCACGAATCGAGGAACCGTCGAATGCCAGGCCTTCGGCCATCGCGTCCTCGTCAAATGCGGATGCCGGGATGGTGAAGTGTTGCTCGATGCCGGGAACATCCGTGAAGCGGACGTCTACGAACTCGACGCCCTCTTCCTTGATATACGCGACTACTTCCTCGGGAGTTTTGAAGGACATGTGCGGTCTCCTTAGTTGGCCTTGTTTAGTACGCAGTAGGGAATTCTTGCACGATGTTTCGTGCACCTGCCGCGCTGTCAAGGACTGGCCGGTTGACGCCTTCAAGCTTAACGAACCACGCATTCATTCTGGAATTAGAACCACGAATTTCTGGCATGGTGCGTGAGAAATTCGCCAATACGGAACAGGTTACGCAAATAGGGAGCAGGTTATCTATTTGTGGAAACAAGGCAATACCCTGCGCATTCATGTCACACACGCTTTACGACGCGCCTTTAGCTCCCGTGCTGATAAGAAAATGGAAAAGGCGACGCAACATCGCCCCCGGATTACCCCCGCACGCGCTGAATGGCTGTCCCAGCCCGTGATTTGATAGCCGGATTGCTGCATTAGACTATGAACCCATGGAAGAAAAGCACAGTTGGCTAGATGGCCCTCAGATTCCGGGAGAGTTCGATAATCCGGACAAGCTCTCGGACTATCCCGGCCAGGCATTGGGTCTTGCCCCCGATGGCCCAGGATCGCAAGCGACGTTGATGCGTCGCGTCGGCGGCATTCTCATTGACTGGATTATTTCCTTGATGATTGCCGGCGCTTTTTCGATGTTCTTCGGCCCGAGCGAGGCGCAGATTGACCAGTTCGGGGATTCGTTTATCGCCTGGCAGTCATTCCTTGCGACCTATTCGCCAGTTGTCTTCCTCATTATTGGTACGGTGTCGGTTTGGCTGTTCGCCCGCACTCCGGGCCAGTGGATGATGAAGATGGGTGTCGCTCGCGTGGACAAGCCCGGCGAGCGAGTTGGCTTTGTTCGTGCCTTCTTCCGCAGCTTGCTTACTCTTTTCTTGCTGCCGCCAGCAATCACCGACTCGGATATGCGCGGCATGCACGACCGTGCCACTGGCACGGCCGTCATTTTGGGTTAGCGCTATAGCACCAACACGACCAGGACCTGGGCGAGAATAATCTTCATGATCATGGCCATTGGATACACCGTTGTGTATCCCATTGCCGGCAACTCGTTCTTGGCCTGGTCGTTGACGTATGAGAGCACTGCCGGGTGAGTCTGCAAGCCCGAGAGGATACCCGCAGTTTGGCCGAATGGAATCTTCAGCACACGGTGACCGACAATGAGGGTCAACAGTGCGGAGCTAAACGCGATGATGGCGGCAAGACCCAGAACTGTCAGTGATGCCGGGTCAGACAACGCAGCCTGGAATCCCTTACCGGCAGTGGTGCCGATACCTGCCAGGAACAGTGCTAGACCCATGGTGCGGAACGCCAGGTTGGCCGAGTAGGGGATAGGCCAGACCAACGGGCCAGTGCGACCGACAGCACCCAGAATCAGCGCCACAACCAGTGGACCACCAGCGGACCCCAGGGCGAGCGAGCTGCCGCCCGGAAGCGGAATCTTGATGAGACCCACCAAGACACCCAGCGTAAGCCCAAGGGTGAGGGGCAAGAGGTTGACGTCGGAAAGCTTCTTGTAGGAGTCGCCGAAGAACTTTGTTGCGTCCTTGATTTTCTCTGGCGGTGCAACCACGCGGACGCGATCACCAAGCTCTAGGCGCATGTTTGGCTCTGCGACGATGTCGTGGTCGCCGCGGCGAATACGCGTAATGATTATGCCGTCCATGCGAGTCTGAAGTTCCGCAATGGGTACACCGACCACGTCAGATGCAGAGACGAAGATGCGACGGAAGTCCAGGCGACCGTCGTGTGTCGGATCACCCGGCATAAGCTCGCCAATGTACTCGGCGGCACGAGCAATTTCTTCCTCTGTACCGACGACGGAAATAATATCGCCGACGGAGACAGTGTCACCCGGAGACGGAATGTAGAGGTGGCCCTTGTACTCAATGCGCGAAACCGTGATGTCCAAACCGAACTTCGACGGAAGGTCAGTGATGGAAGGCAGGTCGTCCTTGAGAATCTTGATGTCCCGAGTATGTAGCGGAAGCGCGGCGACACCTGCGTCAATAGCTTCCTGGTCGTGATCGACGCGGAAGACCTTCGACATAATACCGATAGAGGCAATCACTGCCAGCACGCCGATTGGGTAGGCCAGGGAGTAACCAATCACCGGCATATCGTGGGCAGCGGCCAGCTCGCCCTTATCCGAAATGAGGCTAGGAAGAGCATCGACGATTGCGGCCATAGCCGGGGTGTTGGTCAGGGCGCCTGTGAAGGCGCCTGCGCCCTCCACCGGGTCGATAGGCAAAAACTTGATCAGCAAGAAAGACTCGATAGTGACAACTGCGAGCACACCAATGCCGAACAGGTTGTGCTTGATACCGCGCGAGCGTAACGAGCTGAAGAACTCGGGGCCCGCCTCCAACCCGATGGTGTAGACGAATAATGCCAGGCCCACGATGTAAATCAACGGGGAGATTTGAATTTCCGGCTCAATAGTCGCGAGGATAAGGCCGACGAAGAGGACGGCAGCCACGCCAAGCTTGAAGCCGAAGATCTTGATCTGGCCAATTGCCAGGCCAAGAAACAAAATCACTAGAAGCGCTAAGAGTTCATTTTCAGCCAAGAGTTGCACATATCCCATGGTGGCACAACTAGCAGTAATCTTCATTAAGCATTGTTTCCAGCAAGGATACGACCTTTGCTGACAGCGTGATAAGTGAGAGCAATCACTTCAACAAGACATCAATAACTGTGTGTGAAGACATGGCTTTAGGCATCGTTTTAAAGCTTTAAAGCACAAAAAAAAGGGGGCCCGAAAGCCCCTTTTTTCTGCTTCAACCTAGATTGCCCCTCGGCGGGTTGCCCGAGCAACCGACCCTGGTGAAACCTAGCTAAAACCTCTAGTGCTTCTTGCCGCGATTGGCGGCACGGCGCGCACGACGGTTCATGCCGGCCTGTGGGTTAGCGCCCTTCGGCATTGGCCCCTTGGGCATGTTCGCGCGCGCATCGCGAATACGGTCCATCGACTGGATGCGCTCATTCAGAGCGTTGGCCTGATCCTTATTCAGGTTGCGCGGCAAACGCATGAGTTCGCGCTGCAGCTTCTTCGGCGGGACCTGGCCCTCGTCGCTACCAGCAATCATGTCGTAAATCGGCGCTTCGCCCGCAATGCGTGCCAGCGACTTCTTCTCACGAGCAATCATCTGCTTGACGCGGTTCGGATCACCTTCACCGACCAGCACAACACCGGCGTTACCAATAACACGGTGAACAGCATCCATGTGCTGATTAGCGACAACACCGGTCTTGACGTGCCAGACATAGCCAACGCCCTGACGCATATTGTCCAGCGTCCACGCTGCAGCGCCGGCCTGGCCTTCCGCCTCTGTGTAGAAGGACGCCTCAAGACGCTTAGAGAAGATGTACATCGCGACCATAAAGCCGATCGAGATACCAATAATCGTCAGAATCCAGGGCCAGACTCCACCAATGAGCAGACCAAGCAGTAACAGCAGGATAATTGGACCGAAGAAGCCCAGCGCCATGTAAGGCACGAGCTTGTTGTCCCGCGAGCGCTGCAGCTTAAACGCCTGCCACATCTGGCTACGAGTCTGCTTACGCTGAGCGCGCTTGGCGGCGCGGTTCGCCTTCTTCATTTCTTTCGCATCATTGGTCGCCATAATCACCAACTTTAGGGCATGCGATGTAGTTTTAGGCAATAGACCGCGCCGTAGCGCCGTTTCGCTTTACGACGGCGCTGCGGCCGTCAGCCTCTAGGAAGCCGGAATAGCCGAAGTGACTGGCGTATCCTCCGATGCGCCATAGCGGTCAAGCAGAGTCGAGGCTTCCTGAAGTGCGAGGTTGTTGTCGTTTTCGTCGGCAAGCGCGGACAGATGCGCAGGCAGCTCCTGACCGCGGTGCGCCAGTGCGCGGGCGTAGAGCCGTCCAGCGCGGTAGGAAGAGCGGACCAGCGGGCCGGACATGACGCCGGCAAAGCCCATCTCTTCAGCGGTCTTGGAGAGTTTGACGAACTCCTCCGGCTTAACCCAACGTTCAATTGGATGGTGCAGTGGAGTGGGGCGGAGGTACTGAGTGATTGTCAGAATATCGCAGCCGGCATCGTGCAAATCTTGCATAGCGGAGATGATCTCGTCGTAGGATTCGCCCATGCCCAGGATGAGGTTGGACTTGGTAACTAGCCCAGCTTCGCGAGCGCGAGTGATGAGTTCCAAGGAACGCTCGTAGCGGAATGCGGGACGGATGCGCTTGAAGATACGCGGCACCGTTTCCACGTTGTGGGCGAAAACCTCGGGCTTGGCGTCGAATACCTGCTGTGCTGCAGATTCGTCGCCACGGAAGTCATCGACAAGGAGCTCGACTCCGGTATTCGGGTTGAGTTCGTGGATCTGACGGCAGGTCTCAGCGTAGAGCCAGGATGCACCGTCGGGCAGATCGTCGCGGGCGACACCGGTGATAGTGGCGTAACGAAGACCCATCTCGCGGACGGATTCCGCAACACGACGCGGCTCATCCTTATCCAATGGGTCGGGCTTGGCTGAGTTAATCTGGCAGAAGTCGCAGCGGCGGGTGCACTTATCGCCGCCGATGAGGAAGGTGGCCTCGCGGTCTTCCCAACATTCGTGAATGTTCGGGCAGCCAGCCTCCTGACAGACCGTGTGCAAAGAGGCACCCGAGACACGGTTTTTCATGTCCTTGTAGCTGGGGCCCGGACGAACCTGGTTGCGAATCCACCGGGGCTTGTTCTCGATAGGGGTCTCGGCATTTCGTGCCTCGACGCGCAGTAACTTACGTCCTTCTGGCTTAACAGTCACAGTTTCATCCTACTCTTTTGTTGATGAGTACTCGAATATGCCGGTGGTGGAGTTGTGCTTCACCCGGTGTGGCAGGTCCTTCGTGGGGTCGGGCGCGGAGCCGAAGGAATGGTCGGCAACGGTCAAACGGCCTTCCAAAGCATCTTGCAAATCTGCCAGAAGCGACTCTGTCATCTCTGACACGCTAACATCTCGGTCAAGCTCCCGGGATAGGGTGGTCACTCCAGCGTCGGAGATGCCACACGGGATGATGTAGTTGTAGAACTCCATAGAGTTGTCGCAGTTCAGACTGAGTCCGTGCATGGTTACACCATGGGTCACGCGGATTCCCAGTGCCGCAATCTTTCGGTCGCTCAGTCCGTTTGATGCGGGAACCCATACCCCCGAGCGGCCATCGATGCGGCCAGCAGCCGCGATGCCGGCTCGGCGAACGGTTTGAATGAGGGCTTCTTCCAGTCTGCGGACGTAGTCCACCACATCGACCGGCTGAGCGAGCTTGATGATGGGATACATCACAAGCTGGCCCGGGCCGTGCCAGGTGATGCGGCCACCGCGGTCGACATCGACGACCGGCAACCCATTGGTAGGACGGTCCTCCGGCTGGGTGCGCTTTCCTGCTGTGTAAAGACTCGGGTGCTCAAGCACGAGAACCTGATCTGGAATTAGGTCTTTCGCACGCTTGGCAGCAAGGTCTGCCTGTAGGTGCCAGGTCTCTTCGTAGTCGACAAGGCCGAGATGTTGAATCTCGATGTCGGAGCTTGATTCCCGAATGGATTTATCTGCGCGAGTAAAAGGTTTTCTTGGGGCAGTCATGGTGGCCTATAGGATACGCCGAAATTCTGTAGGCCTCAGATTACTTGTTACTTGGATAGCGCCAAACTTACTTGGATAGCGCCAGACGTAAAAATACCCCGGTGGTCACTAGAAAGTGACCGCCGGGGTAAAAGTGGCGTGCTTTTGTGGGCTTAGCCGAAGACGACGCGGAGGATGGAAACGGTGATTGCCGAGATACCTGCAGCGGCCGGAAGGGTAATAACCCAGGCCAAACCAATCGGCTTCATCAGGTTCCAGTTAGCGGCACGGTTAACGATACCGACACCGAGAACGGCACCAATCAGAATGTGGGTGGAGGAAACCGGCAGACCCAGCAGGGAAGCAATCATAACGACCACAGCAGCGGAAAGCTCTGCGGCAAAACCCGATGCTGGGTGAATCTCAGTCAGGCCGGATCCGACGGTCTTGATAACGAAGCGGCCGATAAACCACAGACCGGAGATGAGAGCGACACCCATGGTGGTCATGACTGCCAGCGGGACGCCGGACTCGGAAGAGATCTCGTTGGTACGGAGAACATCCAGAATTGCCACGAACGGGCCAAGCGCGTTAGCGATGTCGTTCGAGCCGTGGGAGAAAGCGAACGCAGCAGCGGTGAAGACCTGCATCCAGCTGAACAGCAGGAAGGTGGAACGATCCAAATCCTGACGCTTCAAAGTACGCGCGAAGATGTAAACGGCAAGCCACACTGCGGTGGCGATCATGCCCATAATCAGGAAGTTGTCCAGGCTGGAAAGCCCTAGGTGAAGGTTCTTCAGACCCTTGAACAGCATCATCGCGGAGATGACAATAGAGCCCAGGGCTGCTAGACCCGGAACCCAAGCTTCCAGCGCACGGTGAGCGCGGACATCATCAACCTTGGATTCGATGTGGACGAGCTTGCGGAAGTACTCAGACTCCAGGTCATCCGGAGTCCAGTCGTTGTCACGCATCGTCGTAGCGTCGCGAAGCATCGCGTTGGTGTACGAGATCTGATCGTGCTCAGGGAGCTTTTCGAAGTCGTCGCGGTGCTGCGCCTTGAGGTCCGCCTTTTCCTGGTGGATGGCCTGCAGCTGCTTGGAAGCCTTGTCGTTGTAGACGAGAATCGAGTTCTTAATGCCGCCGAACAGGAGGAACGCGACCAAACCGCCGAGGAGCGGAGAGAGGACCCAGGAAACGGCGATCTGACCAATCTGATCCCACTGGACCATGCTCCAGCCACCCTTGCCGGTGATGAAACCGACCGTCAGTGCGGCACCGACGATACCGCCGACGATGGAGTGGGTAGTGGAGACTGGCCAACCCATGCGGGTGGCAACGAGGAGCCACACTGCCGCGCCGAGAAGCGCGGACATCATGATGAAGGCGAACTCCATCGGGTCCAAACCGTGGATTGCGTTCAGGTCCACAATGCCGGAACGGACGGTGTCAGTAACCTCGCCACCAGCGAGGACGGCGCCCGAAACCTCAAAGACTGAAGCGACAACAAGCGCCTGCTTCATGCTCAGGGTGCCGGCACCGACTGAAGTACCGAAGGAGTTAGCAACGTCGTTACCGCCGATGTTGAACGCCATGAAGACGGCGAACGCGATGGTAATCAGAAGGATTGCCGTATTTGCCTGCGGGCCCACAAAGTCATAAGCCCAGAAGACAAAAATTACGATGTTGATTGCGAGAAGCCCGCCGAAGAAGAGGTGCCACCACTTATCTGAGGAGCTCGATTGCTCAGATGATGTGGTCCCGGTCGACGAACTAGTATTCGCTGGAGCCGAGGACATGCTCCACCTTTCTAAGTTACGTACAGAGAGCAAAAATAGGCACGCCAAAGAAGCCTGCTGTCTAATGATTTCTTAGATTGGTAAAGGCTAATTGCTAACTAGGTGACGGCGAGGTTAACAAATAATGAATTTAATTATCGCTATCTTCAGCTCTCGTCGGTGTAGCTGAAAGCGATAGCCGGAACTGTGTGCGGGGGTGTGTGGTGTTCTCGCATTTCGGCAGGACAAAAAGTATGCGCATTTGCTACTTGCAGCTTTGCTTTCGGTTCGACCCTCCCGCTGTCTGCTAATGGCTTAACGGCGCAATAACAGCACGTTAATTCTTTGTGCCGATGGAGCCTTTGCTAGCTATGTGTGGCTACGTGAAATCTGAGCACTAGCCAAGAATAGGGGGCCTGCGCATTTGAAGGAATCGCTGATTAGGTTCAACTGCGGGACGAATGCGGCAAAAGAAATACCCGCGTCAGCCGCAAAGTGCGACTAACGCGGGCAGGGAAGAGGCAGAACCTCCTGCTAGCAAGCCAGCTAGATTCCCGCGGCGCTACTACCCCAGGAGGGGAGCAAGCTGCTTAGAGCTGCAGATCCGATTCGAAGTTAGCAACCTCGAGGCGGTCAACAACGGTCGTCATGAAGCGACCTGCATCAGCGCCGTCGATCAGGCGGTGATCGTAGGTAATTGGCAGGAAGACCATGGCGCGAATACCAATGGCATCTGCCTCATTCTCGGTGACGACTACTGCGCGCTTCTTAATCGCGCCGGTGCCGACCATTGCGGCCTGCGGCGGAACCAGAATCGGAGTGTCGGTCAGAGCGCCCTCGGAGCCGATGTTGGTAATGGTGAAGGTGCCGCCGGACAGGTCGTTCGGGGTCAGCTTGTTGTTGCGAGCGCGGTCTGCGATGTCCGCAATAGCAGCAGCCAGCTCCGGCAGGGACATATCCTGAGCGTTGTGGATGACCGGGGAGAGCAAACCACGCTCGGTATCGACAGCGATACCCAGGTTGACCTGCTCGTGGTAGGTAATCTCCTTGGTCTCTTCGTTCCAGGAAGCGTTGACGTTCGGGTGGCTGACCAGAGCCTCAACGATTGCCTTTGCAAAGAATGGCAGGAAGGTCAGCTTTGCGCCGTGCTTCTTCTCGAACTCAGCCTTCTTAGTAGCGCGCAAATCCCAGATGGCAGTCATATCGGCCTCGTGGACCTGGGTCAGCTGTGCGGAAGTCTGCAGAGACTCGAGGGTCTTGGCAGCGGTGATCTCGCGGATGCGGTTGACACGCTGGGTGGTGCCGCGCAGCTCAGCGAGCTCAGGGCGAACGCCCTTGGTGGACCAGTTGGAGCCGGACTCAGCAGTAGTCTCCTGGCCGCCCTCGGCAGCGCGCAGAACATCCTGCTTACGAATGCGGCCGCCGATTCCAGAGCCCTCGACCTTAGTCAGGTCAACGCCGTGCTTGTCAGCCAGCTTGCGGACCAGCGGGGTGACGTAAGGAACGTCCTTGTTAGCGGAAGGCTTGGATTCAGCCTTCGGAGCCTCAGCCTTCGGAGTCTCCTTCTTCGGCTCTTCCTTCTTTGGCTCCGGCTTGGACTCTGCCTTTGGCTCTTCCTTCTTTGGCTCCGGCTTGGATTCAGCCTTTGGAGCTTCCTTCTTCGGTGCAGCCTTCTTTGGCTGGCCACTGCCAACGCGAGCGATGACCTCGCCGACGTCAACGGTGTCGTCTTCGTCGTAGAGGACCTCGAGCAGGGTGCCTGCGACTGGGGAAGGAATTTCGGTGTCGACCTTGTCGGTGGAAACCTCGAGCAACGGTTCGTCGACCTCGACGG
>NZ_KV787355.1:0-199142 GCF_001807075.1 Corynebacterium sp. HMSC14B06 | reverse complement strand
GGAAAAGACACACTTTTCTTTACTTAACCCCGAAAACCATCGATAAGTCAGGCAGACAAAAAGACCCGCACCTTATCGGCGCGGGTCTGCATTGTGCGCCCGAAGGGATTCGAACCCCTAACCTTCTGATCCGTAGTCAGATGCTCTATCCGTTGAGCTACGGGCGCATTTTGTTGTTATTCAGCGACTCTGGGGTAATCCCCTCGGCCCCTGCAACGAATAGATACTTTACTCATCCTGCTAAGTTTTACAAAATCGCCTGTTCAAGCAACCTTTTCGGCACTTATTCAAGTACATATTCGTTGCACATTAACAACAGGTTTCGTAGCGGTTACCCCGGCCTATCCGAACAGGACCGACCGAGGTACCCCTGACCGAGGTAACGAAGAAACCGAGGAACTACTCGCCGCGGACCCAGCGGACAGCGTTGCCAAAGATGTCCTGCTCACCAATGCCCGGAATGTTGCGCATCAGGCCTTCGCGGAAACGCTCCGGGTGGCCCATCTTGCCCAGAATCCTGCCGTCAGCACTGACAATGCCCTCAATGGCGTAGGAGGAACCGTTCGGGTTGGCTGGCGCTGTCATCGTCGGCACGCCCTCGGCATCGCCGTCGGCATCGACGTACTGGAAAGCGACCTGACCGGCCTCGAACAGGCGGCGGGCCTCGTCCTCGGAAACCACGAAACGGCCCTCACCGTGAGAAACCGGCATGAGGTGGGTCTGGCCTGGCTCGAAACCACGCAGCCACGGGGAATTCACGGTCGCGACGCGAGTAGTAGCGATGCGGGAAACGTGACGCAGCTGGCGGTTGTGGGCCAGGGTCGGCGAGTCCTCGCGGAGCTGCGCAGGGTCGCCGTACGGCAGGAAGCCGGACTTGACCAGCGCCTGGAAACCGTTACAAATACCGAGCACAAGACCGTTGTCGGCCACGAACTCCTTGACGGCGGCTGCGACATCGTCGGAACGCAGGAACGCGGCGATGAACTTGGCGGACCCGTCCGGCTCATCACCCAGGGAGAAGCCACCGGAGAATGCCAGGATGTCGGAGTCCTGAAGCTTCTCGATGAACGCCTTCGTGTCCTCCGCCAGCATTGCCGGGGTCAGGTTGCGGATTACGTGGAACTCGTAGGTAGCGCCAGCAGCGACGAATGCCTCGGCCATGTCGTACTCGGAGTTGGTACCCGGGAAGACCGGCAGCAACACGTGGACATCCTTCTTGCCCGGGCTCTGCAGGTCAGTCTTGGTCTCGCTGACCTGGTTAGCGAACTCCGGCAGGGCCTCGCCCTCGTAGTCATTGAGCGGGAAGACCTCACGGTAACCGGACTCCATTGCCTCCAGAGCCTCGGCGACAGTGAAGGACTCCTCACCGAAGCGCAGCGTGCCCGACTCGTCGGTGGCACCGATCTTCACAGCACCCTCAACAGCACCCTCAACATCCTGACCAGCCGGAACAGCCACCACAATGGAACCCAGCGGAGCCTCCGGAAGGGATGCCTCCAGGCCCACGCCATTGCCCACAGCCATGTTGACCAGGGTCGCAGCCAGATCCGCGTTAGTAACAGCCGAGGCCGCAGCCGGGCGCAGCTCCCGCACGGCAGCAAACAGTTCGTTGAGCTGCTCGTAGTTCGGTTCCCCGGACTCGAGCGGCTTGTGCGCAAACAGGTAGAGGTCGAAGTTACCGGCCGGGATTGCGGCAGAGACAGCGTCGGTCTCGTCCATTGCAGCGACCGCAAAGGTCACCAGGGTCGCCGGCACGTGCAGGTCCTCGCCGTAAGTGCCGGACATGGAGTCCTTACCGCCAATAGCCGCAACCTGGAAGCCATCCTGAGCCTCCAGCAGGCCAAGCAGAGCCTGCGCGACCTCGCCCCACCGCTTCGGATCCTGGTCCAGGCGCTGGAAGTACTCCTGCACACTCAGCCAGGCACCGCGCGGATCGCCACCGGCCGCTGCGAGCTTAGCCAGTGCCTCCACGACGGAGTAGGAACCCATGAGGTACGGGGACTCGTCGGCAAGCGATGGCGAGTAACCCCAGGTCATGATGGACGCGGTGCTCGTGCCGCCATCGACCGGCAGCGTCTGGATCGACGCCTGCTCGTCGGTCTTCTGCGTCGCACCGCCGTACGGCATGAGCACGGTGGAGCGGCCGACGGTCGAGTCGAACTGCTCGATCATGCCCTCCTGGGAGCCCGCCGTCGCCGCACGCAGCGACTCCAGTACGCTCGTCGGAGCCTGCTTTACGACGCCGCCCTCCGCAGCAACCATCTCGACGTTCTGGGCGCGGTCGGCGCCGTTGGTGTCGATGAACTCACGGGAGAGGTCGAACACGACCTCGTCGCCCATGAACATGCGCAGCCGACCGGTGTCGGTGATGTCTGCCAGCGCGACTGCCTCAATGTTCTCCTCGGCAGCGGCGGCGATGATGAAGTCGGCGTCCTCCGGGCGCACGACCAGCGCCATGCGCTCCTGGGACTCGGAAATCGCGATTTCGCGGGCATTCAGACCGGCGTACTTCAGCGGCACGCGCTCGAGGTGAATGTCGATGGAGTCAGCCAGCTCACCGACCGCAACGGACACGCCACCTGCACCAAAGTCATTACAGCGGACAATCTTGGTGGCGACGTCCTCGCGGCGGAACAGGCGCTGAATCTTGCGCTCGTTGACCGGGTTACCCTTCTGCACCTCGGCACCGGAGCGGCCCAGCGAGTCCTCATCGTGAGCCTTGGACGAGCCGGTCGCACCGCCGACGCCGTCACGGCCGGTGCGGCCACCGAGCATGATCACCACATCGCCCGGCGCAGGTTCGAGGCGCTTGACGTTGTCTGCCGGGGCAGCGGCGACGACGGCACCGAGTTCCATTCGCTTAGCGACGTATCCCGGGTGGACCAGCTCGCGCACACCAGTGGTGGCCAGACCGATCTGGTTGCCGTAGGAGGAGTAGCCGGCTGCGGCGCGGGAGGAAATATCGCGCTGCGGCAGCTTGCCCTCGAGGGTCTGCTCGCGCGGAGTGTTGATGTCACCTGCGCCGGACAGACGCATGGCCTGGTAGACCCAGGAGCGACCCGACAGCGGGTCGCGGATAGCGCCACCGAGACAGGTGGAGGCACCACCGAATGGCTCGATTTCGGTCGGGTGGTTGTGGGTCTCGTTCTTGAACATGAGGAGCCACTTGCGGTCATCGCCCTCGACGTCGACATAGACGGAGCAGGCGTTGATTTCTTCGGAGACTTCCTGGTCATCCATGACACCCGTGCGACGCAGTTCGCGGCCCATGATGGTGCCCATGTCCATCAAGGAGCGTGGCTTGTGGGTGCGGCCGTTGAGCTCACGCAGCTCGTCGTAGCGACGCAGCGCGCGATCCAACTGCGCGGCAAAGCGCGGCTCGTTGTTCTCGATGGAGGTCAGCTCGGTGTTGAAGGTGGTGTGGCGGCAGTGGTCCGACCAGTAGGTATCCAGCGCGGACAGCTCTACCTCGGTCGGAGTGCGGCCCTCGGAGCGGAAGTAATCCTGGATGGTCTTCAGGTCAGCCAGCGACATGGCCATGCCGTCGGCTGCGAGCAGCTCGGCCAGGCCTTCGTCATCCAGCTCGGTGAAGCCCGGGTACTCCTTCAGCGGCTCAATCTCGCCCATGCTCGGACGGCGCAGGACGCTCAGGTTCTTCTCCCCCGATTCGACCGGGTTGATGAGGAAGGAGCGCACGGCGTCATTCACCGGAGCATCGAAAACATACAGCGTTGCCGAGGTGATCTGCGCCTGCGTTTCCGGGCGGAGCAGGCGCAGGGCCTGCTCGGCGGCATCGGCACGCTGGTCGTACTGGCCAGGCAGCGGCTCGACAGCAAGGTAGTTCCCCAGCTCGGCGGGGGCCGGGAGCTCGACCAGCTCGTCGACACGCGAATCAGCAACTACCGACTCACGCAGCGCGACAAGATCCTCCTCCGTCGCATCGAAAGCATCGTAGAGATAGTAGATTGCCACCTCGCCGTCCTGGCCGATCGAGGACAGCAGCGTAGCTTCCTCATTGCGGAACTCGGGCTTACGGCGAACGGCTAGACGGGCGTCCATCAAGGCTCCTATCGAAATACGGGGAGGGCAACCGGGGTCTAAGTCTATTGCAACTGTTCAGGATAGGAAAATGTCCCCCGGTGCGCGAGGCGGCGCGGGACGGCGCGGGGCGGAGGCGGCGCGGGGCGGAAGCCCCGATTGACCAAGTACAAGGCCAGGCTAATCGGATTCGGTCGGGCAAAGGCTGCGCGGGGGTGTTGGAGGTACGGCCGTGGCGGCTCAGAGAGGTGGCGAGTCGGTCGGCAGGTCCGGGTTGGTGCCTGTTGCTGCGCTTTGCTACCTGTTGCTGCGCGTTGCTGAAGCAAGGGAGCTGGTTCGTTGTCTTATCGATGCATAGTTCACCCATCGATTCGCTATAGCCTGGCCACAAGTGAACAGTGCATCGACAAGTGCACACGTAGCACCCACAGCGTGCGCATAAGTGGCGCAAAACCATCGACAGGTCACGAGAAACCATCGATAAGTGACCGAACCCTGGCCACAAGTGAAGGACCGCGCTGCCCCGCCCCGCAATGCCCCGGCTCGCGCTGCACTGCCAGGTAATAAAACAAAAAGACCCGCACCTCCACGGTGCGGGTCTACATGGTGCGCCCGAAGGGATTCGAACCCCTAACCTTCTGATCCGTAGTCAGATGCTCTATCCGTTGAGCTACGGGCGCGTGTGGCGGAGGCGAGAGGATTCGAACCTCCGGCCCGTCGCAAGACAGGCAACTCCTTAGCAGGGAGCCCCATTCGGCCGCTCTGGCACGCCTCCAAAACCACTGGCATCGATCCCGCTTCAGCAAAGCTGTTCGCCATTGCGTGGACGAGACCAAATAACCGCAGCCAATCCTACAGAACACAAGAATTGAAAAGCAAAACACCCGCGGAGCCACCAAATACGGCGCCACAAATAGCGACCACACCTTGGGATTTTGCGGGGATTCTGTACTGCCCAATCCGGGCCATGTTCTACAGTTAGGCCTATGACCAACGATGCATCTTCAGTTCAGCCCAAAACCCGTGCCGACCTCGAGCAGGTTCCGGCCTATGTCCCGGGCAAGGCTGTGCCCGGCGCGCTGAAGATCGCGTCCAATGAAATGACCCAACCGCCACTGCCCTCGGTGGTGGAGGCCATCTCGCAGACCATCGCTGACCCAACCACCAGCCCGAACCGCTACCCGGACATGGGCGCGGTTGACCTGCGCATTAAGCTCGGCGAGCATCTGGGTCTGCCCCTGGAGCAGGTCGCGGTCGGCTGCGGCTCCTCCGCTCTGTGCCTGCAGCTCGTGCAGGCCACCTGTGCGGATGGGGATGAGGTCGTGTTCCCGTGGCGCAGCTTCGAGGCCTACCCCATTCTCGCTCGCGTCGCCGGGGCTACTCCGGTGCCGGTGCCGCTGGATGCGCAGGGTCGCAATGATCTTTCGGCAATGGCTGCGGCTATCACCGACCGCACGCGCCTGGTTTTCGTCTGTAATCCCAATAACCCGACGGGCACGACCATCACTCGCGAGGCATTCGCGGAGTTTATGGCGCAGGTTCCGGGCGATGTTGTGGTCGCTCTCGACGAGGCGTACATCGAGCTGGTGGACGAGGCCACTCATGCTGCTACCCCGTTGGCGCATGAGCTGCTGGATACCTACCCCAACCTGGTTGGCCTGCGCACATTCTCCAAGGTCTACGGTTTGGCCGGGCTTCGTGTGGGCTACATGTTCGGCCCGGAGAAGCTTGTGGAGGCCGTGAATAAGGTCGCTATCCCCTTCTCCGTAAACACTCTCGCGCAGATTGCCGCGCTCACCTCGCTCGACGCACAGGAAGAGCTCACCGCCCGCATTGCTGAGGTCCGCGCACAGCGCGTCGCCGTCACAGAGGCCATCAACGCCGCCACCGGCCGCGAGACGGTGCTGCCGAACTCGCAGGCCAACTTCATTTGGATTGACGAGGGTCGGATTGCGGATCTCTCTTTGCTTGACGACGTCTCGGTGGCCACCACCACGGATCTCGGTGACTTCCTGGCGCAGCGCAACATTCTCATCCGCTGCTTTGCCGGCGAAGGTGCTCGCATCACCATCACTACTGAGGAAGAGACCTCGCAGCTGCTGGCTGCGCTAGGAATTGAGCGCTAACAGCTATCGCTCAGCTAGCAGCTACCGGCGCGGCCGGTGGTCGCGCCACCGCTGCGCTCAATCGCCTTTGCGATGCGGTCAAGCATTTGCTGGCCGGTCTCATAGGTGCCGTCGTCAGGCTGAGCTGCGATAGCGACACCAACGAAGGTGCCCGGCTTCTTGCCCGGCAGATAGCCGAACTGCCGCACAAGGTAGACACCTTCATCATCTGGGCCCCACCCACCCTTGAAGTGGGCACCGCGGATGCGTCCGAGGCCGTAGGACTGCTCGTCGGCAATCTGTCCCATGAGGTCAGCGACCTTTGGGCCCGCCTCGATGCACTGCAAATTGGCGCCGAAAATAGCCTGGTCGCGCAAATCCCACTGCGTCTGCCCGAAGACGGTGTATTCCGCACGGATGCGGTCAGTGCCCATGACGGTGCGGGTGTCGTGGCCCTCTCGGAGAATCTCGTCGGTGGTCGCGCCCGCGGTCGCGTCATCGCCCAGGGAGTACCACATGGACTCAGCCGCATCGTTATCGGAAACCGTGATTGCGGCTTCGACCAGGGAATCCACGCCCGATTGGCGCACATAAGCCACCGCAATCGGCACCTTGGAGGTAGACCAGGCCGGACCCGTTTTGAAGTCACCTGTGGCAACCACTTCGGAATCCTTATCCGGCGTTGCCAGAGCGGCGCCGGCCAGACCACCGAGTTCCTTTTGCGCGGACTTCACTGCCTCGACAACTTCGCGAGGCATCTCACCGGGCACAACTTTCCCGTCGGAGGATGCTCCGCCGGGGCCGTCGTCAAGCGGATTGGATAGCGTCGGCGACGGCATGTCCGCCGAGTCGGTGCCGATGGTGCAGGCGCTAAGGCCGAGCGTGACGACGGCGGTTGCGGCCAGAGCTACTCGGAGACGTTTAGACAATGTGCACCGTCGCATTCGTACCGCCGGTACAAGTGACAACCTCACCGTTATCGCGGCAGGTCATGCTGTATGTCTTGCCTGTTGTTGGGCTGCTAGCGGTGACAGTACCGTTGAGCTTCTTCGTAAGTTGATACTGCTCAACGAAGGAATTGCGGACGTTGGTGGCAAACTGACAGGTCGTCGTGTTACCGCCGACATCTTCTGCATATACCAAGTTCAAATCACCCGGATCGCCTGAGCCGGAGCAGTGGCGCCAATTCGATGGCGGCTGGAACCCTTCAGCGCGACGCTTCTGCTCAGCAGTCGACGACGTGGAGGAATCCTCAGCACTAGCGGACTGAACCGACTGGGGCGAGTTGCTGCCGGCCGAATTCACTCCCTTCGAATCGGAGAAGTAGAAGTAAGCCATTGCGCCGACGAAGAGAGCGACCGCAACGAGTGCCAGGACAATAACCGCGATGGTCAGCCCCTTGTTGTCATTGCGCGGCGCAGCAGCCGGACCAGCTTGCGGACCTGGAACATAGGGGGCAGGGCGGTATGGTTCAGGCTGCTGGGACTGTGGATACTGCTGCTGCAGATACTGGGTCTGCCCCTCAGGCTGCTCCCACTGTGACCCATCCACAGCGCTCCACGCATTTGCCGGCGTATCAGCGGACGGTTGATCATCTGACGTGCCCGGATTTATGCTCCACTCACCGAACGAGTCGTCCGAGTGGTTGCTCCGATTCGTTGCCATTGTTCGACCTTTTCCCTCAATACCGTCCGCCAGCATGACGCTGGGTTTGTATTACAGCAAGACCGAGCTTACCGGTTTTGGCAATTTGCCCGTATTGTTTCAGGCCACAGTACACGTTGGTCGGAGCAATTAAATTACCTCCGCAAAATTACCTGTGGCAGATTTCGGACACACGAAACCCCCGACCGCATGCGACCGGGGGTTTACGTTCTGTAATTCGCTCTCTATCTGGGGAAGTTTTTACTCATCCCTGGAGAACTGCCGCTAATCGCGACCTAGAACAGTCGTTAGAACGGCCACCACGACGGCTTCGCATTCTTGTTCACGACTACCTTTTCGCCGCCGACAACCCAGTTCTCGTTGGGGCTCAAAAGCGCGCCCACGTGGGCGTAGCCGCCGTTGTCGAACTCACCTTCGTAGTCCGGAGCCCGGTACGTGAAGTCAACGGAGACAGACTTCGAACTGCTGACAGTCGGGTTGTCCTTGAAGGCACCGAGGAAGCCGCCCTCCGTCCAGGACAGGCGCACCTGACGATTACCGTTGCGCTCGGTGTTGACGTACTCCCCCTCCTTCAGCGTGTAAATACCGCCGCCGAGGATATTGTCCTGCGACTGGCGAGTCACACGAACGAGCTCAAAGTCAGCCGGGATGTTGTGGCCGATTCCCCGCAGCTTGGCGTTGCCGTTGACACCGACGACCTCAATACGGATCGTGACCTCGTCACCCGGTCGGACCTCCTTACCGCGGATAATCTGCGAGTAAACATCAGCAGACCATGCCGGGCCACCGATGGTGCCGAGCTTCTTCTTCGGGGCGCTCGAGCCCGGCAGGGTCAGACCAGGCGAATTAAGTCCTGGCGAGTTCAGACTCGGCGAGGGCAGACCCGGGGACTGCGCCATGGCAGGAGCGCCGAAACCGAAGGTCAAGCCAGCTGCGAGGGTAACTGCGGCAATGGCGGTACGGGAGCGACGTCGCGGACGAGAGGCCGCGATGTTCTTGGAGTGCATATTGCGCATGATGGGAAAACTCTCTGTGAAAACCTGAAAACAGGCGCGGTGGAAAAGCTGGAATTACTTAGCGGTTAATGCCCGGCGACGGCAGCCCCGGGGACTGGAAGCCCGGTGACGGCAGGCTCGGGGAGCCCAGCGAGCCACCTGGGACATCCGGAATACCCGGAATACCCGGAGCCGGCGCCTCCCGCTTCACAGTGAGCTTCGGCCCCATGTCATGCAGCTTCTCCACCTTGTCGCCTGGGTTGAAGTGGATTTCGGTTCCCGTATTCAACGCACCGTCGGCAATCGCGTCCGTGACGCGGTACTGCCACTTGAAACTCACAGTCGACGTGGTCGGGGAGCCCCATGCCTGAAAGATGGTGCCGGCCTTAAACTCCACCGCACCGTTGTTAACGATTTCCAGCCACTTATCCGACTCGTTCGGATCCGCCCACTCATCGTCGCCGACCTTGTACGTCGCCGAGTTGGCCACGTACTGCAGGCCATCCGGAATGACATCGGTCATTCGCTGAATGTAGGACTTCGCACCCCAGATGTTGTTGTCCGTGTAGGTCAGAGTAAAGGTCACGACATCGCCAGGCTTGACGACGGCACCCGCGACACCATTGACCTCAACGGATCGCGTCACATTGGAGTTCTTCCAGCTATGCGTCGCGCTGGAGGAACCAGTACCGGTGACTTCGCCAATGGCGTCGGTGACGGTCTGAGTGATGGAATCAATGCTCGGCAGTTCCTGAGCATGTGCGGTATTACCGAATCCCGCAAAGGTCATACCTGCGGCTAGAGAGAGTGCAGCAATGCGAGCAATGCTGCGGTTACGTACGGTGCGAGTTGCCATCTGTCACGGGCTCCTTTTAACGATGCGAAGACTTGTGGTCGGAGTAGGCCAACATGGGGGTTCTCCAGTAGGAATGCACGCGTGATGCATCGGCGTGCGATTCACTTGGCGATAGTTAATACGACACCTATCGACGGCGGCAACAAGTAGCCATTTTTCGAACATCAACCTAAAAATCGAAAACTATGTCGCCACATCGGTCACACCAGTCACACGTCCGCACATGCGTTACAGGTTTGGGCCGGCTGGAATACTTTTAACTATAGAAATACACACTGCCCTGAAATGGCTATTCCCCACCGCTGCCGAAATTGACCCCATTTTCCATCCCGCGACAAAACACCCCAGCTTGCCCCCTGTAACGCTGTTCAGGGGTATCCAAAGAGCCCAATTACATGCCCGTCCGACCACCCCATAACGGGGTTAACCACGAAAACCGCCCAAAGGTCCAACTATCCGTCGCCGACCTCAGTACATACGCCAACTTTTAGGAGAAATGGAGAAACCCCCGGTAGAAGATCTACCGAGGGCTCCCAGCTGCGGAAGTAGAGGGATTTGAACCCCCGGAGGTGTGACCCTCGCTGGTTTTCAAGACCAGTGCATTCGGCCGCTCTGCCATACTTCCAACGCCAACATCATAACCGCATACCGCCGTAAGGCAGCAAACGCCCTCATAACACCCCTTGCCAGCACCTTTCGCAAGCCCTTCATCGGAAACCACACCCCAAGCATCCACCTCTACAGACATAACTATTTTTGCTAATTGCAAAAGAGCTTGAAATACCGCGTGCATAACCAGTTTTTGCATTACCTTTGAAGACTATGAAGGCAATCATTCAGACTGATCTTTCCAACCCCCGCGCCCTGGAATGGGCCGATGCTCCGGAACCGACTCTCGAGGATGGGCAGGTGCTGGTCAAGGTCAAAGCCGCTGGCGTAAACCGCGCTGACCTGCTGCAGGCCGCTGGCCACTACCCGCCACCGAAAGGCGTGACCGACACCCTCGGCCTGGAGTGCGCGGGTGTCATTGAAGAGGTCAAGGGCGACTCCCAGGGCTGGAAAGTCGGCGACGAGGTCTGCTGCCTTCTCTCCGGTGGCGCTTACGCCGAAAAGGTCGCAGTCCCGGCCGGCCAGATTCTCCCACTACCACATGGCTACTCCTTCACCGAGGCCGCATCTATCGTCGAGGTTGCCTGCACGGTGTTCTCGAATGTCGTGATGATTGCCGGCCTCAAGGAAGGCGACCTGCTGCTGGTCCACGGTGGCGCGGGTGGCATCGGCACTTTCGCTATTCAGATGGCCAAGCGGCTCGGTGCTCGCGTCGCAGTCACCGCCGGTTCGGCGGAGAAGCTGGCTAAGTGCAAGGAGCTCGGCGCCGACATCCTCATCAATTACAAGGAAGAGGACTTCGAGGAGATTGTCTCAGCTGAGGGCGGTGCCAATGTCATTCTGGACATCATGGGCGCAAAATACCTCGACCGAAACGTCAAGGCCCTGGCGAAGGACGGCCACCTGGTCATCATCGGCATGCAGGGCGGCGTTAAGGGAGAGCTCAACATCGGCCGCCTGCTGAGCAAGCGCGGCTCCATCACCGCCACCGGCCTGCGCTACCGCGATCTCGCTGACAAGGCTCGCATCGTCAACGCCACAGAGGACACCATCTGGCCAATGCTTGCCGACGGCACCGTCACCCCTCAAATTCATGAGGTCATGGATATGCGTGACGCAGCCAAGGCCCACGAGCTGCTCGACAGTGGCGCGGTCAGCGGCAAGATTGTGCTGACCGTCTAGTTAACCGGCTGCCTAGCTAACCGAGCGAGGCAACTGCGCGCACGAGCTGGTCAATGTCGTGCGGCGTATTGAACGGCTGGAGGCCGACTCCCACGGCGCCTCCAGCCTCATCGATGCCCATGGCCTCCAGCAGTGGTGATTCATATGCATCAACAATGCTGGTCACGAGACCATTATCCAGCAGCCTGTCCACGACTACCTTCGCCGACACCCCATCGACGAGGAAGCTAACGCGCGGAATGTGCTGTGCCCGCGACACACTCGCGAAAGAATCATCTTCGGTATCCATGCCGATGATGTACACCCGCGGCAGGGTCATCAACGCCGCAATCAGGCGTTCCGACAACGTCGTCAAGTAGCGAGAAACCTGCGGCATCGCCGTTTCAATGCGATGCCTACGTGACCCCCTCGCCGTGCTATCCAGCGATGCCAGGTGCAGCACCGATTCCGACACTCCGCCGAGCAATGCCGGCGACACCGGGGAAACCTCGATCCGCTCGACGCCGCGCACATTCGGCACATAGCTTAACGACGTCATGCGCTCGAACATCTCGGGATCCTTGAACACCAATGCTGCGACCTCAGGTCCGCCCAGCACGGAGGCATCAACCAGCATGATGTCGGCGCCCAGCTTGCTCATCGACACATCGCGGTAGGCGACAATATCCGAGGCATCAACCAAAACCCAGGCGTTGGAGTACTCATGCACCCGCCGAGAAATGTCAGCTACCGGGGCAATGGTGCCAATGAACGGATCCGCGGCCGGGACGACAACGAGGCGAGTGTGCTCGTCTACGAGCTCGTCGAACTGCCAGGACGGCAACGTACCCGAGGACAAGTCAGCCTCAGCAATGCGGACTTGAGCTCCGTAGAGATTGGCTGCCCGGCGTAGTGGTGCGTGTACAACTTGCGAACCAATGCGAGAAATCACCAGGTTAGAGCCGAGCGTCAAGCGTCGACTCATTGCGGACGTGAACTGCTCCATGAGCACCTCACGCGAAGATCCCAACACCACGCCGGCGACCGGGCCGCCAGTGAGGTCGGCAAAAGCCCGGCGCGCACTGGCGGTTAGCTCCGCTGCAGCGGGAACGCCCGAGCTGCGCGACTGGCCATGAGCCCCCGCCCCAGTCTCACCAGGAAGGGACTTCTGGGCATTGCGAAATGCAGAAATCATCGCGGCCTGGACACGCTCGGGTACCTGGGTGCGTTGACCCGCATTGAGGTATGTCCACCCGTCGGAAAGCGACGAGTAAGCACCCCTGGTTGTCGGCACATCGAAGGCCATGAAAACCCTTTCCCGGTTTCGAATTCAAGCTGCGATATCTATTTCAGAGTTAACTGTGCAATCACCCACGAATCGAGCATCCATGCCCCGAACCGTGTATCGATTGCACATCTTAGTTGGAACCAATTCTATCGAAGCAACCCCCTATAGGATAATCTTTATCCCTTTTTAGTAGTTGCTTAAAATTGGACGAACTTTTCTTGCCTGTAGCCATGCGCAAGCACTCCCGATGCGTGAACCATATGCACCAGCTGCATGCCATAAAGCAGTTACAGCGGCGATTGTATGTAAGTTTTCCAGGGTCACATAACCAACCGTGGAAACAGCCTCAGAAGCACCACGTCACCACCAAGGACGACCACCCCACGCGACGGTTGTTCGCCGTCACGACGTGGAATAATGGCTCGCCCGGTGCCGTCGGTATTCAATCTAAACCGCCCTAGCTAGTAGTTTGGAGACGTGACTAACGCAGAAAATGATCGCCAATCCGCAGCTGCAGCCGACCAGCCGGCCAATACTGTGCGCAATGGCTCCGCTATCCGCACGGAGGAAACTCTCCGTCGCAACATTGCGCGCATAACTGACGCAACAGGCGAGGCACCGGCTTTCAAGTCGCGTTCCCGCACCATGGGCGCTGCCTGGCGGGATCTAGCTATCGGCTTCGGCCAGCGCGAGCTGTGGCTGCAGCTGGGCTGGCAGGACATCAAGCAGCGCTACCGCCGCTCCACACTTGGCCCACTGTGGATCACCATTGCCACCGGCGCCATGGCCCTCGCTCTCGGCCTGCTGTACTCGCTGCTGTTCCAGCAGGAGCTGGCGTTCTTCCTGCCACACGTGACCGTTGGCCTGATCATCTGGGGATTCATCTCCGGCTGCGTGCGCGAGGGCGCAACCGTCTTCATTGAAAACGAAGGCCTCATCAAACAGCTGCCCAGTGCGCTGAGTGTTCACGTCTACAGGCTGGTGTGGCGTCAGTTGCTTTTCCTGGCCCACAACATGGTGATTTGGCTGATTCTCGTGCTGGTCTTCCGTCCGGATTTGGGCTGGAACTTCTTCCTAGTCATCCCAGCGATGGCACTGCTGGTGGTCAACGGTGTGTGGGTGACGATGTTCTTCGGCATCATCGCTACGCGCTACCGCGACGTGGCACCACTGCTGGATTCCCTAATTCAGCTGGTGTTTTACATGACTCCGATTGTGTGGACCACCAAGACGCTGGAGGAACAGGGCGGTGCCGTCGCCGAACGCGCACGCATCGCAGAGATCAACCCGCTGTTCCACTACCTGGAAATCATCCGTGCCCCGCTAACCGGCGAGCCGGTGGATACCTACCACTGGTGGATTGTCCTCGCCTGCACCGCAGTCGGCCTGCTGCTGGCACTCGGGGCTATGCGCCTGTGGCGCTCCCGCGTGAGCTACTGGGTTTAGGCCGCAAGGGCCGTCGTAAAGCGAATAGAACTAGCAAGGGATAAGCATGGTCAGCATTGATACTTACAACGCGTGCGTTGACTTCCCCATTTTCGACGCCAAATCGCGGTCGATGAAGAAGGCGTTCCTCGGCGCCGCGGGTGGTGCGATTGGCCGCAATGACTCCAACGTCGTGGTTATTGAGGCGCTGAAGGACATCAACATCCACCTGCGTGAGGGCGACCGCGTCGGCCTGGTAGGTCACAACGGCGCGGGTAAGTCCACGCTGCTGCGACTGCTGTCGGGCATCTATGAGCCCACGCGCGGTGCCGCCGATGTGCGCGGCCGTGTGGCTCCGGTGTTCGACCTCGGTGTCGGCATGGACCCGGAGATCTCAGGTCTGGAAAACATCATCATCCGCGGTCTGTTCCTGGGGCAGACGCGCAAGCAGATGAAATCCAAGCTCGACGAAATCGCAGAGTTCACCGAACTCGGCGACTACCTGCACATGCCACTGCGCACCTACTCCACCGGTATGCGCGTGCGACTGGCGCTCGGCGTGGTCACGTCCATTGAGCCGGAGATTTTGCTTCTCGACGAAGGCATCGGAGCCGTCGACGCCGCATTCATGGCGAAGGCCCGGACGAAGTTGACCGAATTGGTCGACCGCTCCGGTCTGCTGGTGTTTGCGTCGCACTCAAATGAGTTCCTGGCGCAGCTGTGCGACACGGCGCTGTGGATTGATCACGGTACGGTTCGACAGGCAGGGCTTGTCGACGAAGTGGTCGAAGCCTACGAAGGTAAAGAGGCCGCCGACCAGGTGCGCCGCGTGCTCGCGCAGCGACGGTAGCAGCTTCGCCGGGAGTCCGGGCGCGGTTCCCCATCGTGGCCGAGCGGGCGGCTGGCGGGCGACTAGCGGGGCGGCACGGATGCTTGGAATTGCCCACCCGGAGCAACATGGCAAGATAGACAGCAATAAAAACAGTAATAAACGGTACTTCCCCCGATGGAGAACGAAGTGAGCGAAAACTCGGCTGACCACCCAAAGCACGATGAAGCAGCAACGGCCGCAATCGTGGTGACTCACAACCGCATCGAGGACCTGCGTCAATCGCTTCCCATCGTTGCCAGCCAGACCCACATGCCGAAGTGGCTCATCATCGTCGACAACGGCAACGACCCGAAGGTCAAGGAACTCGCCGAGCAGGTGGCGGCGCAGCAGTCGTCGGAAAGCGGATCGGCGCCGGAGATTCACTACGTCGGCTCCAAGACGAACCTGGGCGGCGCTGGTGGTTTCGCACTGGGTATGCTGACTGCGCTGTCGCTGGGCGCGGAGTGGATTTGGTGCGCCGATGATGACGGGCGCCCGGAGGACTCCTACGTGCTGAAGGCGCTGCACAGCTGCGCGCGACGTCACCAGCTCGACGCTGTCTCGCCGGTGGTCTGCGACATTAAGGCCCCGAACAAGCTGGCATTCCCCCTGCGCCGCGGGCTGGTGTGGCGCCGTCATCGCGAGGAGCTTTTCGAAAGCGGCATCAACCCCAAACTCCCGGAAGTACGCGACTCCGAGGGCACGAAGTGGTTCACCAATTTCGCAGATCAGAAGGCTGCTACCGGGCTCGAACTGCCTAGCGACCTCGAGACCATCGACGGCAACCACGATCTCCTGCCCGGCATCGCATCCCTGTTCAACGGCGCGCTGTTTAGCGCCCGCTCGCTGGAACAGCTCGGCGTTCCCGACTACCGCCTATTCATCCGCGGCGACGAGGTCGAATTCCACCGCCGCCTAGTCCGCTCCGGCCTCCGGTTCGGCACATGCTTGACGACGGCCTACCTGCACCCCTCCGGCTCGGGTGAATTTGTGCCCATTCTCGGCGGCAAGATGCACACGCAGTACCCGACCAATGACTTCAAGCGCTACTTCACCTACCGCAACCGCGGCTACCTGATGAGCCAGCCCGGCATGCGCAAGCTCATGCCACAGGAGTTCCTGCGCTTCGGCTGGTTCTTCCTGGTCCAGCGTCGCGATGTCCGCGGCTTCTACCGCTGGTTCAAGCTACTGAAACAGGGCCGCGCGGAGAACTTCGAGCGCTTCGATCCGAAGTCGAAGTAGTTCGGGCTGGCGTTGCGGCTGGTGGGGCTGGTGGGTTCGGGCAAGCGCTGAGGCTGATGAGGCTGGTGGGGCTGAGGCTGTGGCGCTGGCCTGCATATTTGATCTCGCCCGGGTCGTGTAGTCCGCATTTCGAGTGCTCAGTGCGCAAAAGTGTTACCTAACCCCTGGTTCCCTTCTCCTCCACTGACATATCGATGAGGTATTCACTCATCGATGCGCTACAGCCTGCGCATAAGTGAATAGTCCTACGATAAGTGCGCGGGCCAGGCCAACAGCGTGGCCATAAGTCCTGAAAAGTCATCGACAAGTGGCGGAAAGTTGGCCATAAGTCAGCACAATTGCAATAGGTCAGCAGCTGAACTTAGCCTGAGTCGCGCGAGGCCGGTGCATTTTCCAGAAGCTGCAAACGCTGCTTACGCTCCTGGATTCTGGACTCACGGAGCTGCCGATCTTTATACGGGACAGTGGCTTGACGAAAACGCCCAACTTCGGACGAAAATACCAACCCACCTGCCTGAATGCGCTGCCTCTGCCGAATAGCGAACTGTCGCAAGACCTCCACGCAGTCCCCATTAATGACCTGTGACCATTGGAAGCGGAGTACATCTAAGTGGAGGTTTCGCAGACGCTTCTCGCGAGCTTGCTCTTTCAGAAGCACAGTCTCCGTAGCTGCTACCCCGCCACCGGAATACTTAGTCAGCCCATCGAACTCAATGATCAAATTCAGATGAGGCACATAAAAATCGACGCGCCCAATGAATCCTTCACTGTCATAGAACTCGACTTGCTGCATGAGCACGCATTTTTCGTCGTAAAGCGTGGCAATTCCTGAGTCGATTATGCATTTCTTTGTGATTGACTCACCGATGGTTTCGCTGTGTGCGCTGGCAGTTCGAAGTAGCTCGCGGGCGCGGCGGGGACCCGGCGAACGTGGGTAATTTGTGAGGACGGTGTGCAGTTCTTCGAGGTCACACCACTGTCGCAGTGCGGTGTCAACGATGACTGGCCCGTTTTCGGACTCGGCGGTGCGGCAGATATCGATGACGGTTTTCGGCACATCGGTAACGCAGCGCCCACCAATGCGAACGATGTCTTGTTCGAGGATTCTGTCACCGACATGGCGCAATCCGCCGCCAGGTCGGCGCAGGCCGGAATTGGCAAGCGCGATTGTGGCATTTCGAACAAGCAACGGGATGCCATGCAACGCAGCGGCTGCTTCACCCGTAATGATTGTCCCGGAACCTGGCTTGACCAGTGCCTTTATCTGCAGTTGAAAACGTTCGAATGCTGACAGCGCATTCCAGCGAGAGCACTCGATGTATGTGCCGTACGCCAGTCTGAGCAGGGATCCATCTCGAATATTTGCGCTTCCGACGTGCCCGTGCAGATTATCCAGCTCTGACTTGGCACTGACATATTCACAAGGATGCTTGATTTGTTTCTGCGAAGCCGCGTGGATGAGGCCATCGGAATCGTAAGTCCAGTTAGGCATTGGTTTAGGCACGCTCCCCGAGGTGGGCTACAGGAATTCACGCATTGGAATTAGTGCCTTTAGTTATGGTCGACCCCGCGGAAATTGGCAGCAGAAAAGCCGCCGAATTGCCCGTTTCTGTGGACAATTTGGCGGCTGTGGATAACTAGCTGCGGACACCCAGCTGTCGCTTACTTAGTACTTGGCGCCGTCCTCAACTGCGAGACCGAACGGAATGCCGGTGTCTGACGGCCAGTACTTCTCGTCAGCTGAGAAGCTAATCGTTACCCTTTCCCCGTCGCTGTGGAGACTTGGGTTAATCACGACATGGTCAATAGTGCGTGTCTCAGATTCATTACTTCCTGCAAGCTTTGCTGTCACTTCAGTTGGCTGGTCGAGAACCAGAATCGCAAATTGTCGATCGTCGGCAGTATGGGGGTTGGGATCCTCACGCTGCTGATAAGCGAGAACCTCGGCTCGATTCTGGAAAACCTTCACAGTACCGGTCACGGTCTGCTGGCCGCTGGTTCCGTTGCTCGACCCCTGCGAACTAGAACCCGAAGCCCCAGACTGCGAACCCGAGCCCGAGTCCGAGTTCGAACCCGACCCCGAAGCCTGCTGCCCCGCCGTCGGATTCGGGCCACCGTTGCCACCGTTACCACCATCAGCGCCAGTACCATTCGAGCCCGAGCCCGGCGCGCAGTCATTACCAGCAGCAATGGCCTCGACGACATCCAGGTTGTCAACCGGAATCCAGTTAAACTGTTCGAACTCCCCGGCACCCGGATTCGCAGGCGTTTCCACCAGCTCATTGCCCTGGCGCGTCACCAGCAAATCTTCCTGATCGCGCCCCATCCTCTCTGCAGAAAACGAGAACATACCCGGCTGACCAGTAGCTCGCTGAAGAGCGCGACGTACACCGCCCACAGAAGTCACGCCGTCATGGTAGGAATTCTGAAACTGAATTTCCTGACCATTCTCGTCAACGCCGTAGACACCAATCGCATCAATTTCGGCGCTCATCGCACTTGTGCCATAGTTCAGCACCAGCTCGGGCACGCACCCATCATCAAGATGCACGAGCGCATATTTCATCGCCCCACCGGGGCTAACTTCTCCGACAAAAGTCTGCAGTGGCGCCGGGTTCGCCAGCACCTGCTTGTACACTACGACGGCCTTCTCCGCCTGCGCCTGCACCTGCGCATCGCCATTTTCGCTTGACGACGACGCACTGCCCTCGGCAGCCGCCGAATCGCCACCTCGATCCCCAGAAACCTGGAGGAAAAGGAACAGAGCCAGCAACAGGATAATCAGCACCAATAGCACCAAAATGGCGATGAGCTGCTTGCGGGTTTTGCCACCTGAGCTAGTCGAAGGCGTGGGTGTGTGCGTGGTCATGATTGAAGAACTACTCGCCCTGGAAGAACTTTTCCCAGTTGTCTTCGCTGGTCAGCTCCGGCACGGCGGCACGCCACTGCTTCGCAAGGTCGTCCCACTTGGAGGACAGTTCGCGCATGAGGCTGATGGTCTCGGCGCGCATGGACTTTTCCTTATCCAGGTCGCGGACCAGGTGACGCACTCCGTTCTGGGAGGCATCGGTGACCCAGACATCGTCGAACGTGGAAATGTGCCACCAGAAGGAGTCCTCGAAGGCCACAGCCACCGGACCAGGGCGCTTCTTACCCATCTGCGTATAAGCCAAACGCTTTGCCATCGTCTTGTTTTCGCTGGAAATCTCGTGTGACGGCGGGCGAACCGGAGTCAGACCACCCGGCATCTCGTGCATCGGCAGCAGCTCGGTCTCCGGGAAGTTCTTTCGACCAGCAGAAATGCGAGCGAAGTCGCCCTGCGATGCGTTCTTCAGCACCTCCGGGCCACGCAGCAGGTCACGAACAGCTTCCATCTGCGTCCAGGCCAGGCCGTAGCGCATGGAGACCAGGTTCGAGAGGATTCGTCGTGAAGCGACGTTGACCATGTCCTTTGCGGTGACATCGCCGTGAATGGTGGCGGCGATGAGGGAGTTGCGCAGGCCGAAGTACTGGGCGGCGTTTTCGATGTCCTTCCAGTAGAAATCGGCGTGCCAGACGGCGGCGCCCGGAATGGTGTCAGTCGGGTAGCCGGCCTTGGCGGCGCGGAAACCGTAGTCGATGTCGTCGTACTGGAAGAACAGCGGCAGCGCCAGGCCAATCTTCTTAATGACCTCGGACGGCACCAGGCAGGTCCACCAGGCGTTGTAGTCAACGCCCAGGCGACGCAGCTGGTGGTACTTGCGCACGTCCACGTCGGCGTAACCGAACTTGGGGTCGTTCTCCTCGACCGTCAGCGCCTTCCAGTTGTAGGTCTCGCCGGTGCGGAAGAGGCTGGTCGGGTTGAACAGGAAGAGCATCTGCGCACCGAGCAGCATCGGCTTTTCCGCGCATACGGCCAGGGCGGATAGGCGCAGGGTGGTTTCGGGCTCGGGGCGGATGTCGTCGTCGGTAAGCAGAACCATGCAGTCGCCCGCAGCGGTGGCGTCGCGCATGCCGCGGGAGAAACCGCCGGCGCCGCCGAGGTTCGGCTGGTGGACAACGTTCAGGCGCTCGCCGAGGATCTCCTTGGCCTGGATGAAGTCGGCTTCGTCGGCCGGGTGCTGTTCGCCCTGGTCAACGACGCGGATGGTGCGAACGCGCTCAAGGGCTGGCAGGTCCTCAGCCAGCGTGGCGACGGTTCGAGCACAGTCAACCGGTCGGTTGTAGGAACAAATGACCAGGTCAGTCGGAATATCGCGCTTGATAGCCGACTTGGGCACAACATAGCGGACATCGGAAATCTTTGCGCCTGCGTCCTCGGTGTCGAAGCGCAGGTGAATGGCACCGCCATCGGCGAAGCGGTCCAGCGGGACGGTCAGACGCACCTCTTCATTGGCAGAACCTGACATCGGCGAGTGCTCACCGGTCCAGTTGCCGTCGGCATCCGAGCCGCCCGCTGCCCAGGAGTCCTCCAAGCGGAGGTGGCCCCCAATATCTTCGGTGTAGGCCAGCACACGCGCGGAACCGACCACGCGCGCACGGATTTCGACCTGCTTAATTGAGGTCCAGCGCTGCCAGTAAGAAGCTCGGAAGCGACCGAAGTAGGTGTCAGTGCGCACCACGGTGTGGCGACCGAGCGTGATCGAGTTACGGGTGGCCTGCACCGAGCTGTCGTAGGCGCCAACGCCTTCGACTCGGTAGTACAAATCCGGCTCCACCCAGTCTGCGGGCGGAGCAAACAGCACGCGCTGAATAGTCAGCATGTCAACATCGGTTTCGGCGGTCAGCTGAGTGGATTCCTTATTAGAAGCAGTCGAAGTCACGTCCCCCAGCGTATCGCGCTATTTCACACGGAAGATGAATACACGCTGAATGATGAAGTTAATTACCGTCGCAACGCCCTGCGCGACGACGAATGCGCCGAACTGTGCCCACTGCGCGTTCCAGTCCCAGGATTCGACGAGCCAGGGCTGTAACACGTTGAAGATACCGACCTGGGTGGCGTAAGTAATCAGGTACAGCACCGCAACTGCCAGCACCTTCTTCGCCGAGGACTTCGACTTGAAGGTCCAGCGGCTGTTGATGATGTACGCCGTAATCGTGCCGAAAACCCAGCCGACCGTCTTGCCCCAGAAGTTGGTCGCCCCGAAGACGTTGAGCATGATGAACGTCAGGCCGAAGTCCACCACCGCCGCAATAACGCCGGAGATAATAAAGCGCATCATCTGCACTTTCAGACCGTGCTCGTCCTTGGTCTCCGTCGCCATCGGCACTGCGGCCGAGTCCTCTACGACAAAGCCATTTTCGTGGGAGCCGTTTCCGAGCTTGCCGTTTTCACGGTTCGGGTTTTCATTTGCTGTTTCATTCGCTGACACGCCTAGAAATTCTAGGCCACCGGCCAGCTAACAAACAGCCAGCGCGAGCATGAGGAGGCAATAAAGAGGAGAAACGAACTAACGCCGCAGCGCCTCACGCAGCAGATCCAGCCGCTCCACCGGCGAGAGCACATCCTCCCCAGCTAGGCCCAACGCACTCATCTCCGCCCAGCTAGCCGCCGCCAATTCCTCCACATCCTCGCCGGATAGCGGGATGCCCTCGTCGCTCTCCCAACCGAGGCGCTCCATGACATGCGCCGCCACATCATGCCGCAGCTCATCCGAGGTCAGCGCCGCCAAACATAGCAGCTCCACCAACGCCGCATCGTGCCCGGCTGGGTCTTTCTCGGCGTCCTCTATAGGCAATGCACGCAATCGCTTGACGACGCTCTCCCCCGCCTCCCCGGTCAATTCCAGCGCGGTTGATTCCGACCTCTGCAGGTCCAGAGCCTGTAACAGGGGCACGAATTCAAACACCCCCGACCTCTCGATGATGTCCACGACATCGGCACGAGCGGTGGCCAACGTATTTTGAATAGAGTCCCGTCCGGTCAATTCCCTATTGATTGCGGCAATATCTACCGGCTCCTCCGCGTCCACATCCCCCAGTGCGCGGATAGCACCCGAGCCACCGATGCACAGGGCATCCGGTGTGGCCTCATCGCGGGCAAAAGCTTCTCTGACCTGCAAGGTATGTTCCCACAGGCCCCACTGCCAGATAAGGGTATCGCCGGGACTTTGCAGCACCTCGGCAACTGTGGTGGATAAGGGAACATCGACGACTTCGCCCGCTGCGGGTCTGCCGCCAGTCACCAGCTGCGCCACAGACTCCACCGCAGAGCCGGGCAAATGGAACTTCGTCGGCACGCTTTCGTCGCCCCACCCAAAGATGACCGCTAACACGCGGGACAGGCTTCGCAGATCCATCTGGTCATTGACCCCGAAGACGCGGTGGGCACTGCACGGTTCTTCCTCTAAAGAGGCACCGATAATGAGCGTGGCCGGTTCCGTGGCCACGCGAACGCCTGGGAAGGCGACTACGTTATCGGTCTGTGCTGCCATACTTCACAGCGTACGCAGGAAAAACAAGGTGGCCTGGATAGCAAAAACTCGCTACAATGCGCGCGTTTTTACCAGCGGAATCTGGCGCGGCTCCGCACCCCACGGCTCTGCCAAGTACTTGCGGCGCAGACGCTGCGACTCCACAGCCATCCACTGCGCTACCAGCTCTTCTACCCCGCGAGCAAGCCCCAGCACCGGTCCTGCGACTTTTTCGCCCACATGCGGAAAATCAATGACCTCCACGTCGTTGACCTTGGGAAACCGCGGCGCCGTCAGATTTCCCTTGCCGGGCTTGGCTTTCTCTTCCTTCGCGGCGGCGCGCAGCTGTCCGATGTGGTCACGAATGCCGGCCACCGATGCTGGCAGGTCCACCACCGTGGCCCCCGCCTGCTCAATCGCCTGCGATAGCAGGTCCGCCCCCTCAGCCCCCTCAGCACTCTCAGCTGAAGCGTCACCGTCACCATCGCCCGCGGTCACAGTCGCAACAAAGCAACCGGTGAGCAGATTGGTGGCGGTCTCCAGGGCTCCGTCGTCAAGCGGATCCACCAGCCATGCACCCGACAACCTCTCGCCTGCAAAGGACGGCGAGAGCTCCACATGCCAAATGACAACGGGCGATGTGAAACTACATACGGCAAGGGTCTGCGGAGTAGCAGCGGGCGTGGATGTCATGAGGTTGATGGTATCGCGAGTGACGGATTCGAAGCGGGGTAGCCTTTATCGCATGTTCGACTTTTTCAAGAAGAAGCCGCGCGAAACCATCAACATGGCCGCCGAGTACACCAACACCCCGCTGTCGAACCAGATGGTCATGCTGTTCGCCGAGGAACTGCCCATCCTCGACAGCAAGGAACGCGCACAGGTCTACCGCGCACTCGAGGCTTACGACGGCCCGCAAATTACTTCGCAGGAAATGCTGCCGGAAGAGATCCGAAAAATTATGGATCTATAGCCTCTCCGTACATTTCGTTCGCTTTCCGACGGCCCGTGCGCAGCCTCAAGCGTGACCAACACCTCGGAGCGTCACGGGCGACGGAGCCAGTGCAAAGGGGTAGCCTAGCCTTGATGTCCACTAACACTAACGGCAAGTCCAGCACCGATGCTTCGAACGGTGCCTACGGAGCCGTACACACAGAAGCCAGGACCCTGACCGGTTGGGGTCGTACCGCCCCCGCTAAGTCCCAGGTGCTGTCGACGCCGGACTTGGATGAAATTGTTAACGCCGTCAAGGCTGTCGCAGACCAGAACTCCGACAAGCCTGCCCACCTGCGCCGTGGTGTAATTGCCCGCGGTATGGGCCGCTCTTACGGCGACCCCGCCCAGAATTCGGGCGGTCTGGTCATCGACATGCAGAAGCTCAACAAGATCCACTCCATTGACCAGGAGTCGGCGATTGTTGATGTCGACGGCGGTGTCACACTGGATCAGCTGATGAAGGCCGCGCTGCCCTACGGCCTGTGGGTGCCGGTACTGCCGGGTACTCGCCAGGTCACCATCGGTGGTGCCATTGGTCCGGATATTCACGGTAAGAACCACCACTCCGCAGGTTCTTTCGGCAACCATGTGCTGTCGATGGAGCTGCTGGTCGCTGATGGCCGTATCCTGCACCTCGAGCCGGAGGGCTCCGCAGATGATCCGGACGGCAAGCTGTTCTGGGCAACTGTCGGCGGCATGGGCCTGACCGGCATTATTGTCCGCGCCCGGATCAAGATGACCAAGACCGAGACGGCCTACTTCATCGCCGATGGCGACATGACCCACACTCTGGACGAGACCATCGAGTTCCACTCCGATGGCTCCGAGGAAAACTTCACTTACTCCTCCGCATGGTTCGATGCCATCTCGCCGGAGCCGAAGCTGGGACGCGCCGCAATCTCCCGCGGTTCGCTGGCAACCCTGGCTCAGCTGGAGGAATACGCCCCGAAGCTGGCCAAGGACCCGCTGAAGTTCAACGCTCCGCAGCTGGTGACCGTGCCGGATATCTTCCCGTCCTTCACCATGAACAAGCTGACCATGATCAGCATTGGTGAGCTGTGGTGGCTGAAGTCCGGTACCTACCGGAACCAGGTGCAGAACCTCACGCAGTTCTACCAGCCGCTGGATCTCATCGGTGAGTGGAACCGTGGCTATGGCTCCAAGGGCTTCCTGCAGTACCAGTTCGTTGTTCCGCGCGAGGCCGTCGAGCCGTTCAAGGAGATTGTCCGCGATATCCAGCGCTCCGGCCACTACTCGGCGCTGAATGTGTTCAAGCTGTTCGGCGAGGGTAATCGCGCTCCGCTGTCTTACCCGATGCCGGGTTGGAACGTCTGCGTGGACTTCCCGATTAAGCCGGGTCTCGGCCAGTTCCTGGACGACCTCGACCGTCGCGTCATGGAGTTCGGCGGCCGCCTCTACCTGGCCAAGGAGTCGCGCACTTCCGCCGCTAACTTCCACCAGATGTACCCCGAGATGCAGAGCTGGCTGGACACCCGCAACGAGATCGACCCGCACGGTGTCTTCGCCTCTGACATGTCGCGTCGACTGGAACTGCACTAAAAGAACCGAGAGGATTTAAGCCCCAATGATTAATGCTGTAGGCGCTGCCCAGTCCATCCTGCTGCTCGGCGGCACCAGTGAAATCGGCCTGGCTATTACCGCCGAGTTCCTGAAGAAGGGCCCGGCCAAGGTCATCCTGGCTTCCCTGCCGAACGATCCGCTGCGCGAGGCCTCCGCTGAGAAGATGAAGGCCGCCGGTGCTTCCGAGGTGGTCACCCTCGACTTCGACGCAACGGACTTCGACTCCCACCCGGAGGTCGTCGAGAAGGCATTTGCTGACGGCGACGTGGATATCTGCATCGTCGCGTTCGGCATGCTTGGCGACGCCGAGGAGCTCTGGCAGAACCAGCGCAAGGCGGTCCTGGCTGCGAACATCAACTACACCGGTGCGATGTCGATGGGTGTTCTGGTTGGTCAGAAGTTCAAGGCGCAGGGCCACGGCCAGTTCATTGCCATGTCCTCCGTTGCTGGTGAGCGCGTACGTCGCTCCAACTTTGTCTACGGTTCCACCAAGGCCGGCCTGGATGGTTTCTACCTGAACCTGGGTGAGGCCCTGGAGGAGTACGGCGTCAAGACCCTGGTTATCCGCCCGGGCCAGGTCCGTACCCGTATGTCCGCTGACGTGGACGAGGCGCCACTGACTGTGAATAAGGAAGATGTCGCCAAGCTCGCGGTGAAGTCCGTCGAGGCCGGCAAGACCCTGGTCTGGGCTCCGCCAGCATTCCAGCTGGTGATGATGGTGCTGAAGCACATTCCGCGCCCGATCTTCAAGAAGCTGCCTATTTAAGGTCTGGAGGGGACCAAGGCCCGAATAGCAGGGCTTTGGTCTCAACCCACAGCTGCAGTTCCAATTGGGATAACCGTGGAGCAATACGATTGCAGCAGCTCATCATCGTGACTGACTAGAACTATGCCCATTCCCTCGCTGTTGAGTTCTTGCAGAACGTTCATCACTTTGGTCGCTGCTTGATAATCAAGCGCCGAGGTAATTTCATCGCAGAGCAGGAGCTTTGGGCGCACGGCTAGAGCACGTGCGATTGCAACACGCTGCCTCTGCCCTCCAGAGAGTCCACTTGGCTTACGCTGTGCGAGCTGCTTATCGATACCGACTTTATCGAGCAAATCTATTGCCGCTCGGCGTGCGTCACGGCGTCCCCTTACCGACACCCGGGCTGCACGCGCTACGGCATCGAGTGCGGTCATTTTCGGGTTCAACGTAGAGGCAGGATCCTGCGGAACTATCTGCATCATCAAACGATTCTTCCGTGGCCATGTACGCTTAGCTTCACGAGTTACACCAGCACATTCAATCTCACCCGACTCTGCGTGGTTTAGCCCGATTAGGCACCGAAGTAGTGTCGACTTTCCGCTTCCCGACGGTCCCTTGACCCCAACCATAGTGCCACGCTGTACAGCGAAAGAGAGGCCCTGAAAAAGAGTCACGCGTTCATTATTCACGCAGCTCAGGTTGGAAACTCTTAAGACTGGAGACGCGCCCGCCCCTGCCCCCGCCCCCGGCATAGATTCACCAATCGAGGCTTTGGAGAGTTCTGTGACCTGGATGCCTTTCGTTACTGAACGCGGGCTGTGGCCAGAAGTCGTCTCTACACTCTGGCGTTCCACGCGCTGGGTGATCGAATCGCTTTTTTCCGTTCCATTCCCGACAGCCACGACCGAGTCAATGCAAATCGCAAGCTTAGGAACCTGGTGGGCGGTGAAAATGACCGTAACGCCACTATCCGCGATGCCTCTTAGCAGATGAGCGATTACCGTCGAAGTATCGGAGTCAAGGCCGGCGAAGGGCTCATCAAGAGCGATGGCTTCAGGCGAACGCGATAGTGCCCGAGCCAGTGCCACCCGTCGCTGCTGTCCACCAGAAAGCTGGTGAATACGTCGGGAAGCAATGCTGGCTGGAAGATCTACACGCTGCAGCAACGCTGCAACGTCGGCCGCTGGAGCTAGCTCCCGGAGCATCCGGGCTACTGACATCAATGGTGGCAACTCGGCGCCCGGATCCTGTCCTACGAAAGCAATGTGCTCACGGCGAAAATGAGCTAATTCACATGATGGAAGCTCCAGCGGGTTTACATCTCGCCACTCACTGGACTCGACAGAAACCCCACCAATTACTTCCGATCTCTCCGGTACCGCACCAATCAATGCCTTTAAAAGTGAGGTCTTCCCGGAGCCGCTCACCCCAGTTAAAACCGTAATCTCACCCGCTCGGGCAGTGAGCACTGTGCGGGGTAGGATAACGTGCCCGCTTTGCATCACGGAAATATCTACATCAATCACGAGCTCGGCACATCCTTCGGTTCCTTCTGCCTCCCATTAATCAGGGCCACTACAGCAATCGATGTCGCTGCCAACGCGGCGGCTGGTGCAAGTACTGACCAGGGGTTCAGTGATATTCCACTCGCGTTATCCCGCACCATCGCTGACCATGCAAACTCACCGAGGCTTCTCCCGACCCCAAGGAAGCTCGCCGTAGCCAGCACATACAGCGCTTCGATAATGCGAAGACTCCATACCGAACGAAGTACTGCGGAAATATTGGGAATGATGTCCCGCAAGATTATCGAGACGGTCGATACGCCACTGCCCAGCGCAGCCTGAACATAACCAGCGTTAGCAACGGGATAGGTGGCGGCGGCGACCACACGGGCAGCATAAGGCGTACCCACCACAACTGAAACACCAATAAGCGCTGGTAGCCCACCATTGGGATACAAGACTGCGGTTAAAAGCAAAAGAATTACTGCGGGCACCAAGATGGTGACATCCGCCACTGCTTCAATAAAGAAGCCCAGTTTTGGCTTTAGCGACCCCAAGATACCGAATAGAGCGCCAAATGCCGTGGTCAAAGAACCGACGATAATTGCAGTTACGACCAAGGACCGGCCACCGACAAGCACTGCAGCGCCCACGCTTCTCCCCAGGTGTTCTGTTCCTAGGAAACCCTCCTCGTTACCGTTAGCGAAGGGCACGCCATGCGCCGACAGTTCAATGCCAAACAAACCAGCAGCGACCGGTCCGCCTAACACTAGGGCGATAAAGGCCCCCGCTAAAAACCTTCGAATCATAGTTGCACCTTCGGGGTGAATGCGACTTTTATTGCATCTGCCACAGTCAGCAACACCAATATGATCGCCCCTGTTACAGCAAGTACGGCAAGAATCACCGAGATATCCCGTTGCGCGACTGCATTAGACACCAAAAGCCCCACTCCAGGATGGTTAAATAACGCTTCGACTGTGACTGTCCCTGCTATCAAAACACCTGCTGTTGTAGCCATTGAAGTAGCAAATGTCGGTGCGGATAGCGGCAGGATATGTCGAAGTGCCAGCTGATTTCCCACGATTCCGTTTAGCTCAGCATTGCGGACCGCAGTGTTGTGAGAAGCATCCTCGAACGCTGCGAAAAGCATTCTCGAATTCCAGGCCGCCTGAGGAATTACCAGCGCCATAACCGGTAATGCGTACATACTTCTCTGGGTTGGCAAGCCTTCCGCGGTGATAGTGACCGCGGGAAACCAACCAAGCCAGAGAGAGAATACCGCTACCAGAAACACACCAACGACAAACTCTGGTAGCGCAATTAATGCCACTGTCGATCGGTCAATAATGTGCGAAATCCAGGGTCTTTCAGCACGTGAAGCCCAAAAAATGGCGATTGCTACCGAAAGAACAGCAGTGACTAAAAATGCCATACCAGTTGTTGCCAGCGTCACAGGCAGCGCTGAACTCAGCAGATTAATAATCGGTACTCCGTTTACGGAAGTACCAAAGTCGCCCGCAAACGCACTTCCCAGCCAGCTCAGGAAGCGGGCCATAAGCGGCTTATCAAGATTCAGGTTTCTTTCTAGCGCTGCCAGAGCTTCCGGGGTCCGGTTTGCGCCCAAGATTGCGGAGGCAGCATTACCGGGCAGCCAATCAATCGCTACAAAAACAAGTCCGAGAACTGCGAAAAGTAAGCCTCCACGAATTATCAGCCGAGGAATAAGCCAACGCGCGATTTCCGCTGGCACACTAAGCCTTCTGGACGGTTTCAAGAAGGACACGACCATAGCCTGGAGCCTTAGGCAGACCACTCAAATTAGCTCTCGCAATATCGACTCCGTCAGATGCACCCCAGACCAGATACCCGGATCGCTCGAACTCAATCTTCTGCAGCTGGCGGCTTAGCTGGTTAATTCTCTCAGTATCGGTGCTTTCCAGTACCTGATCATAGATCTCGTTGAATTCAGCATCATCAAATGCGGTCTCATTAGAGGCCGCGTCACCGTCGAGAACCTTCCCAGCGAAGAAGAGCACAGAATCATTAGTTCCCCAATAGCCACAATATAGGTCTGCCTTGGTCCATGTCTCGTCGTAGAAAGTACCCGAATCCTGCTCCACTACATTGAGAGTCATGCCGATTTCTTTCACCTGATCAGCGATAACCTTCATCGCCTCTACTTGACCCGGAGCCTCAGGGGTAACGTACAAGTCATACGTTTTCTCAAGGTCAAAATCTGCCTCTTGGAGGAGATTCTTCGCTTTCACAACGTCACGCTTACGCACTAACGAAGAATCCAGGTTCGAATCTGCCGTTCCAAGAATGTCGTTTGCAGGGGTTCCATAACCGGAGAGAGCTCGTTGGATGATTTGCTCCCGATCAACTGCAAGGCGCAGCGCCTGACGAACTTTCACATCTGAGAAAGGCCCATCTGAGGTACGCATGATTAGTGGAATAACCGAGTCATTCATCCGGCGCACAATCTTTATATCTTCATTTCCTTCGACGGATCGGGCCGCAATAGGACCCGCAGCTTGAGCTAAGTCAATTTGCCCGGACAACAGCGCATTAGTCATTGCGGTGGAGTCTTCAAATGGAATGACATGGACCTCAGCAACTCCTGCTACTGTTCCGTGATAGTTATCGAAACGCTTGAGCTTAGCAGAACCATTTTCCCAACTGACCAGCTGGAACGGCCCCGATCCAATGGGCTTTTCAGCAGAGGAACCCTTCTTCATCACGAAGGTCATCAATCGCGCAAGCATCGGAAGCTGTGAATTCGGTTCCGCAGTTTCCATCACAACGACGTTGGCTCCAGCAGCACGAATGCTATCAGGCATCACTGGAAGCCGGAATGAGTTTTCCTCATCCGAAAGCATCTTCTTCAACGACCACACGACATCTTCAGATGTGACCGAGGAACCATCATGGAAGGTAGCACCATCGGCAATCATAAATTCCCACTCAGTCGGATTATTCTGTTTCCATTCCTGCATCAGGCGTGGCACTACAGTTTCTTTCTCGCCCGGCACCGTCAGAGCCTCCCAGATCAGGGAGCTAATAAGCATATCTGAATCATTAGGCAAAAGCTGGTAAGGGTCTCGTTGAGCGCTTGCCGCTTTCCCGAGAGCCCCAACACGCAGCACATTAACGTTTTCGACTTCATCCCCACTGGCAGCCCCATCCCCTGCCGTCGACTCTCGTGACGTACACGCCGTCAGAAAAGTGCCTGTCCCAATAACTGCCATTGCAGCGAGGAATTGGCGTCGAGAAAAATTGGTCATGATGGTTCCTTAATCTCTAAGAAAGACTGCCCACAGGAGAAAAGACATAGCTAACAACTACAGCAGCAGTAAAGCTTAGGCAAGCCTACTAACGAAATTCTTTTAAGAATAATTACCTAGGTCACCCTTTACAGCATAGGCTACCCCCACCTAATCTCTCTGTCATGCAGCATTTGCACCTGAGCCAAGAACTCTCACACAGGATCGTTAAAGCTGCCGACGAACTGGCTGCGACACAGAAGATTAGCTCTCCCGACTCGTACAATGCCATCAATCATCTTTTGACTGATGAGCTGGAGGAACTGAAAGAACTAATTCTGCTCTCCCCTACTGCCCATGCCACTTCCATCCATGGACTTCCCTTCCCTGCAGTTCACGGACCTACCCCAGCCACGTGGCAGGAATGCGTTGGCAAGGTCCGAACCTGGAGATTCGTTCTTGCGATCATCGCTAGCGCTGTCGGTCGCCCATTCGGATGGTTCGGACAGCAGAAAGGCCGTATCACCACAGACTTGGTGCCGACCCGCAGCCAGGAGAACCAGCAAGTTGGCGCCAGCAGCAACACCACATTGACTCTGCACACAGAAGATGCTTTTCATCCGCGGCGCGCGACGCACTTCGCTTTATTTGGTCTTCGTAACCCCAAAAATGTCGGCACTACGCTGGCCCCCATCGATGAAGCATGGCATCTACTCGATGTAGATTCGAAAAAAATTCTAACCGGGGACGGAGCCATCATTATTCCAGATGCATCTTACGGTGATTACGAATATGCAGCTCCTACTGCCATGACATCAATCTGGAAAACTGATGGCAATTTAGGCATGCGGTTTGACCCCGCCTACACAGACAAAAATTCTGGAACCTTACAGTGGTGGGAGGCATTTGAGAAGCTTCAACAGGCTCTTCACACTGTCACCTATACGGTGCCTATAAAGCCAGGTCAGATGGTCATCATCAACAATGACCGATGCGCCCACGGACGAGTACCTTTCGTAGCCAACTACGACGGGACCGACCGCTGGATGCTACGCATCAACATTATGGGAACCAAAAACACACGCCCCATCAATGAAATCAACGAACCCGGCTACGGCCAACACATCCGATTTATGGATGGTGAAATCCTATGAAACAGCGAACTAACCTGACCGTCCTCAGCAGATCAGAACTAGCTCAAATAAAAATTTCACCCGAGTCCGTACTCGAGTCGGTGAAATCCGCTCTCATCGAGCTCGACCAGCCAGGAACTCTGTGCCCAGGGAAAATCAAAGTTGAAGTACCTGAAAGCGTGAGTTACTCGATGGTCGGCAGAAGTCGTTCTTCAAATTCCGTCGGATTCAAGACTTCCTATACCCATTGGAGCAAAACTCACCAACAAAGCGCCAGGGATAGAAGCTATTACACGACCCTCACACTGTACGACGATTCCAGCGGATATCCTATTGCACTTCTCGACGGCGCTGCGGCAGGAACTCTCAGAACCCCGGCAGTCTCAGCGCTGTTGGCACAGTATGCTGGTGCAATTCCTCAGAGCGCTCTCATCATCGGTTCGGGAACCCAAGGACAAAACGCAGCCCCTTTTCTCCTTGAAACCTTTGAAACATTAAACACGATTTATCTCGCCGGCAGCCACAGCGTGGGACTAGAGAAAGGCGCCAAGATTGCATCAACAGCAGCAGTGAAGCTTGGCCGAAAAATAAAAATCAAGATTGTAGACGATCCTACAACTGTGAGTTCAAACTGTGATCTCATTATCGGGGCCGCTGGACCTGAGACTCGTTGTACTGTCACAGCATCCGATATTCCCCGGCACGCAACCGTCGTTGTTGTGGGCTACGGAATCGCCCCTGATATCTGTCATCAAGCGAGCAGAGTCATCACGACGAGTATCGAACAGATGAATGTTACCGGTCGCGATTACGCTGACACCGATGGTCGGTTGCCGAATGTCCATGCCGAACTATCCGATTTGCTCCGCAAAGGGCGCAAACTGCCTCGTATTGACGAAACTACGTTTTGCTATAACAGCGGACTAGTTCTAACCGATATCGCTGTCGGCCAAATCCTCGCCAAGGAAGGTCTTAAGCAGGGATTCGGGACGGAGATATCCCTGTGGTAAGTGCCATATCATGCAAGATTGATGTTCCAAGCTGGCAAACGGCTCTGATTGGCTCAGGGAAACTTGACTTCATTGCTGAGCTTTCCGACACCCCTTTTCATGTCCTTTGCCCAAACCAATTTGCTCAAACACTTTCAGCCTGGCATACAACCGCTAAGGAAGTCGGCATTAAATTCGGTATTCGATTTGGCAAAAAGGCAAATAAGTCCGCGCACTTCAGTCGCGAGATAGCACTGAGTGCTCTTCGTGGTTTTGACAGTGGAATCGATGTCGCCAGCGTAGAAGAGTTCCAATCATCTCTGGCCGCTGGTGTACCAGGAAATAAATTAATCATTACTGGTGCTACACCGAGTCGAGAACTTATCCATTTGGCAGTTTGCCACGATGCAACTCTAACTATTTCCAATGAAGTAGATTCAAGAATAATTTCCCAATTTGTCGACGAAATCGATACGCCTAATCAGCTCCGAGTTCTTCTCCGGATTGCGAACCAAACCCCCTCCACACGGTTTGGTATGAGCATCGATACCGCCTTGTCTCTAACCGCTCGTCTTAGCCAAGGCCGTGCCAACATCGAAATTACCGGCCTAAGTTTCCACTGCAACGGTTATGACCTCCACGAGAGGATAAACATGTCGCATCTGGCAATCGACACCCTACTCAAGGTGCGCTCCCTGTCTCCACGGGCCGACACTATTTCCATTGGAGGTGGATTTCCCACAAGCTCAGTCGAGTATGGAGTCTGGCGAAACCTACAATCTCGACTAAAAAACGAAATGTTCATAGATTCGGATAAACCTAAAGACCAATATCCGTTCGGATCACCTTTATCCGGACAATACTCACTACGGTTTATAGCTAATCAACATCGCCCACTGACACGTCGAGATATGGAGTCCACTCGACGCAGCTCGGACTCCATGGCTCAGCGCGCTCATCGTCACAACATAAAGATTTTGGCAGAGCCTGGACGGTCTTTATGCCAGTTCGCGGGTGCTAGTTTCTTTCCTGTTCTTTCGTGTCACGCATTGCCCAATGCTGCACGGACAGTAACTGTCGTACGTGGAACTAGTCTCAGCCTCTCAGAGCAATGGTTCAACTCGGAGTATTATCCGGACCCATACCTTGTGCGTAACGGAGTCATTATCGACTCGGGAGTAGCTACCGCAACAGCAGTTTCCGGATCAACGTGCTTAGACAGCGATTATCTCAGCAAAAGAATGATTCAACTCCCCGACAGGCCTCGACCTGGAGATTTCCTAGTCTATCCCGACACAGCCGGGTATCAAATGGACTCGAACGAGTCTGCTTTCCACGGATATCGGATTCCTCAGAAATACGCCTTTAATCCTGTCACCATGACCATCACGGAAGATCGCTAGAACAGAGGCCAAATAAAGATGCCAAAAAGAATTTATACGCAGATGTCTCAACTCATTGGCAATACTCCTCTGTTCGAGCTTGTCTGTACTCCCCAGAAAAGTCGCGTTTTGCTTAAGCTCGAGCAATTCAACCCAACTGGAAGTGCGAAAATCCGGATGGCCCAGTCGATGATTAAGGCGGCAGAGCAGGATAACCGACTTCAAGAGCATGGCACTATCGTTGAATCGACTTCCGGTAATACTGGACAGGGCTTAGCACTTCTTGCACTTGAGCGCGGATACGACTTCGTAGCAGTCGTCGATAATCATTCTTGTAAAGATAAATTGAACTCCATGCGTGCAATGAATGCACAGATGTGCTTCGTTTCCAATCAAGATGACGATTCGCTCGCCACATCGGCTAGAGAAAACCATGCTGAGGAGCTCAGCAAACAACACGGCTGGGTATTCATGAAGCAGCACGACAATGTTGCAAATTCAATGGGTTATTACCCTGCAGCTGATGAAATTTTGAATGATCTCGGAGCAAGTCCATCTCATATCATCAGTGCTGTAGGCACAGGTGGAAGTCTCTTTGGAGTTACTGAACGTCTCCATCAATTGGGACACCGTCCCACTATTATAGGCGTCGAACCGGAAGGTTCCATTGCATTCGGTGCTCCTGGACACGACTATTGGCAATCTGGAACGGGCACCCCCGAAGGTGCAGTTATCGGCACTTCGGTTCGCTACGACTTACTCGACTACGGAGCAAAGGTATCCGACAAGGCAGCTTTCGCTGCATGTCGGGCGATCGCAAAGCATACGGGACTTCTACTGGGAGGATCTGCCGGTGGAGCCGTAGTGGCAGCCCTCGAGCTCCTACCGAGCTTTCCCGCTGGTTCTACATCATTGACCATGGTGTGCGATGGAGGGGAAAAGTATCTAGATACCGTGTTCAACGATGAGTGGATGGCCGAACGCGATTTGCTCGATGTAGCTCTCGAGTCCAAAATTTGGGAACAAGTTATGTCATTGCGCGCTGGGGAAAGCCCAATTTCGCTAAATTCAACACGAGTTTCATGGTCGAAGGAAAAGTAGTGCCCGGAGCTACCTCTCAGAAACTAAACCGCCAGATTTTGGCGTTGTCTCTTCCCCTTGCCGGCACACAGCTTGCGAATATCGCAATTTCAACCACCGACACTTTCATGATGGGCCAACTTAGCCTCGGGGCTCTTGCTGGCGGAGGTTTGGCAGTTGTGTGGTTTAACCAGATACGCACAATGGCCGTGGGCCTATTAACACCGCTGGGCAATAGAATTGCGTCGGCTCATTCACTCTACGAAAGCAAATCTCGCGAGCGAGCGGACTCCGAACTATCTGCCGCTACGCTGCAACGCGAAATTCGCAACCTCTCACGCACCGGCTGGCTATTAGCAACTGTCAGCGGTCTAGTGGGAGCACTGGTTCTGATGGCGATTGCCTACGCCCTACCGTTTTTCGGCCAGTCCGCTGAGATTAGTTCCGCAGCCACTTCCATGATGTGGTTGCTCGCGCCAGGTCTTGTTCCTTGTTTGTGGTTCCAAGTCTCCCGTCAGTTTTGTGTAGGCCTCGGCAAACCAAAATCTCTACTGCACATCACCGTGGCGATGATTGTAGTGAATGCAGCATTGAACTACGCACTCGGTTTCGGGTTCGGGCCTATTCCTGCATTGGGGCTGCTAGGTATTGGACTGTCCACCACACTGGTTCATTTATTGTCGGCCCTAATTTACCTGCGAATCACCATCCGAGATCCCGACCTCTCAACTTTTCTTGCCCTCGATTTCTGGAGTGCCGACAGAGACACGATGCACGGAAGGCTCCGTCACCTCGTCCGCACTCAGCTTCGTCTGGGGCTTCCAGTCTCAGCAACCTACGGAGCCGAAGCGGGCATGTTTTCTGTGCTGGCGATGGTCATGGGATCCTTTGGCACAGAAGCACTCGCAGCGCACAACGTCGTCTATCAAATAACCTTTATTGTTTTCCAGATTGGTGTTGGGTTCTCCCACGGCAGCTCTATTCTTGTGAGTCGCGCTTGGGGTCTGAATGACAACTCCCTTGCACGCCAAGTCGGCATTCGAACTCAAACGATGATGGCTGCCATCGTTGCTGTTGCTTCCGTCAGCTTTCTTTGCGCTCCCCGCCTCGTACTTTCCCCATTTATAAACAGCTCCGAGAAATCCAATGCCACCGAGACATTAAGCATCGCATTGGGGTTGTTGGCTATTGGCGCAGTGATGGAATTTGTCGATACTGCACAAAACATAGCTATCGGTCTCCTGCGCGGGATTAGCGACACCACTACTGGTTTGAAGGCATCCCTCACTGGTTATTGGATTATAGGTTTGCCAGCTGCTTTAATACTTGCTTTTCCCATCGGTCTAGGGCCTCACGGGGTGTGGTGGGGATTGGTCATCGGGCTTGCCAGTTCTTCAATAATCCTTTGGAGAGCTTTCCTTCTCGCGACGCGTAAAGACCTTACCGTGAAACTCTAAAGAACTCGTCCCTCAAAGCGATATCCACGTCGCAGGTATCCGGTCGTTCACGTTCGTGTGCAACACTTAAAAGCATGGTTGACAAGCAGGCCGACACCTCATCATGCAGCGAAGCCCAACAGGCTTCGCCAGCTTTTGACGAAACTACAGAGTTTTCCACAAACCGGCTCGCAGGCGAGTTCACCGACGAAGATCGCTACGAGATCTTCAATGATGACCAGCTCTCCCTCAAGGCTGCCCTCCTCTACCTGGTCGCAGCGCTTGTGGGCGGTTCGGTTATCGCTCTGGCGTCCTGGTTTGTGTTCCACCGCCTGTCACTGCCGGCCTTTGGCGGCTCGCAGCTGACCAGGGCGGTCGCAACAGCGCTGATTGTCATCACGCTGACGCTCACCACCGTCCTGCTGTATTTCTTCGCCACCAAGGGCAAAGACAATCGCCCCCGGTGGCTAACGTGGTTGACGTACCTGCTGGCTTACATGTCACCGGCCATTCTGGTGGTCTCTGCCGTCGGCCTGCCGCTGGGCTCGACCAAGCTGTGGTTAGACGGTCTGTCTGTCGACCAGGAGTTCCGCACTGAATACCTCACCAGGATGGCCGCGGAGCCTGGCCTGCATGACATGTCGTACATCGACATCCCGTCTTTCTACCCCGCTGGTTGGTTCTTCCTGGGCGGACGCCTGGCCAATATCCTGGGCATTGCCGGCTGGGAGGTCTTCCAGCCCTGGGCGTTGATGACACTCGCCGCTGCTGGCTGTGTTTTGATTCCGGTGTGGCAACGCCTGAGTGGCTCCCTGCCAGTAGCCACTGGCATTGCGCTGACAACCACGGCCGTCGCCCTGGCCACTGTCGCCGATGAGCCCTACGCCGCAGTCGTTGCTATGGGTCTTCCGGCGATGACCGTGATGGCCTGGCGCGGTCTCACCGGCGCTTGGTCCGCCATGTTTGGCGTGCTCGTCTTCCTGGGTATTTCTGCGACTTTCTACACTCTTTACACTGCCGTAGGCGCGCTTATTGTGGTCGTGTTGGCCGTGGTCGCGTGGACGTCGTCAAGCTCGTGGATGCCTGTAGTGCGCCTGATCATTATGGGCGTGGGATCGATGCTGATTGCGGCGACGGTGTGGGGTCCGTACATGCTGGCGGTTGTGACGGGGGCACCGCGCTCGGGCGCGACAGCGACGCATTACCTGCCCCCGGAGAGCGCGCAGCTGCCTTTGCCGATGCTCGCCGCCAGCGTAATCGGTGTGCTGTGTTTCATCGGTGTCGTGCGCATGCTGGTCAGCGCCACGGAGCCGGATGCCCGCGCGCTCGGCCTGGGCACGCTGGTGCTCTATGGCTGGGTAGTGGCCTCGATGGTGGCGACGCTGCTCGGACGCACGCTGCTGGGGTTCCGCCTCACCGCACCGATTACGTTCATGCTGATCGCGGCTGGTGTGGTCGCGCTTGCCGACGCCCGTCTCAACGGCATCGAGAAGTATTGGCCGCAGGCGGCACCAGCTCACATTGCCAAGCGTGTCTCCGCGGTAATGGCGGCAGTCTTGCTGCTGGCGGGCATTGGCTACGCGCAGTCGATTCCGAATAAGTTGCATGGTGCCATCGACTTGGCGCATACCGACACCGACGGTAACGGCGAGCGCGCGGACCGCTTCCCACCGAATGCCGGGGCGTGGTACTCAGCGGTGGACCAAACGCTGAAGGAGGCCGGGCTCGATCCGGCCCAGACAGTGGTGCTGACGGATGAGAAGAATTTCCAAGCACTCTATCCCTGGTACGGATTCCAGGCGCTGACCAGCCACTACGCTAACCCTCTGGGTGAGTTCGACCGCCGTAATCAGGCATTGGAGGAATGGTCGGAGATTCGCGACCCCGATGAGCTCGTGCAGGCCATGGATGAAACGCCGTGGCGCGGACCGGATGCCATTGTGCTGCGGGGCGAGGTTGAGACACCTGATGGCGAGGATGCCGCTCCACTGACGTTGGACATCGCGGATGATATCTATCCGAACAATCCGAATGTGGTCTTCCGGAGCCTGAATTTTGCCCGCTCTGCATTTGAGAAGCACTGGGAGCTAAACCAGGTCGGCCCGTTCGTAGTGGCGGTTCGCAAGTAGGTATTGGCAAGTAGGTATTGGGCGGCTATCCCCTGCTATAAACGTGATTCCTGTTACTAATGTGGAAACTGTGATGTAACTTTCGCGTTGCAAACTCAAAGAAAAACGCCAATTACCGTAGTATCTTTCCTTGTGACTGCCGAAACTAAAGAAATCAAAGAAAGTGTCGACGGCTCACCCGAAGTGACCATCGACCGCGTGGAGAGACCGCCTATGGACGGCCCCTCTCCTACGACACTGACTCGTTGGACAGCGATTATCGCTGGAATCGTCGGTTTCATTTGCTTTGTCATCACACCGTTCCTCCCGGTCGTGAATACTCAGTCCTCCGTGTCTTGGCCTCAGCGCGACACACTGAACTCAGTGGATGCACCGCTTATGGCGCAGGCACCGTTGGATCTGAGCGTCGATCTGCCTCTGTCCCTGACGGATGAACTTTCCGACAAGCGGACAACCCTGTTGTCGACTATCCCCCCGACCGCGGATAAGCCGACCAAACGGGGTCTGATGGTGCGTTCGGGCAAGGACGGCCTCGACGTCATTCTGCGCGACAGCGTGGTGATGAGCCTGGATAAGAAGGAGCTTGCCGCAAACAAGGGCAGGATCCTGGAAATCCGTTCCACCGAGCACAAAACCACCGTCAACATCGACGGCGCCAAGAACTCAGATGGTGAGAAGCTCACCGCCACCACACAGGGCGATTACCGTCCGCAGGTCACCGGTATCTACACTGACCTGCCCGCTGACGGCGACGCGGCCAAGGCCGTAGCCGATGGACTCGATGTCCACATGAACATCGACTCCCGCTACACCTCACACCCGACAGTGGTGAAGTACATCGTCATGTACTTGGGTCTGCTTCTGACGCTGGCTTCCCTGGTCGCGTTGGCTCGCATTGACCGTATCGACGGTTCCCCCTTCACTCCGCTGTTCAAGCGCGGTGCGCTGAAGCCGACTCCGCTGGACATCCTGGTCGGCACGATTTTGGTTGTTTGGCACTTCATCGGTGGCAACACCTCCGATGACGGTTACATCTTCACCATGGCGCGCGTCTCCGACGAGTCGGGCTACATGGCGAACTACTACCGTTGGTTCGGCGCTCCTGAGTCACCGTTCGGCAGCCCCTACTACGACCTGCTGTCGCTGATGGTGAAGGTGTCCACCTCGTCACTGTGGATGCGACTACCGGCGCTGCTGTCCGCACTGCTGGTGTGGTTCATTATTTCCCGAATGGTTATCCCACGCCTCGGCGAGAAGATTGCCCAGCGCCGGGTGGCCTACTGGTCTGCTGCTGGTGTGCTGTTGGCCTTCTGGCTGCCGTACAACAACGGACTGCGCCCGGAGCCGGTCATTGCTCTGGGATCCCTGCTGACCTGGGCATTCATTGAGCGCGCAATTCTGACTCGACGCCTGCTGCCAGCTGCAGTCGCAGTGGTTATCGCCACGCTGGCACTGGGCTCGGGCCCAACGGGCCTAATGGCAGTTGCTGCCCTGCTCGCAGGCATCCCGATGCTGGTGCGCATTGTCGTTGAGCGCCATAAGGCTCTCGGTGGTGGTTGGCAGGCCCCACTGATGCAGATTGCGCCGTTCCTGGCTGCGGGCACCGCAATCTTGGCCGGTGTCTTCGGCGACCAGACTTTGGCCACGGTCCGCGAGTCCATTCGCGTCCGCAGCATCATCGGCCCGTCGGAGCCTTGGTACAACGAGTACGTCCGCTACTACTGGCTGGTGCTGCAGTCGGTCGACGGCGCCTTCCCGCGTCGTTTCCCGGTTCTGATTGCACTGGCGTGCTTGACCATCACGATTGCCGCGCTGCTTCGTCACCGCACCGTTCCGGGGGCTCTGGCCGGCCCGTCGGCACGCCTGGTGTTCATGTTCATCGGCACCATGTTCTTCCTGACCTTCACGCCGACAAAGTGGACGCACCACTTCGGCGTATACGCGGGCATCGCGGCTTCCCTGGCAGCACTTGCCGCCATGGCCATTAGCCATTGGGTAGCAGGTAACCCGCGCAACCAGCTGTTCTTTGCCGGTGGTATCACCTTCATCCTCGCTTTCTCGCTGATGGGCATTAACGGCTGGTGGTATGTGTCGTCCTACGGTGTGCCGTGGTTCGACAAGACTATTCAGTTGCGCGGCCACCAGCTGGGTTCAGCAGTATTGGCTCTAGCCTTGCTACTGCTGCTGGCTGGTGCCGTAATGAACTTCGTCCAGGAGTTCCGCACCAAGCCGAAGTCGCAGGAAAAGTCGGCACGCGCGCGCCGCATCAATGCAGTTGCATCGTCCCCGATTGCAGTGACGACGCTGCTGGTGACGATGTTCATGGTGGCTTCGCTGGGCAAGGGCGCAGTATCGCAGTACCCGGCATACTCGGTCGCCGCTGGTAATATCCGCTCCTTGGCTGGTCAGACATGTAATATGGCGAGCGATGTGCTGATGGAAACCGATCCGAACGATGGCTTCCTGAATACCGTCGATGGCAAGCCGCTAGCGGAATCGTTGCGCGGTGGCGGCAAGAACCGTGGCTTCGACCCGAACGGCGTCCCGTCTAACATGAAGGCCGAAGCTGTGGACACCAGCCAGAGCCAGGCAAGTACTGCCGACACTGATGATCAGTCTACTGATCCGGAAGCCACAGTTGAGGGCGGCTCCGCGTCGGGCACCGACGGCGGCAAGCGTGCCGACAAGGGTGTCAACGGCTCGCAGGTCGAGCTGCCATTTGGCTTGGATCCGGATAAGGTGCCGGTGCTTGGCTCCTACTCCGAGGACATTCAGCGTCCTGCAAGCCTGGAAACTTCCTGGTTCCAGCTGCCTGAGATTGATGAGAACCACCCGCTGCTCGTCGTATCGGCGGCCGGCCGTATCTTCCACCACGACATCAACGGTGTGGCTCAGCAGGGCCGCAAGCTGGTGGCAGAGTACGGTCGCAAGGGCGGCGACGAGGATGGCTTCGAGGTCCTCTCCGAGTCGGAGCCGATTGATATCGGCCCTGCTCCGACCTGGCGTAACCTGCGCTTCCTGACCGAGGAGATCCCAGAGGGAGCGACCGCTGTGCGACTGGTAGCGGAGGACAATGACGTCTCCGAGGATCAGTGGCTGGCGCTGACCCCTCCTCGCCTGGCCGAGCTGCAGTCGATGACTGATGTCATTTCGCCGGAAACTGCGACTATCCCGGACTGGCCGGTTGCCTTCCAGTTCCCGTGCCAGCGTCCGTTCGACCACTACGCAGGTGTCGCAGAGCTTCCGGAGTACCGCATCACTCCGGACCGTGGCCTGAAGGTCGTCGGTGCAGATGTCTGGCAGTCGGTCGATGGCGGTGGTCCGCTCGGATTCTCCGACGCTGTGAATGAGGCTACGTCCGTACCGACTTACCTCAAGAACGACTGGCGCCGCGACTGGGGTTCCGTCGAGAAGCTCTCGCCGCGTCCGAATAAGGACAAGGTCAAGCCGGATGTCGCCGAAATTGAGTATGAAGATATCACTCGCTCGGGTCTATACTCGCCCGGGAAGATGATTGTGAAGGATCCCTAGGCGAAAGAGCCTCGGTGCCTCCTTCACCTAAGGAGACCGAGTGACTGCACAAACCCGTTCCATCGTTGTCGCCGCAATGGTTGTGACTGACCCGGTGGGGCGGGTTTTGTGCGTTCGTAAGCGGGGCACGGATACGTTCATGCTGCCCGGCGGCAAGTTCGAGCCGGGTGAGTCCGTCGATCACCCGGAGGTCACCGCCGCGCGCGAAGTCTCCGAGGAGCTCGGCGTGGACATCGAGCTATCGCAGCTGCGTCCGTGGAATATCGCCCGTGCGGCCGCCGCCAACGAGGCGGGCTTCGAGGTCGTCGGCCACCATGTGCGCTATGTCGGCGAGTTCACCGATGAGCTGGCGAACGTTCAGCCCCACGCCGAAATTGAAGAGGTCCGCTGGCTCGACCCCTGGCTACCGACCGGGAAAATCGCCCCTATGCTGGTCGAAACCACTCTGCCGAAGCTCCGCGAAGAGCTGCCCCAGCTTGCCGCTGGCCGTGAACAGCCACAGCGCGCACTGTCGTCACTAACTGTTTTCTGCGGCTCCGGCTTCGGCAACGATCCCGCCTGGCGCGTCACCGCCGAACGTCTCGGCCAGACACTCGCGGAAAATCGGGTGGAGCTCGTCTACGGTGGCGCGGCGATTGGTCTTATGGGCACGGTTGCTAACGCAGCGCTTGACGACGGCGGCAGTGTCACAGGTGTCATCCCCGAGGTCTTGGTCAAGAAGGAAATTGCCCATCCGCGGCTGACTCACCTGGAAACTGTTGCGACTATGGCCGATCGAAAGTCGCGCATGTATGAGCTCGGCGATGCTTTTGTTGCACTCCCCGGCGGTGCGGGCACACTGGAAGAGTTCTTCGAGGTGTGGACCCAGCAGCACCTGGGGATTCATGCCAAGCCAGTGGCGTTGCTGGGACCTTCGGGCTTCTGGGAGCCCCTGTTGGCGCTCCTGCGCAAAGTTGTGGATGCGGGGTTTGTGCGACCGGAGCTTCTCGATGCGCTTATCGTCGTCGACGACGTCGACAAGCTCCTGCCTGCGTTGATTGCGTGGCGTGCGGGGCGGACGAAGTTTTAGCCTGCCCCCAGGCCCCACAACACACTGCTAGTGAGCAGCAGCCAGCTGCTGCAGCTCAGCTTCGGTGCCGTTGAAGACATCCTCATCCACGATGGTCGGGATGCCATCGACGCGGCCGGTGGAGGAACGCTGCCAGAAGGCCATGCTCTCCCAACCGCCCGGCAGCGAGGTCGGAGCGCTGTCTTCGTAGGCGGCGAGCCACAGCGGGTAGTCGGTGAAGTCGGTCGAGTTACCCATCGGGTTCTGCCAGAACCAACGGTAGGTGTAAATCATCGGGGTTTCGCCGGTCTTTTCCTCTACGCGCTCGAGGAAGTCCTTGGTCCACTTCTGCAGCTGGGTCGGGTTGAGGCCATTATCCAGCTCGATGTCCAGCACCGGCGGCAGTGTCTTGTCTGTGGAGATTTGCTCATCGCGCTGCTGCAGTGCTTCTACGTACTGGTCAGCCTGCGCAATTGCGGAGCGATCCGGATGTGCCTTGTGGTAGCTGCCCACATACAGACCGGCCTTCGCTGCAGCAATGGAGTCCTCGAGGAAGTACTTCTGGTCACCTTCGACACCGTCGGTGGCCTTGATGAAAGCGAACTTCTGGCCGCTGGCTGCGACCTCGTCCCATTTCAGCGCGACGCCACCTGGGCGCTGCCACTTGGAAACGTCCACGCCGGTCGGCCCCATGTTGAAGCCGGTGCGAGCCGAGTTTGACGATGCGCTGGTAGCCGAACCAGTTGACGAACCGTTGGCATCAGAGCCCTGCGACTCCTGAACAGTCAAAAAGTCGAGCGACCCCTTGGAATCAGCAGCGGACTGGTTGGAGTGTGCAGATGCGTCCTGTGTTTGTGCGTCTGCCGGTGCAATAACACCCAAGGTCAGCGGCGCAACGGCCACGATACTTGCCAAAGTGGCGCGTCCCGGGCGTCGCTTCAACACCGCGTTCGCGGAAAGTGGAAGAAATTTCATGGTTTGCACCTTACCCCCTAAACCACTTCAGCCCCATTCGTAAGCCTAAACTTATTCCACCCCTCCAGTCACAGCTTCAATCCGCCCTTGCCCCTAGACTGGCGGCATGACAAATAGCACTAATACTGAGACCCAGTCCGCAACGTCCCAATTCTCAACAACTCCTCGCCCGCAGGATGACCTCTACTTGGCCACCAACGGTGGGTGGATTAGCAATCACGTCATCCCGGCTGACCGCCCCATCGATGGCGCCTTTTACAAGCTGCGGGATGAGGCGGAGGAAAACGTCCGCGAGCTCATCACCACTGCCGCCGATGCGGATCCGAATTCCCGCGTCGCTCGCTTGTACAACTCTTTTATGGACGAAGCCGCTATTAATAACGCCGGCGCAGCTCCTCTCGCGCAGGATCTAGAAATGATTGCCTCCGCCGAGAACGCGCATGAGCTGGCGTTGGCGCTCGGCCGCCTCGACCGCCTCGGTGTCGGTGGTGCGCTCGGGTACTGGGTAGAGAAGGATTCCGGCTCGGACCTGGATGCTCTCTATCTGTTGCAGTCGGGCCTCGGCCTCCCGGATGAGGCTTACTACCGCGAGCCTGGTCACGCCGACACCCTCGCTGCCTATGAGCAGCATGTTGCCGCTATGTTGAAGCTTCTCTCCTCGCATGACGACGGCGCGGGGAACCTCTCCACCGCGCTTGCTGCATTCGAGTTGGTGGACCCGGCCGCTGCGGCGGCGCGCATCGTGGCTTTTGAAAAGCGTATTGCCGCTGGTCACTGGAATGTGGTCGATACCCGCGATGCACTGAAGACCTATAACAAGACGGCCATTTCTGACCTCCCCACCGGCTTCCCGGTCGCGGAGTGGCTCGCGGCCACCGGTGTCAATGAGACGAACCAGACTGCCATCGACACCATCGTGGTGATGATGCCGTCGTACTTCGAGCACTTGAGCAAGTTGTGGCAGGACACTGACCTGGCAGATCTGCGCCTGTGGGCACTGTGGCGCGTCCTCCACCAGCGCGCCGCCTACCTGTCGGATGACTTCTCTGCGGAGAGCTTTAACTTCTACGGCCGCACCCTGCAGGGTTCGACCGAGCAGCGTGCACGCTGGAAGCGTGGTGTTGCCTTTGCGGACGGGGCGGTTGGACATGACGTCGGCAAGCTGTATGCGGAAAAGCACTTCCCTCCGGAGTACAAGGAGCAGGTCCTGGAACTGGTGGACTACCTGCTGGCGGCGTACCGGGAGCGAATTTCGAAGCTGCCGTGGATGACGAAGGCGACACAGGAGCGGGCGCTGGAGAAGCTGTCGCTGTTTAAGGCCAAGATTGGCTACCCGGAGCGTTGGCGTGATTACTCGGCGATGGAGCTCGGGGATTCACTGATGGACAATGCTCGCGCTGCCAGCGCTTTTGCGCATGATTATGAGGTGGCAAAGCTGGGAACCCCGGCCAATCGTGATGAGTGGCATGGCACTCCGCAGACGGTCAATGCCTTCTACAATCCGGTGGTCAATGACATCACGTTCCCGGCTGCGATTTTGCAGTCGCCGTTCTTCTCACCGGACGCTTCCCCAGCGGAGAACTTCGGTGGCATCGGTGCGGTTATTGGTCACGAGATTGGTCATGGTTTTGATGACCAGGGCTCGCAGTATGACGGTCACGGCAACCTTCACCAGTGGTGGACCGATGAGGATCGCGCAGCTTTTGAGAAGCTGACCTCCGCACTGGTGGACCAGTACGAGGGCCTGGTTCCGCAGGCTCTGCGCGAGCAGGCCGAGGAGGGCGCTGACCTGCCCGGTGTCAACGGTCGCTTCACCCTGGGAGAGAACATCGGTGACTTGGGCGGGCTTGGTATTGCTGTCGTCGCTTTCCGCCGTTTCCTCGCTGCCCGCGGAAAGGAACTCGGGTTGGAGGACACCCCCGAGACCTACCGTGACCTGTTCAAGCAGTGGGCACTGGTCTGGCGTTCCAAGATTCGTCCGGAGTTTGCACGTCAGCTGCTTGCCATTGACCCGCACTCGCCGGCGGAGTTCCGCTGCAACGTCATTGCCAGCAACATCGATGAGTTCCATGAGGCCTTCGGCACTTCAGCGGGGGACGGCATGTGGCGTGAGCCGAATGAGCGCGTGAATATCTGGTAATTCTGCGGGAACTCAACCTGCGCTGCGATACCCTCCGATGCCTTCCGCAGCCTCCGGGGACAGCAAATGCCTCACCGTTTACTACAAATGCAAAAGCTGACTTTTTGTTTTTGCAAACGTAGAACTAAAATCACAGGTGAGGCGCACGCTTTCCCGATGACCAAGTCGGGCAGGGTCCCAATCAAGCGAGGTTCCTGTTACAAGTGCGCTTACTAAGTGCTCTTGCTGGAGGAGGCCGCTGTGGACACCCGCGACATCCAAGCACTCACCGCCGTCAAGCTCTATTACGGCGAGGGGCTCACACAGTCTCAGGTTGCAACCGAACTCGGGGTTTCCCGCCCAACGGTCTCTAAACTGCTCAACCTTGGCCGTGAGCGCGGTTACGTGCGCATTGAAATCCACGACCCGCGCGAGGAAGCCTCAGAGACCGCGACGCAGATGCGGGATCGCTACCAGCTCAACGATGTGCGCCTGGCGCAACCGGCACGCGCTGGCAACGCGGTCTTGCTCCGCGAGTTGGGGCGTGTGGGCGCCGAGCTTCTCGACGAGCTGGTGGTCGACGGTACCCTTCTCGGTGTTTCGTGGGGTAAGACCATGTACTCCGTATCCACGCAACTGAAGTCCAAGGATGTCTCGGGCGTGGAAATTGTGCAGCTCAAGGGCGGAATGAGTCATTCCGATAAGTCGACGAATGACATCCGCACTATTGGCGGGTTCTGCCACGCTTTCCATGCCTATGCCCGCACATTGCCGCTGCCGGTGATTTTCGATTCGGTCGAGACCAAGCGCATCGTGGAACAGGATCGGTTCATCGCCAGCGTATTGGCGCTTGGCCGGACGGTGGACATTGCCGTTTTCACTGTCGGCGCAGTCGACCATGATTCACTGGCCTTGAACTTGGGGCAGCTGTCGGCAACCGAAAAGGACTTACTCGTGGAGCGCGCAGTGGGCGATGCCTGCTCACGCTTCTACCGCCCGGACGGTGGCATTGCGCTGCCAGAGGTCGATGCCCGCACGGTAGGTATCAGCCTCTCTGACCTGCGCCGGATCCCCACTCGGGTACTTGTGGCCGGTGGCGCACACAAGGCCGAGGCTATCGATGTGGCCCTTCGAACAAAGTTGGCCACTCACTTGGTCATTGACGATGCCACCGCCGAGCGCCTACTTTCGCTCGACTCATCGGACTCACCGGGCTCGCCAGACTCACCCACTAGCTCCACCCCTCCCTCTGCCACGGATTAGCTGTCTCGGGACGCATCAGTACAAAGAACTGACACCCGGGCCCGAGAAGCGTCTCTGCCCTCTTCGACCGATAGACTTAAGCGAGCGCAGATGTCCGCATATATGTTGCAGCCGCTGTCCGGTCGGAGAGGACGATTCTTTAGGTGTCACCAGCACAGCAGATCAAGCACACACTCCAGGCCTACGAGTCGGCGGACGCATCTTTTGCTCAGTCCGCGAAGAAGCTGCCACCCGTGGGGTGGAAAGGAGCGCTCTACGCTCTCAAGCGTGCGGGTATCGAGTTTTTCTTGGAGCTCGGTTTCGACGCCGCCGCGAAGTTGACTTACTACACGGTGCTAACCTTCGCACCCGCACTGCTTGCGATTTACTCAATTGCCACGCTGATGTTGGCCGGTTACACCGATGACCTCAACCGACTGACCGAGGATTTCATCCGCAGCTACATTCCAGCTGAGTATGCCGAACCGATTCGCAATGTCATCTCAACGATTATCGGCTCCGCCACGGGCGGTCTCGTCGCACTGACTATCGGTATTGTCTTTGCGCTGATTTCGTCGTCGGCCTACACGCGCGCATTTTCGCGCACGGGTAACTCCATCTATGGCGTATCCGAAGGCCGCACGCTTATTCGCTACCACCTGCTCATGGTCGCCATTACGCTATTGCTGCTCATTGGCACGGTGGTACTGCTCATTGCGATTGTTGTCAATGACCAGCTAGTTATCACCATCGTCGAACCGGTTGCCCGCCCGTTGGGTATTGAATCGACCACGCGACAGGTCATTGACTTCTGCATCTCCGTCTGGAGTTGGCTGCGCTGGCCGGTCATTATCGTCATGTCGATGATTCTGATTGGCTCGCTGTACTACTTCACACCGAATGTGCGCATGCGCAAATTCCGCTGGCTCAGTACCGGTTCGGCACTGGCAATTATCAGCTCGCTGGGTATTGGCAAGGCATTGCAGCTTTACCTGTTCAACTTTGCGGCTTCAAACCCCTACGGCGCCATGGGTGCCGTCATTGCTCTCATGACTGCACTTTGGGGCATTAATGTCGTCGTGGTCTTCGGCTTCAAGCTGGATGCCGAGGTTGAGAGGATGCGCCAACTGCGCGCCGGCCTGCCCGCAGAGCGATACATCCAGCTTCCACCCCGAGCTACCGCGGCCGCCGAGGGCGAGCAGAAAATCCATCAGAATCTAGAAAAGCAGGCGGCCGAATTCCGAACTGAGGAACCCGACCGCCTGGATAAAATGCCAGCAGAAGCAACTGAAGATTTTTCCTCGCAGCCCGCTGCTGAGACTGACCCTGCTACCGATCCGTTCCAGAAGATCGACTAGCAGGGCCAGTAACTAACCACACAGCAAGCACCTAGCTATAGCGCAATCACACCCACAATTGCAGCGTTGAGCAGGTTGGTGCACAGACCCGCAATCAGCGCCAGCGGACCGTTCTTGGCAATCTCACCGCGACGCTCCGGCGATAGCGCACCGAAGGAACCGATCTGAATTGCAATGGAAGACAGGTTGGCGAAGCCAGCCAGGGCGAAGGTCGCCAACATGATGGACTTCGGATCCAGCGAGTCGACGTGCTCCGAGAACGAGGTGTAGCCGACGAACTCGTTCAGAATCGTCTTCTCACCAATGAAGCTACCGACCAGCCCTGCGTTCTCCCACGGCACACCAATCAACCAGGCAATCGGCGCGAAGATTAGGCCGAACAGCCCCTCCAGTGACCAGTTTTCCTGACCGAACCAGCCGCCGATGCCGCCAATCATGGCCGACAGCATCGCAATCACAGCGATGAACGCAATCAACAGACATGCCACAACCACAGCGATACGACCGCCGGCCAACGCACCCGATCCTAGCGCGTCAATGACGTTCTTCGACTCAGTGTCGCGGACATCCTTCACCGACGCATCCAGATCGGATTCCTCCGTCTCCGGCCAGAAAGTCTTCGCAATCAGCAGCGAGCCCGGCGCGTTCATTACCGATGCCGCCAGCAGGTACTCCAATGGCGCACCGAGCAGGGAGTAACCAATCAACGTCGATCCGGCCACCGAAGCAAAACCGCCCGACATACATGCGAACAGCTCCGACTTGGTCAGTTTCGGAATATACGGCTTAACGACGAGCGGAGCCTCCGACTGCCCGAGGAAAATCACCGTGGAAGCGAAGACGGACTCTACCTTCGAGGTTCCCATAATGAACTTCAGTGCGGACCCGACATACTCAACGAAGTACTGCACTACCCGCAGGTAGTAGAGGGCACCGAGGACTGCGCCCAGGAAGATGATCACTGGCAGCACGTTGAGCACGAAGACGAAGTTTTTCCCCGTGCCGTCGAAAAGATTACCGAAGACAAATGAGGTGCCCTCATTTGTAAAGTCGATCATCTTCTCAATGGCACCGGCGACGCTCTTCAACGCCTGGAAGCCGGGTTCCCACTTCAGCACTACCAGCGCGAACACCGCTTGCAGCAGCAGGCCAACGCCGAGCGTGCGCCAGTTAATGGCTTTCCTGTTCTTTGAGATAGCAATGGCAAATCCGATGACGAGGATGATGCCCAGTAAGCCTTGCAGTCTATCCATGACTAAGGTCTTCTTTCTTGATAAAAGAGGCTGTGGTGATGATGCCTACAGGTCCTCGGGACCAAAGGCGTAAGGGAGAATTTTTTCGAAGTCGATGCTGGCCGGAGCGCCTAAACCACCATTTTCCGGGCGCTCGGATTCCACAATGACACGCTTGCACCCAAATTCGTGCAGGACCTGCCGACAGGCACCACAGGGGTGGCACGGTGCCGCCTTTCGCCCGACAATGGCACAGGCCGCAATCTTATGGTTGCCGCCGTGCTCCGCGACCATGCGGAACACGGCTGTGCGCTCTGCGCAGTTGGTCAACCCATAGGACGCATTTTCCACGTTGCAGCCTGTGACCACCGTGCCGTCGTCAAGCAGAAGTGCGGCACCGACCGGAAAACCTGAATAGGGGACGTACGAGTTTTCCGTGGCTGCGTAGGCCTTAGCCAGTAGTTCTTCGTCTGAGATGTGGGACATTGTGCTCTCCCTCCCCGAGCCTGTGCGAGGTGTTTATGCAAACATACTTATGTGGGTACAAATGGAAAGTTAACTATTGACATTTGTTCTAGTGCTGATGATAATCGGAATCAGCAGAGTTCACAAGACCAATATCGCTAAGCACAATCGCCTATAAAAGGAGCGAACAATGGCTGAAAAGTTCGATGTAGTTGACGTCATCAAGGTAAAGCGTGATGGCGGTGAACTCAGTCCGGAAGAGATTTCCTGGGTCATTGACGCCTACACTCGCGGCGTCGTGGGCGATGAACAGATGGCGGCGCTGAACATGGCCATCTTTATCCGCGGCATGAACCGTCGCGAAATTGTGGATTGGACTCAGGCGATGATTGACTCGGGCGAGACCATGAGCTTCGCATCGCTGAGCAAGCCCACCACGGACAAGCACTCCACCGGTGGTGTCGGTGACAAGATCACGCTGCCGCTGGGCCCACTGGTGTCCTCCTACGGCGTGGCCGTCCCGCAGCTGTCCGGCCGCGGCCTCGGCCACACCGGCGGCACCCTGGACAAGCTGGAATCCATTCCTGGCTGGCAGGCTGATGTTCCGAATGACCGCTTGATGCAGATCCTGGAGGATTCCGGCGCGGTCGTCGCAGCAGCCGGTGCGGGTCTGGCACCTGCGGATAAGAAGATTTACGCGCTGCGTGACATCACCTCGACGGTGGACTGCATTCCGCTGATTGCCTCGTCGATCATGTCCAAGAAGATTGCGGAGGGCACCTCCAGCTTGGTGCTGGATGTCAAGGTCGGTTCAGGCGCTTTCATGAAGGATCTGAATCAGGCCCGCGAACTGGCCCGCACCATGGTTGACCTGGGCAACGACGCGGGCGTGAATACCCGCGCACTGTTAACGGACATGTCCACTCCGCTGGGCCTGACCATCGGCAACGCCCTCGAGGTCCGCGAATCGGTGGAGGTTCTCGCTGGCGGTGGCCCCACGGACGTCGTGGAGCTGACCTGTGAGCTGGCCCGAAACATGCTGGAGCTGGCCGGCGTACACGATGCTGACGTGGAGCAGGCTCTGAAGGACGGCCGCGCAATGGATTCGTGGAAGAAGATGATCCGCGCTCAGGGCGGCGATCCGGATGCCGCGTTGCCGGTGGCACCTCACACGCACGATGTGGTTGCGCAGGCTGACGGTTACCTGACCAAGCTGGATGCACTGGCTCTCGGCGTTGGTTCCTGGCGCTTGGGCGCGGGACGTGCTCGTAAGGATGATCCGGTGCAGGCCACTGCCGGTATTGAGATTTTCGCCAAGCCGGGAGACAAGGTGGTCAAGGGTCAGAAGCTGCTCACGCTGCACACTGAAACTCCGGATAAGTTCGAGCGCGCTCTCGAGTCCATCGAGCCGGGCATTGAAATCGGCGACACCGCGCCGACAGCCGAGCACGAGATTATCCTCGATCGCGTGTCCTAGAAAATTTCTGACGGGCTCGCGCCGGCGCCACTTCCCCGTCCCGAGCCCGCCATCTCCCTACTTTTAAGCTCTCTCCCAAATTTCCGAAAGGACTTGATTTCTCCCATGACTTCCCGCGCTGATGTTGCCAAGATGATTGACCACACCCTGCTCAAGCCAGAAGCCACCTCTGACCAGGTCAAGGCTCTTATCGCTGAGGCCGGCAAGCTCGGCACCTACTCCATCTGCATCTCCCCCTCGGAGCTCCCAGTCGAGGTGCCTGAGGGCCTGCACATCGCCACTGTCGTAGGCTTCCCCTCCGGTGCGGTGAAGGCCGAGGTCAAAGCCACCGAGGCCGCCCGCGCCGTGGTCGATGGTGCCGAAGAGATTGACATGGTCATCAACATCGCCTTCGCCAAGGAGCACCGCTTCGACGACCTTGAGGCCGAAATCAAGACTGTTCGCGATGCCATTCCGGGCAAGGTTCTGAAGGTCATCATCGAGTCGGCCGCCCTGACCGATGAGGAAATCATCGCAGCTTGCAAGGCCTCCGAGTCCGCAGGCGCAGACTTCGTCAAGACCTCCACAGGTTTCCACCCAGCTGGCGGCGCTTCCGCTCACGCCGTGAAACTCATGCGCGAAACCGTGGGCGACCGCCTGGGCGTCAAGGCTTCTGGCGGTATCCGCGATGCCGCTGCCGCTGAGGAAATGATCGCCGCTGGCGCCTCTCGCCTGGGCCTTTCTTCCTCCGCCGCTGTCCTCGACGGTCTGAAGTAGGCGAACCCCGATGCTCTCCGAACAGCTACAAGCCACCATCACCGATTGGATCGCCCACGATCCGGACGAGGCCACCGCCGCCGAGCTCTCTTCGCTTTACGACGAAGCCAAGGCCGCCAACCCCGATGCGATTGCCGAGCTGGAAAGCCGTTTCGCCGGGCCACTCGAATTCGGCACTGCAGGTCTTCGCGGTGTCGTTGCCGCTGGTCAGTCTCGCATGAACCGTGCCACGGTCATCCGTGCCACCGCTGGCCTGGTTGCGCATCTGAAGAACATTGTCGGCGATGACTTCACCGTGGTCATTGGTTGCGATGCCCGCCACGGCTCCGCTGATTTTCACCGCGATGCCGCCGCGGTTGTCGCCGCAGCCGGTGGCAAGGCCCTGGCCCTGCCGCAGCAGCTGCCCACACCGGTGACCGCCTTTGCCGTACGCCACCTCAATGCCGATGCCGGCATTATGGTCACAGCCAGCCACAATCCGCCGAAGGACAACGGTTACAAGGTTTACCTCGGTGGCCGCGCGGTGGAGTCTGATTCCCGCCGAGGCGTCCAGATTATCGCGCCCCATGACAAGCAAATTGCGGACGCCATTGCCGCTGCACCACCAGCTGATGAGGTCCCGCGTGACTTCGATGCCGTCGAGCAGGTGGGTTCTGAACTGCTTGATTCCTATGTGAAACGGGCGGCTGCGCTCGCAACGACGTCGTCAAGCGAAGAGAAGCAGGCAGCGAAGATTGTTCTCACCCCGATGCATGGTGTCGGTGGCGAGAACATCGTGCGCACACTGAACGCGGCAGGTTTCTCGAATGTCAGCGTGGTCGAAAAGCAGTTCGCGCCGGATCCGGAGTTCCCGACGGTATCGTTCCCGAACCCGGAGGAAGCCGGTGCGCTGGATCTTGCGTTTGAGCTCGCGCGTGCCGAAGACGCGGATGTCATCATCGCGGCTGACCCGGATGCGGACCGCTGCTCGGTGGCTATTCCGGATAGCGGCGTCGACGGCGGCTGGCGACAGCTCTCCGGCGATGACATCGGTGCGTTTCTGGGTGAAGTCATCGCTGCGGATGCCGAGGCCCGTGGGATTGCGACCGTGACCAATGATGAGGGCGCAGAGTTTCCGGCCACAATGGCTAACTCGATTGTGTCCTCACGCCTGCTGGGCAAGATTGCCGCAGGTCACGGACTGAATTATCGCGCTACACTGACTGGCTTTAAGTGGATTGCTGGTGTGGACGGGCTCGTCTTCGGCTACGAGGAGGCCATTGGCTACTGCACCGATCCGGCAGTCGTGCGAGACAAGGACGGCGTATCTGCGGCGGTGCGTGTCGCCGACGCGGTGGCGCGTCTGAAGGGCCAGGGGCTGGGCATTCAGGACCTGCTGGATGAGGTCGCCTGCGCCCACGGCCTCTACAAGACCGCCCCGTTGACCTTCCGAGTCGAGGACCGCTCGCTGATTACCAAGGGCATGGACACTCTGCGCGCCAACCCGCCTGCACAGCTGGCCGGATCGAAGGTCACGCAGGTCACGGACATGAATGACGGCCTAGACATGGTCGACGCCAAGGCCGAGAGCTATCACATCCCGCCTACCGACGGCATTCTCATCCTCACCGAGGCCAACGACCGCGTCATTGCCCGGCCTTCCGGCACGGAACCGAAGCTGAAGTGCTACCTGGAAGTCGTGCTGCCGGTCGCTTCGGCCGCGATTCCGCACGTGGCCGCGGCCGAGCGGCTCGACCAGATTAAGGCCGAGCTCAAGGAAATCCTGGGGATGTAGCCACTAAGCAGCTACCAGCTACCAGCTACACCTCGCAACAAACTGGGGTGCGCATGAACGAAACGGCCGAAAAATGGCCGTGGGGTTTCACGCGCGCCCCAGTTTCACATATGCAGCCCGGAGTCTTGGACCGGCTCATGAGTTACTGACTAGGTTTATGACAAAAACAAGCAGAAATTAGTGCCGAAACTGACATAAACTTAGGCAGTTTCTCGATGGTCACAGCCTCATTTGAAGCTCACCACCTCATTTCGGGTCTAGCTAAACCCGTCCTTGCCGCATTTTGCGCAAGACATGCGTCTCCTAACATGCTTTACAGTTTTCCCAGTAATACAATAAAAGCCGTTAACCGTGTCCCCAGGGGATGGAGCACCATTCGCTACGCGGGTTGGGCTCATCACAGGGGGAACACTTCCTCCTCGTGATTGGTACGTCCAGCATGTCGCATAACGAGTTCCCCAGCTCAGACCCCAACTACAATTCGAATCCTTCCACCGGTTCTTTCGGCCCCGTGTACCCGAACCAGGCACCTCAACCCCAACCACAACCACAGCCCCAATTCGCTGGGCAGCCGGCACCAACTTTCGCTTACGCAGCCCCGGCGTATCCGCAGCAAAGATCAGGTACTTCCGGCGCAATGATTGCGCTCATTTCAGTGCTGGTCGTGGTCCTGCTGGGCCTGGTTGGCGCGGTACTTTATGTCACCCTGAGTAAAGATGACTCGGTAACTGCGGCCGACACACAGACGGCTGCCACTACACAGGCCGCTGCCGATGCTTCGAGCCAGCCCAACCCACCGGTCACACAGACTGAGACCGTGGTTGTTCAAGATTCGAGTGGCTCATCCGGTAATTCGGGCTCGTCTCGCTCATCGGGCCTGGCTGGCGGCAACCTCTCCAGCGCATGGAAGGGCACGTCCTCAACGAGCGATCCGTTCGTTCGAAATGTACACAGCGCCTACGTCCGCTACCGCAATTCCACTGGTGCGGAATCCGGCACCATCACGGCCTACAGCCCAACGACTGGCCTGACCTACAACATGTGGTGCCGTCCTGCTGGCGGCAACATCAAGTGCACGGGTGGCCGTAACGCAGTGGTGTACATCGGCTAACGCATACCGCCCACCGCCACGGCCACAGCACTCCAGTCCGCGACCTACGCCACAGCGTCGTCTAGGCCGCCAGCTAGGTCGTGGAAAATGGCCCGGTTGAGACGAAATGCCTTTTTCGCCTCGTCAACCACGGCATCTTTGTCGGCATCCGAAATACCCAGCTCAGACAGACTCTGTCGGTAGCCGTCGCGGTAGGGCTTAATTTTTCCGATCGCGGAGAAGTCATAGAATCGGGTTCCCTCCGCACCGATGCCGTAATGCTTGGCCAGCATGGACGCAATCACCTGACCACCAGAAAGATCGCCCAGGTAGCGAACGTAATGGTGTGCCAATGCGGCGTTGGCGTTGCCGTTGCTTTCGATTTCACGAAGCTCGGCCACGTAGTTCTTTGTCGCCTCCACTGGCGAGATCTTTTCCCGCCAGTCAGGCCCCACCAAATGTTCAAGGTCGGCCGCCAGAGCCTCCAGGCGCTCCAGCTGCGCATCGTAGACCGCTCTGACCTGCGGCGACTCCGCAGTGGACCGCACTGCCTGCTCCAACGCTTCGTACACAAAGTAGAGCTGACCAGTTAGATCGATGGCCGCCTGCGCATTCAGTTCACCCGCAAGCAGCCTCGACATGAAGTCGGAGTTCTCCGCTTCACTGTGGACACCCGCAGTCTCCACTTTGAGTCGCTCTGCCAGGGGCTGAGCAGCCTGCTTGTCACCTTCTTTAATCGTGTTTTCAACCATGATTTTCTTCTTTCTCTGTGAGGTTCGGAGACTGGGGTGAGAGATTGTGGCCCGCACGCTGAGGCACCAGCACGGGGTTGCCCGCGGAGTCCTGAAGCACTTCCACACCGATGCCGGAGACTTCGCTGACGGTCTGTGCATCCAGGGTTTCCGCAGGCGGGCCTTGCTTTACGACGCGCCCCTGCGCCACCACCACAACGTGATCGGCATACGCCGCTGCGGCGGACAAATCGTGCAGGACCACGACCACGGCTTTGCCCGCCGCCGCGCGGGCGCGCATCATTCCCATGATTTTTTCGGCGTGGTGGAGGTCCAGGGCTGCGGTCGGTTCGTCGAGAAGCACGACAGGAGTGTCCTGGTAGAACACGCGCGCGCTGTGGACGCGGGCGCGCTCGCCGCCGGAGAGGGTCGGGACTTCCCGGTCAAGGAGGTGCGCGACGTCGCATTCAGTGATGACTTCCGCGAGCAGCTCTTCGTTCGGGCAGCCCCAGGGGTTGCGTCCGAAGTTGATTACTTCGCGGCTGGTGAATGGCACGGACAGTTCTTGGCTCTGTACCAGGACGGCGCGGTAGCGGGCCAGGTCGGCGATGGAGAGCTCGGTAATGGAGTGCTCGCCGATCCGGACGTTGCCGCCGCTGAGCTCATGGTCGCCGGAAAGCGCTGCGAGCAGTGTCGACTTTCCAGCACCATTCGGGCCGACCAGCGCGGTGACTTTTCCGGGCTCGGCGACCACGGAAATATCGTTGAGAATGCGGTGACCGTCCAGGGTGATGCTGACATTTTCGGCAGAAATGCCCAGGCCAGAGTGAATTTCCATTAGTGCACCGCCCTCTTCGAACGCAGGAGCAGCCAGAAGAACAGCGGGCCACCGACGATCGAGGTGAGCATTCCCAGCGGCAGGTCCGCACCGGTGATCATGGTGCGGGCCGCGAGGTCGGCCAGCGTTGTGGCCAGCGCGCCGCCGAGGATGCATGCAGGAATCAGCGTGCGATGCGCTGGTCCCAGCAGCAGTCGTGCAGCGTGCGGCACGACCAGGCCGATGAAGACGATGATGCCGGAAAATGCCACACCAGCCGCCACGACCAGGGACGTGCCAAAAATGATGGCGCGACGCAGCGTGACGACGTTAATACCCAGGTGGCGGGCTTGCGCTTCACCAAGACTCAGAATGTCCAGCTTGCGGTAGCTGACCCACATGGCAATTACGGCCGGAACTGTCACCAACGTAATAATGACAACCTGCGTCCAGGTGGCACTGGCAAACGAGCCCATCTGCCAGAACACAATGCGGTCGCGGGCAGCCGTGGAGGCTACGAATGTCAGGAGCGAAACCAGACCACCACAGATGGAGTTCACAGCCACACCGACCAGAATGATTCGAGCGATATCGCGGCCACCGTGCGCATTGGCGGCCACAATAGCCGTGGCTACCGCGCCACCAATAAAAGCTGAGACCGCAATGGCCCAGCTGCTGGCGAAGACACTCAACACTCCGCCGAGCACTCCGGAAAGCCCGGCGGCGGTGCCCAAAACTGTGGCGGTGGCAGCGCCGACCGCGGCGCCGGAGGAAACGCCGATGAGGCCGGGTTCGGCAAGCGGGTTGCCGAACACCGCTTGCAGCGCCACACCTGCGAGGGCGAGCCCCGCGCCAACGAGGCAGGCCAGCGCGATGCGCGGCAGTCGCACTTGCCACAGCACGGTGTCGATGGGCTCTGGCGCGTCACCGAGACCGCCATTGAACACTAGCCTCACCATTGAGCTCAGTGATTCGCCGATGGTAGCGCCGAACTGCCCCACGGAGGCCGACCAACCTATTGCCAGCACCAGCGCTAGGGCGAGTCCAATGAAAACGGCCACCTGTCTGAACGGACTAGTTTTGTTCGCGGTTGTCTGCATTGCTCAGCCAGTCACTTTCCCGCAGTCTTGTCAGCGCCATCACCAGCACCGCCACCGTAGAGAGCATCCGCAATGGCGCGAATCGCACGCGGCGACTGCGAGTCAAAGGACAGCAGCTGCGAATCGGGCACGTCCACAACGGACTCATTCTGGCCCGCCGGGGTCTGTGCGATGCCCGGGATCTCCTTCAGACCTTCAATCCCGCCGACGGACTCCAGGCCACCGGTCATCACCAAGATGGTGTCGGGAGCCGCAGCAATCAGGGACTCCGGAGTAATAGGCGTGAACGCACCCTCAATACCCACGCCCTCACCGGCATCGACACCGCCGAGACGAGTGATCAGAGAACGCCCACCAGAATCCGGTCCCGCAATCATGGCCACACCGGTTCCGCGCACGTAGAGAATCATCATCTTGCGGCCATCGGCCTTGGCCTGCGCGTACTCGGTCGCAGCCGCCAGCTCCTTGTCCAGGTGCTCCTTCACCGGGCCAACTTGGTCAGCCAGGCCGACTGCGCCCGCAACTTCGTCGATAAGCGTGTTGATGGTCTCGGGAGTGCGCTCGTCCGACACATGGACGACGGTGATCCCCGCTTTTTCAAACGTGTCGAAGACACGGCTAGGGCCAATCGTGCCATCGGTAATGATGAGCTCCGGCTTTAGCTTCATCACCGACTCAGCATTGACTGCATGCCCGCCGATGGTGAGGTTCGGCAAATCCTTTACCGCCGGGAAATCGGAGGTGGAGTCGCGCCCCACCAGACGGTCTCCGAGGCCAAGCGTGTAGACCGCACGACTGAGTGCTCCCGCCCGGTCAAGCGTGAGAATACGCTGGTAGTCCTTGTCCGCCGCCGGTTTCGGGTCTTTCAGCAGCACTTCGGGGTTTTCCGAAGGCAGGTTCGCATGCGCGGCACCGTGAGCGGAAATGTTGTCGGCGCGCGGAACCGTCGTCACGCCAGCGCTTGACGACGATGCCCCCTCCCTCGCGGCATCATCGGAACCACAGGCGACTAGTCCTGCGACTAGGACAACACTCAGCAGTGTTCCGGCAAGACTGCGAACGCGACAGGCAGGCACGGTGAACATATTCCCCCTCTGTGAGCTGACGCTGCACGGAGATAGACGACAAAAAGAATGACTAAATAACGACTAACACTAGTAACAAAGAGCTTAGAAAGGACTTTGCTCTACTCACCCAAAGAATCTTAGGCTATCTTTTAGTTCTAGGTTAGCCTACCCTTAAATAAAGATAGTAATTTCTACAGTTTTTCGGAAGGACGTTACCTCCTATGACTACTCGTACACTCCAGCGTCGCGCGGCTTTCCTGGCTATTCCGGCCGTCGCCGCACTTCCACTTCTCGCCGCCTGTGGCGCAGATGACGCGTCCGATGCCGCGCAGGATGCTGCCAACGCCTCGGAAACCACCAGCTCGGCTGCAGATCAAGAAACCGACACCGACGCCAGCGCCGGCGAAGTAACCATGGAGGCCGAGCCGGTCAACGACCTCTCCGAGGGCGATGTCATCTCCGTCGACCTGTCTGGTCTCGACCCCGACTACGGCTACTACGCCGCACTCTGCGCCGCCGAGAAGGCTCCAGGCAACCCCGTCCCGGACTGCACCGGTGACCGCAGTGCCGGCACCCAGTCGCAGCAGTGGATTACCAAGAAGTCCGGCGGCACCACCACCATCGCCGACGACAACACTGCGCACTTCGAGCTCAGCGTCGTCCCCACCGGTGAGGCCGTGGACTGTACTCAGCAGGAGTGCGTGCTGAAGCTCTTCGGCGACCACAGCGAGGGTTTCGAGGACATCACCGAAATCCCGGTTACTTTCGCAAAGTAGCCAAACCACACACGCGCAGGTGTCGCAGACCTAGGCTAAGAGCCATGGAAACCGACCAGCCTGCGACTGCCAAAGAGGCGGCACCGCGCCGCATCACACTCCTGCCCGGCGACGGCATCGGCCCCGAAATCACCGATGCCTGCCGAGGACTCATCACCGGCGTCTTCCCCCACTGGGAACTGAAAGAGGCACATATTGGCTGGTCACAATGGTGCGCGCACGGCAATCCCATCCCACAGGAGACCTGGGAAACACTAGAGCGCAGCGATGCCGCTCTCCTCGCGGCGATTACCTCCAAGCCCGCTCGCGAGGCCGAGGAAGAACTAGCACCGCATCTGAGCGGTACCGGCCTGACTTACCGCTCCCCTGTTCTCCAGCTGCGCCAGCGCCTCGATCTCTTCGCCAACATCCGCCCGGTCACCCTGCCCGGCGCGGCTGCCGACTTCACCATCGTCCGCGAAAACACCGAGGGCCTCTACAGTCACGACTATCTCCTTCCGCCTCACGACGCCCCGGCCGACTCCTCGCACCACCACCTGTGGGCAGAGGTGGTGGAGGACTCGACGGTGGCTCGCGCCGTCGATAAGCGTGGCGAAGTTGCGGTTTCTTTGCGCGTAACGACGTCCTTTGCGTGGCACCGCCTTGCGCAAGCGGCGGCCAAGTTGGCTCTCGCGCGGCAGGCGGCAAACCCCGATTCGGAGGCCACGCCGACGGTGACGGTGGCGGACAAGCCGAATATCCTGCGGGACTCTGCGCGTGTGATCCGCGGGGCGGTTGAGCAGGTGGCGGAGGAGTATCCGCAGGTCACATTCGATTTTGCCAATGCGGATGCCGTGGCAATGCAGCTGGTAACCGACCCGGCGCGCTTTGATGTCATCATCGCGGAGAACCTTATCGGCGACATCCTCAGCGACATCGGTGCTGGGCTGATTGGCGGGCTGGGGCTGGCGGCGTCGGCGAATGTGGGCGACGACTTTGCAGTTTTCGAGCCGGTACACGGTTCGGCACCTGACATTGCGGGTCGCGGCGTTGCTAACCCGGCTGCGTTTTTGCTCTCAGCGGCAATGTGCGCGGAACATCTTGGGGCACCGGCCTCAGAGCTTGCGCCCGCAGCCAAGCTGCGCCAGGCCGTCTACGCCGCCACACGCACCGCGCCGACGTTGGACCTCGGCGGCATCGCGACAACTAGTGAGTTTGTGGCTGCGGTGCGGGCGGAGCTGGGGTTGTAGGCATTGACTCGATTACGAAGCGTAATTAAAGTGGTTGCTATCAATCCCAGCCGTTGACCCTCCGCTGATAAGGAGAGCGCCGATGACTGGGATTACTCATAGGGGGAGGGCCAAGAAATATGAGTAGAAACAGATATAGTGCTGCGCGAGCTGTGCCTTTACGTGAGATCACTAACGAAGACGATCCTTTACACGTTAACTACACCGGGAAACGGGCCCCGAGGACGACGACGAAGAACTCTGAGCCCCTACTGGAACTGGCTGAGGTCAATGCCTTCCAGCGGGTCGGACTCGCGGATGTCCTCCTCCGGCGGCAGCGGCACCTCGCAGAGCACAACTGCCGCACCACACGGGTCCTGCACGGTTGCCAGCGGACCGAACTCGGTGGCCTGCGGGGCGACGAGCACGGAACCGCCCAGTTCCTCAGCCTTAGCGACAGCGGTGTCGATGTTCTCCACGCCGAGGTACGCTAGCCAGCCAACGAAGCTCTTATCGGCCGCATCGGTCTGTGCGGCAACCGAGCTGGCTACCAAACCTGCGAACGGTGCCCCGTCTTCCATCGCGACTGCGAAAGTGCCGTGCTCGTTCTTGTTGCGCACTGCGATTTCCCAGCCAAAGAAGTTGTGGTAGAAGTCCGCGACCTGCTCAAAGGTCTCCTCCGGGCCTGCGACCAGCTCGAACCACACCGGGGTGCCGGGCTCGCCCGCTGCAATGAAGGCCTGCTCACCCGGCTGTTCCAAAAGTCCAATGAGGCCACCGGCGGGGTCGGAAACGACGGCCATCGTGGATCCGTCGACAAGCGGGGTCGGTTCCTGGAAGACCTCAGCGCCAAGCTCGCGCGCCTTCTCGACGGCACCAGTGGCGGAGTCGACATGGAAGTTCACGCGCCACTGGTTGACGAAGGCATCCTCAGCGTCCTTATCGGCCTCAAGCAGCACCGACACCGGCATTCCGGACAGCATGGCAACGCGGCGACCAGCGGATGCCTCGCGGGCATCCTCATGGATTGGCGCGGTATTGCGATAAGCCCACCCGAGAACGCCGCGGTAGAAGCGCTCGGTCTTACGCGGTGCGGCGGAGAGCAGGTCTACGCGCAGGGGCATGCCAAATTCGGCGGGAAATGCGGGCATGAGTTACAAGTTCCTCCACTTTTCAGGATCAAAGTCATCGTCGGCGGTGGCCTCATCAAAGTAGTCATCATCGACTTCATCGGCGGTGGCCACGCGTGCCGACATACCGGCAACAGAGACGACGTCCCCTGGACGCAGCACCTTGCTACGGCGAGTGTCGACCTCACCGTTCACGCTGACCTGGCCCTCAGCAATGAGTTCCTTGGCCAGACCGCCCGTTTCCACCAGGTTGGCCAACTTCAGGAATTGCCCGAGACGGATGGACTCGTCCCGGATTGCGACATCGATAGGCTCCATGCCCTTAAGTGTGTCATACCCGGCGAAAATGGTCGGAGTTTGGCTGGTTCAGAGAGGTTCAGAGCGTCTCATGAAACCTCTATTTCAATAAAAACTCTGAACCTCTGCGGAGCGAAGCAGCGCATCCTAACATGCTTTCCATGTCCTATTCACGGCCAACGAGACGGCCCCTTATCGCCAGCGAAGCACCACCTCGCCCGCCGCTGCGCCATATTGTCGCCGCCTCGGTCGCCGTGAGCCTGCCGCTGATGACCCTGGCACTCATCTCAACTTCTGTCTCTGACCTGCTATTTTTGCCTCCTATTGGCGCTGCCATGGCGCTTATCGTCGGCGCACCGAACCTGCCCCTGGCTCAGCCACGAAATGTCGTGGTCGGACACCTCATCGGCTGCACGACTGGCATCGCAATTCTGCACATGCTGGGTTCGACCATCATTGCTGCAGCGGTTGCCGCCGGCGTTGCCTTCGCGCTCATGCTTCTTGCTCGCGCGGCTCATTCCCCTGCCACCGCTACTGCTATGGTCACCGTACTGATGCCACACGGCCATGGGCTTGCCAACGACTTCCGCTTCATAGGCTTCATTTTCGCTTCGTCAATCATGATCGTGGTGCTTGGCATCCTCGCAAATCGACTGCGCGGCCTTCGGTATCCCACCTACTGGTGGTAGGTGGATTCGGGGCCAAGCGCTCCGGCTAAAAACGGCTATCAGTGGGATAATGACACTCATGCCAAAGCAGTGGATTAACAACACGACGACCGAAAAGATTGTCATCGTCGGCGCTGGCGGTTTTGGGCGCGAAGTGGCTAGCCATATCCGCGATATCAATGACTACGCCGTGGAAAACGGACTGCCACAGCAATGGGAGATTTTGGGGCTCATTGATGATGGCACCCCGGATATGACCTATTTCCACAAGCTAGGCATCGAGTACCTAGGCGATACCAATATTCTCAAGGATCTGCCTAAGGACGTGCACTACGTAGTTGCAATCGGCAACGGCGCTGCTCGACGCTCGATTGCTCACCGTGCAGATTCCACTGGACTTATTCCTGCAACTTTGGTTCATCCTGACACAACAATTGGTGCTGTGGTCAGCATCGGTCCGGGCACAGTTGTATGCCCTGGTGCGCGAATCACTTGCAACATTGAAATCGGCGCTCACTGCCAAGTTCACGTAAACGTGGAGGTCGGCCACGATGCCGTGACAAATAATTTTGTAAGTATCTTCCCGCTGGCCGCCATCTCTGGATTCGTCACTCTCGGTGCGGAATCCACCATTGGGGCTAACTCCGTTATCAATCCGGGCGTGGCCGTCGGCGAAGGTTCATACGTTGGTTCCGGTGCAGCAGTGAACAAGGATGTGCCCGAATACACGCTAGTCGCCGGGGTTCCCGCAAAGGTTAAGAAAACACTGCGATAACAAAAATGCGCTAGCTTAAGAGCCCAACGCTAGCTAGAAGTCTCCTGGCAAGTGCTCTCCTTCTCCTGCTGGCCAGTAAACTCCGTCATCGTCGCCTGGCCTTCCTCCGCAATCCCATCCCGCTTAAGCACGACCAGGATGGTGTCGAGGAGGATTTTGGCGTCGGCAAGCAATGACCAATTGTCGACGTACTGAACGTCCAGCTCAAAGCGATCCTCCCAGGAAAGGCCGTTGCGCCCTGACACCTGTGCGAGGCCAGTGATGCCCGGTCGAACTTCATGGCGACGTGCCTGGCGAGGCGTGTAGAGGTCAAGGTATTTCACAAGCAGTGGGCGCGGGCCGACGAGGCTCATGTCGCCGCGCAGGACGTTAATGAGCTCCGGGAGCTCATCCAAGCTTGTGGAGCGCAGGAGTTTTCCCACCTCGGTGAGGCGCGAGGCGTCGTCTACAAGCCCTTTTGCCGGATCGAGGTGATGCATCGTCCGGAACTTGAGCATGTTAAACAGTTCGCCGTCCTTGCCCGGACGTTCCTGACGGAACAGGACTGGCTTGCCCATAGAGGTTCGCACTGCCAAGGCCGTGGCGCCCAGCACCGGGGACAGCACAATCAGACCTGCCGCCGAGGCTGCGATGTCGATGCCACGCTTGACTGCTCGCTGCGCGCGGATGCCCAATGAATCCACTGGTTATCTCCTACTTTTCGTTGAACATTTCGTGCAAGAGCTTTTCGGCACGCGCATCGACCTCCGCGTTCGGGCGCGTCCTAACCAGCCAACCAATCGCACCTGCCGCCCCAGCCGTCGCAAACGCGGCTGCCGCAACGCGCAGTTTGGTGTTGTCATTCTTGTTGTCAGGCGCGCTTTGCTTGACGACGGTCACCGCTGGCCCCGACTCCGGAACAACCTGCTCTCCGCTATCGGCGACCATGACTGGTTCGGGCTCGGCTGCGGGTACTGGTTCTGGTTCCACTTCAGAGACTGGTTCCGGCTCCGAATCCGTCTCAGATACAGGTTCATCGGCAACTCGCTCGATAGCATTTACCGCCTGCACTGGCTCAGAAGTGAGTTCCTCTTCCTCGGTACTTTCGGTCAACCTAGTCTTGTCACTGCGGAACAAGGAAACGATTCCCACCACAAAGGCAACGAAGAATGCGATTGCGATTTCAAGACCAATTCGCGGCAGCGTCCGGAACCAGTAAATATGCAGGCCGCCCCAAATAAGGTCACCCAGACCAGCCGCGAAAGTCACTGCAGTAATAAACAATGCTGGCGCCCACCAGCGCGTCTGCAGTGCAGCATGTCCGCGAGTAACTCCCCAGTTAAACAGGGCAATGCCGAGTCCGAGTACTAATCCGCCGATGACGACACCAATGCTGCCCCACATCCAGTACCACTCACCGGTAGCGTTAGCGGCCACCGAATACCAGTCGTACTTCGGGATTGCCTTCTCTGGCTTCCAATACTTAACCAACTCGTACCCCACTGCACGAGGCAAATCCCAGCTCTCCGGCGCAATCGGCGTTAGCGGAGTCAGCAGGTTTTTTCCGCCTTGAAATTCAAAGCGTCCCTGCTCATGCAGGTCGACCAGATTTGCGAAGGTAACAAATGGATCAGTCAAAGATTCCAGACCAGTGCGGTTAGCTGAATTACCCTTATTGATGCTCTCCTGGTGAGCTTTACGCAGCGTTGCAAACACCATCAACGCACCAGGGCCCATAACAATGGCCAGAAGCTTGATCCAAAAACCCCGCACACGAATCGCGAACAACACCAAGAGCCCAAGCCCCACAGCTGCGATACGCAAGCGGCCTTGTCCACTATGAATATCTAGGACGTACACCGCCGACATGCCTAGCACTACTGGCAATGACAAAACCAGGAGAATCACCGATCGCGACCACCAGGCACCAAAGGAAACCAGCAGGATTCCCACAATTGCCGGGCTTTCAATAATGATGCCAGGCAGTAGATTAGAGGCGCGGAATTGGTACGAAAACGCGTACAGCGCAAGGCCGATGAGGATGAAAAGCCACCGGCCAGGAAGCACCTTTTTATCGAAACGAATTTCTCGACCAAAGCGCCAAGAAATCATGGTCACGAGAAAGGTCAGCAAGTAGGTGAGGCCAACGGCCGTGCGCAACGCTTCGGTTGAAACTCTTGTGTCATCCCACGCTTCGTAAGCAGGAAAAGCTGCCGTAAACAGGGTCACAAGCGCAAATACGCCCAACGGTGTGATTGTCCGACCGCCGTTGCCCAAGAAAGTACGCAGGCAGAAAAAAGCCAACAAAATGGTACCGATCTGCGCCCCCTGCAGCGGATCCGTCCACGATGTCACTACGACGACTGAGAATAGCCACAGAACCGCCTCGATAGCTGTCAGTTGCGATATCCGGGCTATTCCCGTGTCGATAGCTTTGGTCATCCCAGCACTTCCTTCAGAACACCAATCACCCGCGCGACGTCGTCATCGTCCAGCGCCGGACCACTAGGAAGAGTAATGCCGCGGGAGAAAAGATTCTCAGCGGTACCGTTGATGGTCGCTCGCGCGCCCTCATACACCGGCTGCAGGTGCATCGGCTTCCACAGGTGACGAGCCTCGATGTTGGACTCATCCAGCGCCGCAATCACGCTGTCCGGGCTCAGCACGCCCTTATCGACGGCATCCTGTGGCAGCACAATCGAGGTCAGCCAGCAGTTCTCGGTGAACCGCTCGTCGGAGTCAGAGAGCAAGCGGGTACCTTTACCAGGGGCATCGTCGTCAAGCGAGGCGAGCAAATCTAGGTACGCGTCGCGAATCTGGCGACGGCGAGCAATCATGTCGTCCAGACGCGAATGCTGCGCCCGCCCCAGCGCGGCAAGCAGATTGGAAAGACGGTAGTTGTAGCCGATTTCGGTGTGTTCGTACCAAGCGACGGGCTGACGCGCCTGCGTGGACAGGTAGCGCGCGCGGGCGATGAGATCAGCATCGTTGGACAGCAGCATGCCACCGCCGGAGGTGGTCATGATTTTGTTGCCGTTGAAAGACAGCGCGGCGGCACGGCCAAAGCTGCCGGCCGGCTGATCATCGACGCTGGCACCGAGCGCCTCGGCGGCGTCCTCGATGAGCGCGATGCCGAGTTCTTCCAGGCGTGGCGCGAAGGCCGGGTAGTCGGCGCAGCGGCCGAAGAGGTCCACAATCATCACGGCGGGAACGCTCTTGCCCTCGGCAAGCAGTTCATCGACGGTGCGGAGCAGCAGCTCAGGGTCGATGTTGCCGTCCTCTGCGGCATCGACAAACACCGGCGTAGCGCCGACGTAAGCGATGGCGTTGGTCGTGGCCGCGAAGGTCATGGTGGAAACCGGGATGTAGTCACCTTCACCAATCCCCAGCGCGAGCAGCGCCAAGTGCAGGCCAGCAGTTCCAGACGACAGCGCGAGCGCGTGCTCAACACCGCAGCGCTTGGCAATCTCCGCTTCAAACGCGTCTACCTCGGGACCCAACGGAGCCACCCAACCAGAGTGGAGTGCACGAACGACGGCCTGTTCTTCTGCTTCGGTGACTGTCGCGAGCGAAAGAAAGATCCGCTCATTGGGCTTGTTAGTGTCGGCGTTAGTCATTACTTCTGAACCTTTCGAACGCGGTTGAGTACCTCGATGAGCTGGTTGTACAGGCTGTCACGAGCAAAACGCTTCTCACCCAGTTCGCGGTTTCGCTGTCCCGCTGCGCGCATCTCATCGCGGTCGGAGATGATCTCAGCGAATCGCTTGGCCGCAGTCGGAATATCGCGCGAGAGACGCCAGCCGGCATCGTGCTCGGTTGCGGCTTCCTCCAGCCAGCCACCGTGGTTGAATACCACCGGACGCGATGCGGCCATGGCATCGAAGACCTTGTTCAGGGAGTTGCCTTCCAGGCAGGGGTCATCACGCAGCGGTGATAGCGCGATATCGGCGGCAGACACGTACTTGGCGACATCTTCCTTCGGCTGACGGCCGAGGAACATCGCATCGGCATCGAGGCCAGCGTTCTCGGCGCGCTGGTACAACGCATCCGAGTCGCTTCCCTGCCCCAGCAGGACAAAGCGCACATTCTCCACGCCATCACGACGCAGCTGCGCCGCCAAATCCACAAGCCACTCCAGCTGGTAGGACATGCCAAAACCACCGGCGTAGACCGCCACCACGTCATCGCCCCAGCCCTGCTCCTTGCGGAAAGCTGCACGCTGCTCGGCCGGGACATCAAAACGCTCAAAGTCCGACGCATTCGGAATGACGGTCACGCGCTTCTTCGGAGCGACCTCTTTGACGCCATCGGCCATCGACGGCGACAGCGCCACGACCTCGCTCGATGCCGCATAAAATGCCTTCTCCAGTTGCTTGGCCAGGAAAATCGCCACCGGATTATTGAGGTAGCCCAACTTGATTGGCACCTCTGGCCACAGGTCACGAATCTCCGCCACCAACGACGCACGCTGGGTAAACTTCGCCACAATTCCCGGAACCGCCACAGTCAGCGGAGTCGAGGACGCGTAAATCACGTCGGCAGGCACACGGGCAGCAACCGCGGAGGCGCGCACCAGGAAGTTGAAGAAACTGACGATGCGCTCGCGCTTCGACATTTCATTGCGGTACGGAATCGCTAAACGACGCACGTGGATGCCATCGACCGTTTTATCCATGGCCTCATCGCGACCACAGATCATTGTCACCTCGTGGCCTGCAGCGGCCATTCGGCGGGCAAACTCGTAGGGTCGGGAACCACCCGGCTCACCGGGGAGAACAAAGTGCTGGTGGATATAAGTGATTCGCATTGTTTAGCTTTCCTCGATTACGTCGACGGGAAGTTCTTCGTTGGTGGTTGATGGATTTTTCGGGCCTCTGCTCGGCTGCATCAACGCCACTGCGGCAACAACGGCTGCTGCAAAGTAGACAACTGCGCTGGTCCACGCGAGACCGAGGGCGTCTCCGAGAAGAATGCCAATCGGGTAACAAATGACAGCGATAACGGCGGAAATGAGCTCCACTCGGCCAATTCGACGGGGATTGTCGCTGCCGAGAATTTCACCGCACAGGTGTCGGTAGCAGCCGAGCACCACGGCCGCGATAGTCAGTGGCAGCACCAACTCCCGAGCAGGCTCAAACTCATGGCCGAATACCGGCACGATGAGGAAGTAGAGTGCCATACCACCGAGCGCACCAAGCGCGCCGTACGCTGCAGTGACTATGCCAAGGTGTCGGAGCACACGAGACGGGGTGAGTTCGCGACCCCTCTGGTCGCTGGTGCGCTGATCGGCGACTGACTGCGCGACCCAGTACAGCGGCTCTGTCGCCGTCGCCACGACCACGAAAAGGCCTAACGACGCCGGCGAGGCCAGCGCCGGCAGTAAAACGCGCCCCAAGCGTGTGGTCGTCAGCGGTCCGAGACCCGATGCGATGAACGGAGCATTTGTACGAGCCGTCTCTACCACTCCGCCGACACGGGAATCGGTATGCTCGCGTGACTTCGCCAGCGACCAGATTGCCAGGGGCAGCGCCGGGAAGATGTAGGCCGCAGCCCACCAGCGCCAGTCCTCGACTCCAGCGAAATACAGCGCAGTGCTAATCAGCAGCACTGAGCCCTGGAAACAGACGAATACTGCGACGAAGAAAGACACTCGATGGCGGCTGATAGCCATCGCACGAACCATGGAAAATGACACGGTAACCAAGGCGACAATGCCGGCCATTGCCGTCCACGGTCCGTAGACGACACCTGCGATGGCACAGGCAATCAGAGCGACCACAGTCATGGCGAAACCACTCGGAATGAGACCGTGGTCGTAATCATCGCGGCGCAGCAAAAGCCGATCGGCCCCAAAGCCGACGAAGGGCGCCACAATATAGGCGAACTGCAAAACGGTAGCGACCTCGCCTCGACCGGCGGGCCCCAGCACTCGCGCGGAAAGAATACTGACCACAAAGGCGACGACTGCGGCGAGCGCTGAAGCTGCCGAAATCGTCGCAACTGTTCGAACTCTTTGCGCCAGCTGCCCGGAGTTAGAGGAGCTGGTGGTTGTCACGGTGGGGAGTCATCCTAACTATTTTGCTTTCGAGCTAGCGGTTGCAAGTGATTGTGCATCAGCGGGATACGCCGCAATACTGCTTTGCGCCCCACCGAGCTCTGCAAGCCAACGACGTGAAGCATCGTGATTATGTGTGCACTGGAGAATCCGCGAATTCAGCCGTTCCGGCTCAACACGTACCTCAGTGATCAGCGGATGACGATCACCAATCTTGGGAACCTCGCGGTCATCAACCAAGTCCTCGGAGATCTTCTCACCTTCGCGAAGACCCGTGTAGACAATCTCTACGTCTGCGTCATGGAGCCTGATAAGGTTCTCCGCCAGCTCAGCAATCTTGACCGGCTTACCCATCTCCAGCACCAGAGTCTCACCGGACTCTGCAATAACGGTAGCCTGCAGCACCAGCTGCGATGCCTCCGGAATGGTCATGAAGTAGCGCTGAACGTCAGGGTGCGTCACCGTAACCGGGCCGCCCTCTTCAATCTGACGCTGGAAAGTCGTAATGACCGAGCCACGCGAGCCAAACACGTTACCGAATCGGACAGATGCCCAGACACCTTCGTGAGTTTGCCCCATGTGCGCAGTCAGACGTTCTGCGGCGCGCTTGGATTCACCCAGAATCGAGGCTGGGTTCGCAGCCTTGTCCGTGGAAATATTAATAACGGTTGAGACATTGGCCGCAGCGGCTGCATCCAGGACGTTCTGGGTTCCGATGACATTGGTTTGCACTGCTTCTGCAGGGTAGCTCTCCAGCAGCGGCAGGTGCTTGAGAGCTGCAGCATGGTAGACAACATCGGGCTTGCGCTCGGTGAAGATCTGCGTCAGCATTTCCGCGTCACGGATATCAGCCAAGACGGTATCGGAGCCGTCGAGAAGCGCCGAACCCGTCAGCGACAGCTGAGTGGCATGCAAGCCGCCCTCATCGCGATCCAGCATGATAAGTTCTGCCGGCTCAAAGCGGTGAACCTGTCGGCAGATCTCGGAACCGATAGAACCGCCAGCGCCTGTGACCAGCACCTTCTTACCGCGGATTATCGAAGCGACCTTGGATTCATCCAGGTGTAGGGGCTGACGGCCAATGAGGTCGGCGATGTTAATTTCGCGCACCTGCGAGGTAGCGACAGCGCCACGGTGGCGCGAGTACTCCTCCACCGGCGGCAGAATGAGCAGGCGCAGGGACGATTCCTCACAAATGTGGTTGAGGACGTTGATGCACTCAGTGGACAGTGGCTCATCAGTCGCAATAATGACCGACTCCGCCGAAGTGCGCGATGCGACTTCGCCCAGCTGATCAATGCCACGAATCACGCGGAGACCATGGATACGAGAAATATGGTTCTCGCCGCTTTCTTCGGGATCGACGATTCCAACCAAGTGGAAGCGGTTCTCACGGGAAATACCGGAATCCGTAAGGCTGTTAATAAAAAACTTGGCTCGACGGCCTGCACCGAGAACAATCAAGCGATCATCCGTCTGGCGGGAACCAAAGTTGTTGGTGATCCAGCGAGCGAGAGTTCGGGTATAGATACTTGCCAAAGTTGCGACACACCCACCGGCGAACGGAACGTACCACGCAATTTCCGGGACGGTCTTCAGAATTTGAGCCAAACCAGTGGCTGCGGTAGCGCCACCCATGCTGATGGTCAGCAGAACAATATCTTCAGTTCGACTGCCGGGCCATACGCGTTGCGGGTTAGTGTACTCCCCGAGCAGCAGGCCTAGCAGGACAATGACGACTACGGCGACGGCGACAACCAAAAAATTAGTGCCTGATATCTCAGAGAAAGATACCAATTCCCCGCGGACGATTCCGTTAGCGGCGGACAGCGCAACCAGCCAAGCGAGTACATCAAATACACACCAGGCGAGCTGCTTCCAGTCTCGGATAAACATTCTTATGCCTTTTACTGCTGGTTAAATTTCCTAACGCACAATGCGTTCCACAGGCTTGGCATACTATGCGATATAAACTACATTTACAGCTCCTACCCCAAAGGGCTACCCCATCGTTCGGGTAGCCAAAAAGCCACCCTTTCCACCCATCATTCTCCCTGGTAAAACAATGTTTCACCAACTATTTACCGAAGCTTCAATCTGTTTACATTCATATAACTAGCTGTACAAACTAACTTCTAACGTAACCACTTCCTGACGATTGCAATTAATGCAAAATCACCTCTTTATTGAGATGCTTATTCAAGGAAGTATTTGCGTGAATACTCAAACAATCGTTTTTGACAAAAGGGTTACACTTCCCCCGTGAGCACATCATCAACGCGTCGGGCACGCGCTTTCATCATCCGAAAGCCCTTCCTTGCTGCACTGATTACTGCCGTTTCAGTTCTAACGGTGATGGCGCTGTTGCTTGCTACCCTGATGCTGATTCAAAACCGGATGAGTCAGACACAGAACGTCGCCGACACATCGGCCACGCACCAAGAGACACTGCTCATCCTTGGTGTCGATAGTCAAGACTCATCCATGGTGGGACACCGCTCAGATGTCATCATGCTCATGCGTATGCGTCACGATCCGGAGTGGATTGACATTGTCTCTGTGCCGCGAGATTCCCTGGTAGATTTACCCGACTGCGCTGGTTCTCACGCCACCGAGCACTCCGGCAAAAAGGACAAACTGAACTCCGCATTCGCCTACGGATCCGTCGCCGATGTCGATGACCGCGGATCAGCCCAAGCGGGCATGGACTGCGCAGCCATGGCGATTACTGAAGAAGCTGGGATTCCCATCGATGACACCATCGCCACCACTTTCAACGGTGTCACCGGCATCATCGATAGCCTCGGCGGCGCAGACCTCCCCGTCGATGACGGCGGTCGCATCGTCCGCGAAGGCAAAGGTGAGCAGCACTTTTCCGGCCAAGGTGTGGTCACACAGCTTCGCGCTCGCAAGACCGAAACGGGTGGCAGTGACCTCTCGCGCATCAACCACCAGCAGGAAATTCTGGGAGCGCTACTGGATTACTACCGCAGCGAAGGAATCATTGACAGCAGCGGCTCCGTGAACTCCATGAAGGAGTTCACTGCCCTCCTCACCGCCCTAACTAATGGAACGGCCACTACTGTCAGTCTGAATGATGTCCGCAGCCTGATGCAGCGCGCCGCGTCCACACCGGTGTCCACCGCGACACTACCGACAGGCCCTGCCGACGATGGTGTCAATGCGGTCTGGACACAGCAGACCACACAGTTCTGGCAGGCCTACAAAAACGGCGAAGACCTGCCCAAATAAAAGCACTCTTACATGCACCCCTATTAAATACGCAACTAGTATGCGTATTATTGATATATGTCGTCGCCCGCCACACCAGAACCCCAAGCCCCCACAACCAAACCACCTTCTAAACCTGGCAAGAGTCACCGCATGTCCTGGCATCGCAAGGCCAGTATGCCGGTGCGCTGGTGGTTCGCTGCCATCATTGTGGCCGCATTAGTCCACCCATTTGTCTCCGATGGGCGCTGGCTGTTGGTGCACCTCTTTACTCTCGGCGCCGTCACCAACTCCATCCTTATCTGGGGCCGCCACTTCACCGAGAAACTACTGAAAATCGATGTGCCCGATGGCAATCGGCACATTCAGTTAGCAAACATTTACCTGCTCAACGTAGGTGTTGGCGCAACGGTCGTCGGCAAGCTGGGTGATTGGTGGCCAGTGACCACGGCCGGCGCGGCGGTCGTCGGCGTCGCCGTCGCATGGCATGCGATTTCCCTCGGACGCGACCTGGTAGCGAAGCGCAATCGACCATTCGCCATCTCCGTTGCGTACTACGTCGCGTCGGCATGCCTACTGCCGATCGGCGCCGCGCTCGGCGCCATCCTCGCATCTCCGAAGGGCGAAGCGCTTCACGACGACCTCCTACTGGCACATGAAGCCATCAACCTCATTGGCTTCCTCGGGCTCGCGGCCTGCGGCACGCTCATCACCATGTTCCCAGCGCTGTGGCGAACCCAGATGTCGCCGCATTCCCGCCCGAAGCTGGCACTAGTAGTACAGCTCATAGGTATCGCGACTACCACAATCGGTGCACTGACCAGCTTCAACTGGTTCGCCTCCGTCGGCCTTGGCATCATCACTATCGGCTGGGTCATAGCCGCCATTCCGTGGGCGCACAACGTCATGACTGTCGCTAAAGACCCCCGCGACCGCCTCAGCTACCCGGCGCTGTCTGTTGCGGCTGCGGCCGTCTGGCTGATCGGCACACTCACAGTTGCCACAGTCAAGGCGCTTGACGGCAGCTTCGTAATCTCATCCCTTACGCTGCCGCTGGTAATCGGTTTCGGCGCACAATTGCTTATCGGCATGATGAGCCAACTCTTGCCCGCTACCATCGGCGGAGGTGCTGGTCCAGTCTCCGCCGGTATGAAGGAACTTGACCGCGCGGGAGCATTCCGCTGGTCGACCATCAATATTGGTCTGGCACTGTGGCTAATGCCGCTGCCGTCCTGGACCAAAGTAGCGGTCTCCGCAATGGTCTCCCTTGCCTTGGTGTCCTATCTGCCACTTGTCGGCCGTGCCGCGAAGGCTCAGATTGGTGCGCTGAAAGAAAGTCAGAAGGCACGGGCCAACAAAGAAGCAACGCCGAAGCCGGTCGAACTGCACGCAACTGCACGTCGACTCGGTGCTCAAACTACCGCCGCTCTGGCTGTATTGGGCCTGGTAGTGACTATTGGTGTTGCGCTGAGCGGTGGCGGTACGGGAAGCATTAAAACCACCAGCGATGTTGCGCCCACCGGAGAAACCGTCGAGGTCACGGTTACCGCCAACGATATGACCTATACCCCGAACGTTATAGAGGCAAACCCCGGCGACCGACTGGTCATCACCATGGTCAACGCTGATTCCCAGGTCCACGATCTGCGCTTGGCCACCGGCGAGGACACCGGACGTGTCGCCCCTGGCAACTCCGCCACCATTGAAGTGCCGGTTGTTCCCGGTGACATTGACGGCTGGTGCACCATTGCTGGTCACCGACAGATGGGCATGACCCTCACAGTCAATACAGGTAGCACTGATCATTCACACCACACCGGAGGTGGCAACCACGCTGACCATGCCACTCCCGGTGCGCTCGGGAATGTCGGCGAGCAACCCGGCCCGGATTCCCCCACCATCAACCCGCTATTAGAACCCGCCGAGGACGCCACGGTTCACCACGTCACCCTGAGAGCCAGCGAGTTCACCGGCTACGCTGCCCCTGGAGTCGAGCAGCAGCATTGGGTATTCAACGGCAAACCGCTGGGGCCAACCCTGCGCGGCAAGGTGGGCGACGAGTTCGTCGTCACGCTCATTAACGATGGCACGATGAGTCACTCCATCGACTTCCACGCGGGCATCGTTGCACCGGATGAACCTATGCGCGACATTGCCCCTGGTGAACAGCTTGAGTACCGCTTCCGTGCCGACCGGGCGGGTATCTGGATGTACCACTGCGCAACCATGCCCATGTCCATGCACATCGCTGCCGGCATGCACGGTGCTGTCATTATCGACCCACCGAATCTCACCGAAGTCGACCACGAAGTTCTTCTGGTGCAGTCGGAAAGTTACTGGGGCGAGGACGGCCCCGATGCCGACAAGACCATGGCCGAGGACCCCGATATCTACAAGTTCAACGGCTACCCCGACCAGTATCTCACCCACCCGATTCGTATTCGCGCAGGTGAGATGGTACGTTTCTGGTTACTGGCCGCAGGCCCCAACAAAGGCACGAGCTTCCACATCGTCGGCACGCAGTTCCATCGCGTGTACAAAGAGGGAACACTTTTGCTTGACGACGGCGTGGGCGGCGCCCAAGCCCTTGACCTCGGTGCCGCGCAGGGTGGTTATGTTGAGGCCGAATTCCCGGAGCCAGGCACGTACCACTTTGTTGACCACCAGATGGTGCATGCCGAAATGGGGGCACGCGGCAACATAGTGGTGAACTAAACCAGGGTTTACAACTTAATTGGAGCGTCTTCTGGCTCCACCGCGCGAGGCAGGTTGGACTCGCCCATCAGGTACTGGTCCACAGCCTCGGCGCAGGCGCGGCCTTCGGCGATAGCCCACACAATCAAACTGGCACCGCGGCCATTGTCACCGGCCACGAACACCGGACCGTCGAAGTTCTGCTCGATGTCGCTGCGCACGGCAAGGTAGTCGTCGTCACGCATCATCACACCGCGATCGTTGAACTGAATACCCAGCTCATGCGGCAGGCCCCCGCGCTCCGGACCGGAGAAGCCCAGAGCAATGAGAACTAGGTCGGCATCGAGCTCGAAATCCGTGTCCTCCATGGGCACGCGCTTCCCATCGATGACCTCGACCTCGTTGGCGGACAGACCGGTCACGTGACCGTCCTCGCCGTGGAAGGAGACGGTGTTGACGTTGAAGACGCGCTTGCCCAGCGTCTCACCGGTGACGCGAGCGTTAAGGCCGAGCGCCTCGGTAACCTCTGGCGGCTCGGAACCGGTGATGGTGTACTCACCTTCTTCGTGGGCAGTCGCCACGCGCCAGACCAGCGGGTACATCGGCCACGGAGTCGACGCCGCACGGGACTTCGGAGCCCGCGGACGGATATCGAACTGCGTGACGGACGCAGCACCTTGACGCAGCGCGGTACCAAAGCAGTCAATACCGGTGTCGCCACCGCCAATGACGACAACCTTCTTGCCCTTGGCATCAATTGGCGGGCTGTCGAGCTCGCCTACGGCAACGCGGTTGGCACCCGGCAGGTACTCCATAGCCTGGTGAATGCCCTCGAGGTCACGGCCATCGACGGGCAGGTCACGAGCCAGCGAGGCGCCGGTAGCTAGGACCACTGCATCGAAGTCGGCCAGGTCAGCGGCTGTCGGTGAGATGTAGGTGCGGAACTCAGTACCCTCAATCTCCATCTGCTCAAGGCGACGGTCGAGGAAGCGCTGCTCCATCTTGTAGTCCGGAACGCCGTAGCGCATCAGACCACCGATCTTGTCGTCACGCTCGAAGACCGTGACATCATGCCCGGCGCGAGTGAGCTGCTGTGCTGCAGCAAGGCCCGCCGGCCCGGAGCCGATGACAGCAATGTGTTGGCCGGTGTCGAAAGTCGGCACAATCGGCTGCACCCAGCCCTCATCGAAGCCGCGTTCAACGATGGCCAGCTCAATATTCTTAATGGTCACCGCATCGTCGTTGATGCCGAGCACACAACCGCCCTCGCACGGAGCCGGACACAGGCGACCGGTCCACTCGGGAAAGTTATTGGTGGCGTGCAAGCGCTCGAAAGCCTCGTGCCAGCGGTTCTGACGAACCAGGTCATTCCACTCCGGAATGATGTTGCCCAGAGGGCAGGCCGAGTGACAAAACGGCACGCCGCAGTCCATACAGCGGGTCGCCTGCTGTTGCAGGTGCTCCTGACTAGCCTCCTCATAGACTTCTTTCCAGTCCATCAGACGCAGCGGAACCGGGCGATGAGCAGGCTCTTCGCGTTGGAACTTCATGAAACCCTTCGGATCAGCCATTGCTTACTGCCTCCATGATTGCCTCGTTGATGTCAGCGTCGTTGTCCTTTGCCTTCGCGACTACGTCGAGAATTCGGGCGTAATCACGCGGCATAATTTTGATGAACTGTGCAGCCGGGAACCGAGTCTTAGAACCCGTGAGCTTGCGGTGCTTCGACAGCGTTGCCTCCAGCCAGCTGATGTCCTCATCGTCGAGCGGCACGATGTCGACCAACTCGGTGTTGATGTTCGCTCGCGTCGCCTCGTTATCCAGCAGGTAGGCGATACCGCCACTCATACCGGCGCCGAAGTTGTGACCGACCGGGCCCGCCACTACGACGCGGCCACCGGTCATGTACTCGCAACCGTGGTTACCGATGCCCTCGACCACGGCCGTGGCACCGGAGTTACGCACGCAGAAGCGCTCGCCGACGGTGCCGCGGACGAAGATTTCACCGCTAGTGGCACCGAAACCAATGACGTTGCCGGCAATCGTGTCGGTAGCCACATCCGCGGTTGGCGGGGCCGAACGTGAAGGTCGGACCACAATCTTGCCGCCGCATAGGCCCTTGCCGACGAAGTCGTTGGCATCGCCCTCCAGCTTGATAGTCACACCGGCTGGCAGGAACGCGCCCAGCGAGTTACCGGCAGAACCGAGCAGGTTGACGACGATAGAGTCGTCGGCAAGCCCCTGCTTACCTGCGACCTTGGTGACTTCGTACCCGAGGCGCGTGCCCACGGAACGGTTCACATTGCTGATGGCGTGGTGCAGCGCCACTGGCGTCGGCGCCAACCCGTTCGCACGCGCCGTACGCAGCGCGGGCTGCGCTTCGTCGATGAGGCGCTCGTCCAACGCCCCCTCGAGGCCGTGGTCCTGCGCCTTCGTGCAGTAGGAATCCTGATCCACAAAGAAGGGGCTCTCGGCAACGTGCAGGATTCGCTCTAGGTCAAGCTTTGCGACGCGCGGAAGGTTGCCCAGATTCTTGCGCGGACGCAGGCACTCGGCATGTCCGACCGCTTCATCGATGGTGCGGAAACCCAGCTCAGCGAGGTATTCACGGACCTGCTGGGCGATGAAGGTGAAGAAGTTGACCACGTGCTCGGCACGGCCGGTGAACTTGCTCCGCAACGTCGGATTCTGGGTGGCAATACCGACTGGGCAGGTGTCCAGGTGGCAGACGCGCATCATGACGCAGCCCTCAACCACCAGCGGAGCGGTAGCAAAACCAAACTCCTCAGCGCCCAACAGCATCGCGACCACGACATCGCGACCGGTCTTGAGCTGGCCATCGCACTGCACGCGGATGCGGTCGCGCAACCCGTTGAGCATCAGGGTCTGCTGGGTTTCAGCGAGCCCCAGCTCCCACGGACCGCCCGCGTGCTTGAGGCTGGTCAGCGGCGAGGCACCAGTGCCGCCATCGTGGCCGGAGATCAGCACAACGTCGGCATGCGCCTTCGACACACCAGCGGCGACAGTACCCACACCCTGCTCGGAGACGAGCTTCACGTGAATGCGGGCGCGCGGGTTGGCGTTCTTGAGGTCGTAAATGAGCTGCGCCAAATCCTCAATCGAGTAGATGTCGTGATGCGGTGGTGGCGAGATCAGACCCACGCCCGGGGTGGTGATGCGCACTTCCGCAATCCACGGGTAGACCTTGTTCGGTGGCAACTGGCCGCCTTCGCCGGGCTTTGCACCCTGGGCCATCTTAATCTGGATGTCGGTGCAGTTGGACAGGTAGTGGCTGGTCACACCGAAGCGGCCCGACGCTACCTGCTTGATGGCAGAGCGTTTCCAATCGCCGTTGGCCTCCATTTCGAAACGGTCTGGATCTTCGCCGCCCTCGCCGGAATTGGACATCGCACCCAGGCGATTCATAGCGATGGCCAGCGTCTCATGTGCCTCCGCAGAGATGGAGCCGTAGCTCATCGCGCCGGTGGAGAAACGCTTGACGATGCTGGAGACCGGTTCAACCTCTTCAATGTCGATCGGCTCGCGGTCCGAGGCGAACTCGAGCATGCCGCGCAGAGTTGCCAGCTGCTTGGTCTGCTCATCGACCTTGTTGGTGTAGTCGCGGAAGACCGCGTACTGACCAGTGCGGGTCGCATGCTGCAGCGTGTAGATGGTCTCCGGGTTGAATAGGTGGTACTCGCCTTCGCGACGCCACTTGTACTCGCCGCCGAGATCCAGCTCGCGGTGTGCTTGCTCTTCCGGACGCGGCAGGAATGCGCTGCGGTGACGAGCTGCAACGTCTTCTGCGACCTCGTCGAGACCGATACCCTCCAGCGGAGAAACAGCGCCGGTGAAGTACTCGTCCAGGAACTCCTGCGACAGACCGACGGTGTCGGCCAGCTGTGCGCCACGGTAGGACTGCAGTGAGGCGATACCCATCTTGGACATGACCTTCAACACGCCCTTGGAGGCGGCCTTACAGTAGTTCGAGCAGGCCTGATCCAGCGTCAGATCACCAAGCTGATCCTTCATGCGCAGCTCATCGATGGTTTCGAAAGCCATGTACGGATTAATGGCATCGGCACCAAAGCCCAGCAGCATGGCCATGTGGTGCACCTCGCGGGCGTCGCCAGCCTCAATGATGAGGCTGGCGCGCGTGCGAGTGCGCTCCTCCACCAGGTGGTGGTGGACCGCAGAGGTCAGCAGCAGCGACGGGATGGGGGCAAAGCGCTCATTGGACTCGCGGTCAGACAGCACAATCAGTCGGGCACCACGGTCGATGGCCTCAGAGACCTCACGGCGGACACGACGGATAGCGTTGCGCAGGCCGCGGCCACCGCGGGCGACCGGGTACAGGCCGGAGATGACCTCGGCACGGAACTCGGAATACTCCTCGTTCTTGCCTGCCTGGCACAGGGTGACAAAGTCGTGGTTGTCCAGGATTGGATGCTCAAGCCGGATGCGACGGGCGGCATCGGCAGTGGGCTCCAGGATGTTGGTCTCTGCGCCCAGCAACGTATTCATGCTGGTGATGGACTTTTCGCGCAGCGAGTCCAACGGCGGATTGGTCACCTGTGCAAACCGCTGCGAGAAGAAGTCGAACAGCATGCGAGGGCGGTTGGACAGTGCTGCAATCGGCGTGTCCGAGCCCATCGAACCCAGGCCCTCCGCGCCGGTGAGTGCCATCGGGCGGATGATTAGGTCAACGTCTTCTTCGGTGATGCCGAAGACGCGCTGTCGCAACACCGCGCGGGCATGCGGCATGTACTGGTAGCGCTCTCGTGGCAAATCGGCGATGTCGACCAGGCCCTCTTTGATCCATTCCTCGTAGGGCCCAGTGGCGGCCAGCGTGGACTTAATCTCCTTGTCCTCAATAATGCGGCCGGCCTTCATGTCCACCAGGAACATACGCCCCGGCTGTACGCGCGTGCGCTGCACAATGTGCTCCGGCGGGATATCCAAGACACCAGCTTCGGAGGCCATCACCACCAGGCCCTCGTCGGTCACCCAGATGCGCCCCGGGCGCAGGCCATTGCGATCCAGGGTGGCACCGATGACCTGGCCGTCGGTAAAGCAGATGGCGGCGGGGCCGTCCCACGGCTCCATCAGGCAGGCATGGTACTCGTAGAACGCGCGAACCTGCGGGCTGAGGTTATCGTCGTGCTCCCAGGCCTGCGGAACCATCATCATGACCGCATGCGGGAGACTACGACCACCGAGATGCAGTAGCTCCAGGGCCTCGTCGAAACGCGCAGTGTCAGAACCGTTGGGATCGCACACCGGCAGTGCGCGGTCGATATTGCCCAGCTTGCCAGAGCGAATCAGCGACTCGCGGGCGCGCATCCAGTTCTCGTTGCCGCGCACGGTGTTGATTTCGCCATTGTGAGCGACGTAGCGGTACGGGTGTGCCAGTGGCCAGGACGGGAAAGTGTTCGTGGAAAAGCGCGAGTGCACGATGGCAAGCGCGGAAGTGACTTCTTTCTGTTGCAGGTCAAGGTAAAAATCCTTCAGCTGCGGTGTAGTCAGCATGCCCTTGTAGACGATCGTGCGACTGGACAGCGACGGGAAGTACACGGTGTCACCACCAGAGCCCTCGCCGGCGCCCTGTTCACCCAGCTCGCGCTCGCAGCGTTTACGCAGGAAGAACATCTTGCGGTCGAGATCAATATCGCTGAGCTGGCGCCCCTCGTAGTTCTTCGCGGTAACGAAGAGCTGACGCAGCACCGGCATAGCCTGGCGGGCCATCTGGCCAAGCCCGTCAGCGTTAATCGGCACATCGCGCCATGCCAAAATCTCGATGCCCTCTTCGGCGCAGATGTCCTCAATAGCCCGGATGGCATCGAGGGTGGCCATGCGCGACTGCGGCAGGAACGCAATACCGGTGGCGTAGGTGCCAGCCGGTGGCAAAATGACGCCTTCTTTACTCAGCTCAGCGCGGTAGTAGGCATCCGGCACCTGAATGAGAATGCCGGCACCGTCGCCAGTGGTCTTCTCGGCACCAGCGGCCCCGCGGTGGTCGAGGTTGACCAGTGCCTGAATGCCCTTTTCCACAATGTCATGGGTCTGGCGACCGTAAATGTCGGCGACAAAGGCCACGCCACACGCATCGTGTTCGTTCGACGGGTGGTAGAGACCTTCCCTCTGAGGACCACGAGGCAATGTGGCCGCTGTTTCGGTCAGAGTCATGGCTGTCTTAGCTGTCATGGCTGTTTTCCCCTTATAGGTGCAATGTGCCAATTGGGGGACACGGGTTATCTATATTTCCAACTGTTTTAACAATGCACTTTCATCTAGGCGTATTGCAATACGTATTTAGGGAATTAGCTATATTTACCCACCCCCGAAGGAGCTAGAACACCCTTCCCGTTCGACTAAAACCGGGCTTTTACTACCCGCTTTAACGCCATAACCCCCTAATCGAGCTACCACCCCCGCTAACTACGCACAATTGTTCGATTCTTTAGCAAACCTCCCTCCATACCCAATCCGCTCCCACCGCTATGGTTAGCTCCATGCTCGTCAACCGTCGTTTCCGCTCGCCACTGCAGGGCCTCGCCCTCCTTATCGGCGCAGCGACAATCCTCAGCGGCTGCACGGCTCCCACAGCCCCCACTCCAGAGAGCCAGTCATACAGCCCGGCACCGGCACCCGCATTTACGCCCGAGCCAGAGGAACCCGCGCCCGAGATTCCTGAAGCGCCCGACGCCCCGGACACCCCAGCGCCCGGCACATCGCCTATCGACGGCATCCGTAGCGCCCTCAACCAGCTGGAGGTAAAAGGGCGCGCACCGAAAACCGGCTATGCGCGCGATGAGTTCGGGCAACGTTGGAGCGACGACGTCTCTGCCGAGTTTGGGCACAACGGATGTGACACGCGAAACGATATTTTGAATCGTGACCTTATTAATAAGGAGTACAAACCAAATAGCCACGATTGCGTCGTGCTTTCAGGGCAATTACTGGATCCCTATACCGGCACGATGATTGAGTTCCAGCGTGGCCGCGATACCTCTTCTGCCGTTCAAATCGACCATGTCGTAGCCTTAAGCGACGCCTGGCAAAAGGGGGCACAGCAACTCCCGCCCGAGGTTCGGCAGGACTTTGCCAATGACCCCCTCAACCTCTTGGCCGTCGATGGCCCCGCCAATCAACAGAAGCGGGATAGCGATGCCGCATCCTGGGTACCCGCCAATAAGCCATTTCGCTGCCAGTATGTCGCTCGCCAGGTGGCAGTAAAACAGAAATACCACCTGTGGCTCACACAGGCGGAGTACGATGCCATCGACCGTTGGCTCTCTACCTGCACACCAGAGGATGAGCCCACACTTGCCGCCCTAACCCTGAATTAGGGCAACTTCCTCCGACGCTCACCGATGCCGCACACCGAGGCTCAAGCCAGCGAATATGCCACCTATTCAGCTACGCACTCGCAACCTCCGCCCCTCCTAGTCTCGAACATTTCTATTTTTCAGAAGATTCCTAGCCCCCTAATTTCTGGGGGCGACCGCCATTCAGCTACTGCCCGCCCCGTCAAACAAACCAACCGAAAACCCTGGGTTCATAGAGTTATATACGTCAATATCAGAATTGAATTCGTTACCGCAGTGTTATCCTTTCGTTATATTCACTGCTTCCTGTCGGTTTATAACTGTTTGATAACACTGTATCCTCGAGCCCGTACGCGAAAAGGTATCCGTCGTAAAGCATTGCGCACGCCGACTGCGTATTTTTTACTTTTCTTCGTGGAAACTACTTTTTGACGCGGCACAGGTTTGTTAAAGTCTGGTTGTTACAAAATCGCACTACCGTGACTGATGGTGTCAGTGTGACTAAAGAGTCGCTTGGCGCTATTAATCGCTTGTCCATCATCTTGGAGGATTCTCACCCATGGCAGCTGAAATGAAGGCTCCGGAAGTACCACTTGGGCTCCAAATCAAGGCTTTTGCCCAGTCGATTCCACCACTCCTGCGTACTGGTGCCCTGTACATGACTCCGAAGACGGCGCCGAAGATTCTCGATTACCTGCGTCGCCTGAAGTTCTCCGTCGCCAGCCTGATTTCCATGAGTGCGCTGCGCTACCCGGATCGCCTCGCCCTTGTCGACGATGACGGTGAACTCACCTATTCTCAGCTGCTTGACAACGCCCACGCCCTGGCTCGCGCCTTGATGGACCGTGGCATGACCCAGAAGTCCAGCTTCGGCGTTATCGCACGCAACGGCCGCGGCATCATCCTGCCGATGGCCATCAAGGGATTCATCGGCTCCGAAATTATGCTGATGAACATCGGCTCCGGCCCGACTCAGATTCGCGGTGTCGTTGACCAGAATAAGGCCAAGTTCCTGTTCGTCGATGACGAGTTCCTGGGCAACCTGCCAGAAGACCTCGACGATGTCACCGTCGTTATTACCTCCGTGACCAAGCCGGAGACCCGCAAGAACGCGGGCAAGAACTTCGTGTTCATGGAAGACCTCATTGAAGAAGGTCGTACATCGAACGCCAAGCTAGATCCGAAGCCGGAGCAGGGACGCATCATCATCATGTCCTCCGGCACCACCGGCATCCCGAAGGGTGTCCTGCGCAATGAGCCGAAGACACCGGCAACTGTGGGTGCAATCGCCGATCGTATTCCGTGGCGCCGCAACATGGTCATTCACCAGTCCGCATCCATGTTCCACGCCTGGGGCTGGGCAAATGTGCTGATTGGCATGGCTACCGGCTCCACCATTGTCACCATGCGTGTCTTCGACCCGAAGAAGGCTGTTGACCAGTGTGAGCAGTACGGCTGTAACGGCATGATTTCCGCGGCCTTCTTCCTGCGCCAGATCAAGGACGTTCTGGATGAGGAGCCGAACCGCAAGATTGGCCCGTTCCGCTTCATCGTCTCCTCTGGTAACGCCATCCCGGGCTGGCTCGTCTCCGCGCTGACTCACCGCTTCGGTCCGGTTATTTGTAACTTCTACGGCTCCACCGAGGCCGGCCTGTGCTCCATCGCATCCGGCGCGGACCTCGCAGCTCGCCCGGACTCCGCAGGTCGCCCGGCAATTGGCGCCAAGGTTCGCATCCTGGGTGACGACGGCAAGGAAGTCGAGCCGGGTGAGGTTGGCATGATCCACACCGCTCAGGAGCTCTCCTTCATCGGTTACCTGAACAAGAAGGACAAGTTCACCACCGTCGATGGCCTGTTCCAGATTGGTGACCTCGGCCGTATCGACCAGGACGGCTACCTGTACATCTGTGGTCGCTCCGACGACATGGTGATCAAGGGCGGCGAGAACGTCTTCCCACGCGAGGTCGAAGAAATTCTGGGCCCGGTGCCGGGCATCGCCGATGTCTTCTGCCACGGCAGCAACGAAAACGACGAGATTTTCGCTGACCTGTTCCTCTACGTTGTCCGCGAGGACAATGAGGCCGGCAAGAACCTCACCGAGGACATGCTGCGCGAGTACGTCCGCGAAACTCTGGCCGAGCACTCCACTCCGGACCGCGTCTTCTTCGTCGACTCCCTGCCGCGCAACGCCATCGGCAAGGTTGTCCCGCGCGAGGTCAAAGCAATGCACGAGCGCCTGAACCTGGACGCTCAGTAAGAAGCCTGCACACGAAAGTGTGCCCACCGGCTATCCGCCTGGTGGGCACACTTTTTGCTTATCTTCGCTACCTTTTACACGGCTATCCGCGCGGGCGCACCTGGATTTCATCCACGTTGGCATCCGCTCCGGTATCAACGGCCAGACGTACTGCGGCTGCGATCGATTCAGGCCGCATGAACTTCGTTCCGTCGTAACGCCAATCCGCATCATCGCGGTGCCAATTCGACTGCAGCTGAACCTGCATATCGGTATCGACGCGCCCAGGGTGCACGGAGCTGACTCGTACCGCGCCCCGCTCTTCCTCGCGCAGCGCATCGGTGAAGGCCCGCAGCGCGAACTTCGACGCTGCATACGGTGAAGTACCAGCTGAAGCGCGGAATCCCGAGCCCGAGTTGATGGTTACCAGCGTGCCCTCCGCCTTGCGCAGCGCTGGCAGCAGCTGGCGTGTCAGGTCGGCGACGGCGACGACGTTGATGTCCATAATTCGCGACCAGTCCGCACGCGAAACCTCCGCCACGTCCCCATCGACGTACACGCCCGCCGAGTGCACGAGCACATCCAGCCCGCGCCCACCGAGCGCCTCCAACAGCTTTGCCACTTCCGCGTTTACGGCGTCGGTATCACCCAGATCAGCAACGAATACGCTTGCCGACGGCAACTGCGACGCCACCTTCTCGGCAGACTCAGCACTGGTAGCGCCCACAATGACATGGTGGTCACGGGAGAGATCCTTGGCGACCGCCAGGCCAATACCACGGCTTGCACCCGTGACCAGGGCAATCTTGGTGTCAGCGGCAATATCGATGCTCATGTACGGCTCCTCTATGTAGTCGGTTTACTTCTTCGGCTTCGCGCCGCCCACCTGGTCGATGGGGGTCACCTGCAGGAAGTCAATGTTGACGCGCTTCGGACGGGTGGCCGCGAACACAATGATGTCGGCAACATCATCGGCGGTCAGCGACTCAACGCCATCGTAGACCGCTGCGGCCTTGGTCTCGTCGCCGTCGAAACGCACGAGTGAGAAGTCGGTGTGGACGCGCCCCGGATCGATTTCGGTGACGCGCACGCCATCGGCAGCAACCTCTTGACGCAGGACTTCCACCAGCGCGCGCTCAGCGTGCTTGGCTGCGTTGTAACCGGCGCCGCCGGTGTAGACCTGACGGCCGGCAATCGAGCCGACGGTGAGCACAATGCCGCTAGTGGACTTCAATGCGGGCAGCAGCGCGCGGGTGACGCGCAGGGTGCCCAGCACGTTGACCTCGTACATCCAGCGCCACTTTTCCTCGACAGCGCCTTCAACCGATTCCATGCCCCAGGCGCCACCGGCGTTGTTAACCAGCACGTCGACGCGCGGTTCGGCCTTAGCCAGCGCCGCCACATCGGCGTCAGAGGTGACGTCAACCTTGTAGACCGTCGCTTCACCACCGGCAGCGCGAATCTCCTCCGCGACAGCCTCCAGCTTGTCCTCGCGGCGGGCTCCCAGCACAACGCGGAAACCTTCAGCTGCGAACTGCTTGGCAGTGGCTGCACCAATACCGGAAGAAGCACCGGTAACTACAGCTACTTTCTTGCCATTAGTTGAAGTTTCAGAGGTCATGGGGGCTCAACTCCTTGCTACATGCGTCTACTAATATTCCCGACTGTAGTCATACGACACCCTCCTGCGCCGAAGACTGCGCGTGCTTTACACCTGATGTTCCACGTGAAACGTATATAAAACTGTGCCGGAATTTTTCCGATTCACCTCATACACAGCCGCTAAAACCGCGATACTGGTTGCATGTCTGACCAGCCTCACTTCCCACATCTTCTCTCCCCTCTCGACGTCGGTCCTCTAACTCTGCGCAATCGCATCATCATGGGCTCAATGCACTCCGGCCTGGAAGATCGCACCCGTGATATCCCCAAGCTGGCTGCCTACCTTGGTCGACGCGCCGAAGGTGGCGTGGGGCTCATCGTCACCGGCGGTTATGCTCCCAACATCGAAGGTTGGCTGACTCCGGCCGGTTCGATGATGGCGTCGAAGCGCATGGCGGACAATCACCGCCGCGTTACTGACCTCGTGCACTCCCACGGCAGCCACATCGTGCTGCAGGTGCTGCACGCCGGTCGTTACAGCTACAGCCCGCTGGCTCGCTCCGCCAATACCGGTCAGTCGCCGATTAGCCCGTTTAAGGCTCACCGCCTCACCGGCTTTGATGTCTCGCGCACCATTGGCGCCTACGTCCGCGCCGCGAAGCTCGCGAAACGTGCCGGTTACGACGGCATCGAGGTTATGGGTTCCGAGGGTTACCTGCTCAACCAGTTCCTGGCCGAGCGCACCAACCACCGCTCGGACAACTGGGGTGGCAGCGCCGAGGCTCGCATGCGCCTGCCCATCGAAATTGTCCGTCGCATTCGCGCCGAGGTGGGCGAGGACTTCCTGCTGCAGTACCGCATTTCGCTGCTTGACCTGGTGGAAGACGGCCAGACCTGGTCCGAGACCACTGAACTCGCGCAGCGTCTGGTCGAGGCTGGCGTCGATGTCTTCAACACCGGTATCGGCTGGCACGAAGCACGCGTCCCCACCATCGTTACGTCCGTGCCGCGCGCCGCATTCACGGATCTGACTGGTCGTCTCCGTTCGCTTGTCGACGTCCCGGTGGCAGCCTCCAACCGAATCAATCGTCCCGAGATTGCGGAGAAGATCCTCGCTGACGGCGATGCGGACCTGATTTCCATGGCCCGCCCACTGCTGGCTGACCCGGACTTCGCCATCAAGGCGGGCGATGGTCGAGCTGACCAGATCAACACCTGCATCGCCTGTAACCAGGCCTGCTTGGACCACACCTTCGCGGCCAAGCGCTCCACCTGTTTGGTCAACCCGAAGGCTGCTTACGAAACCGAGTTGGTATCCGTGCCGGTGTCGAAGGACAAGGCCAAGCACGTCGCCGTCATCGGCGCTGGTGTGGCTGGACTCGCTTTCGCGGAAGCCGCAGCTCAGCGCGGCCACCACCCGGAGATTTTCGAGGCCGCCGACCAGATTGGTGGCCAGTTCAACCTCGCCGCAAAGATTCCGGGCAAGGAGGACTACGGCGAGACGCTGAAGTACTTCTCCCGCCGTCTGGAGGTACTCGAAGTTCCAGTTCACCTGAGCACGCGTGCCGACGTCGACGAGCTCAAGACCAAGTTTGACCACGTGATTGTGGCCACGGGTGTCACCCCGCGCATCCCGGGCATTGACGGTATCGACCACGAGAAGGTCATTCGTTACGACGAGCTGCTCTCGGGTGCGAAGCAGGCCGGCAACAAGGTGGCCGTCATCGGTGCTGGCGGTATCGGTGTGGACGTGTGTGAATACCTCACTCGCAAGCCGAACCAGACCATCGAAGCCTGGAAGGACGCCTGGGGCGTCGGTGACCCTGCGGAGTTCCGCGCGGGTCTGACCAAGCCGGGCACGGTCTCTGGCGCAGCTGAGGAGTTTGAGGTTGAGCGCGAGGTGCACCTGCTGCAGCGCAAGACCTCCCGCATCGGTAAGGGCCTGGGCAAGACCACTGGTTGGGTTCACCGTGCGGAGATCAAGAAGGCCGGTGTCAAGCAGTACACCGGCGTCACCTACAACCGTATCGATGACGAGGGCCTACACATCACCATCGATGAAAAGCCACAGGTCATCGCAGTTGACAACGTGATTGTCTGTACTGGTCAGGTATCCAATCTGGACTGCCTGGGCGGCAAGGATCGCGAGAGCGTCACCGGCGATAACTCCAATGTCACCATCATCGGTGGCGCGGACGTGGCCGCTGAGCTGGACGCTAAGCGTGCCATCCGCCAGGCCGTCGAGGTAGCGCTCGCGCTGTAGGGCTAGGGCTGCTACGCCTCGTAGCGGTCGGTGTAGGCGCGCTGCTCGAACTCGAAACGGCCCGGGTGAGCCGGGAACTCACCCGGGACACCGATGGCCAGCAACAGCGCTACCGCCACATCGGTGTCACCGGCACCGATAGCTTCCTTGACCTTCTGCTCACTAAAGCCCGTCATCGGGGAGCTAGCCCAACCAAAGGCGCTGGCAGTGACCATAGCGAAAGAAGCGGCAATCATGGCGTCGCGGATTGCGAACTCGCGGGAGAGACCCTTTTCCTCGCGGACCTTATGGAAGGAGGTCATCGAGGCTTCCCGCTCGGCAGCGGCAACTTCGTCCCACAGGCCAGTCGCCTTGTTGGCCTCAACCAGGCGTGGAATACCGCGCTTCCAGCCGGTCGGCTCACCAATGAAGGCGAGCAGCAGCGGCGCATTGGCAACCTGCTTCTGACCACCGGCAGCTTCCACTACCTGCTGGCGCACCTCAGGGTCCTCGATGCGCACGATAGCCCGAGACTGAATGTTAAAGGCGCTGGGAGCTTCCAGAGATAGCTCCAGGAGGCGGCGCACGTCAGCGTCGTCAAGCGGTTCGTCAGCATAGACGCGCGTGGCACGGCGGTTGCGGATGATGTTCTCAAATTCGGTGGCGAACTGGTCGCGCGGAGAATGCGAAGTCATGCATTAAAGAATAACTGTTTGCCAACCTTCGAGTTCGAGCAGCCAGCGCTTCATTTCGCGGCCGCCGGCATAGGATCCGAAAGACCCCGCTCCCCCACTGGCGGGCACCACGCGGTGACAGGGAATCAGAATGCCCAGCGGATTGGTGGCACAGGCCGAGCCGGCAGCTCTGGCGGCACGGGGTGATCCGGCCATTTCAGCGAGCTCACCGTAAGTTACGACCTGGCCATACGGCACATCGCGCAGTGCGGTCAGCGCACGGGCGCGGAAAGAATCCTGGGTGAATATGTCGCAGTCCAGCGGCAGCGCAAACTCACGGCGCTGCCCGGCAAAGTACTCGCGGAACTGCCGCGCTGCCTGTTCCGCCACCGCTTGCGCTTCGGGGTCGGCGGCGCTGGGGTCGTCGTCAAGCACGGGGCCTAAGAGATTGACTTCGACGACCCCGCGAGCGGAGGTGGCGATTCCAAGCACGCCGAAAGGCGTTTCTACCTGGGAAATCGCCATAAAACCTCCTACTTAGCCCTTGTTGGCCTGGAACCAGGCCAGCAGCTCGTCCCACTCCTTCTCGTGACCGGAGCGGAAGTAACCACCGTAGCCCACGCCCTTGCCGCCAGCCGGCTGAGCCTGGCGCTTTTCAATCTTTTCAGCAGAGCTCATCACATTGGTGATCAGGTCTGCCGAGGACTCCTCAGTCCAGTAATCATCCGGAACGCGGATGGACAGGAACGGCTGCGGAGCCTTGGAGAAGCGGTTAGCGAAGTCGAACTCGGAATCGTCGAAGAAGTAGCCTTCCTTGCGAGCCCAGCGAGCCCACTGACGCATGACACCATTCGGCGGCTCAACAGCCAGACGCCACGCCGACGCCGGAATGTGGCCGGTAATGAAACCGCTAATCGGGCCGAGAATATTGAAGATGAAGAATGCGCGGACCTTGCCCGCCACGGACGGCACCTTGGAAATACGCATACCGCGGCAGTTGACCAACGCCGCTGCGTCATAGGTGCCCTCGGAGCCGGCGTAGACGATGCCGTGACCGCCAACCGCGTGGCCGACAGCGAAGTGCGGTACGTCCGGGTAGGTCTCCTTGGCCCACTCGATCACACCCGGAATATCCTTGGTGATCCAGTCCGACATCCGGATGTCTTCGTTGTTCTGGTCAGTCTTCAGAGCGGACTGGCCAATTCCGCGGTAATCATAGGTGATAACGCCGTAGCCCTTTTCTGCCACGGTCTCAGCGAAACGGTGGTAGAAACCCTGCGGCACACCGGTACCGGAGTGAACGGTGATGATGCCGTTGGGAATGTTCTCTGGGTTCTCCTTCGGGCGGAACATGGTTCCGCGCAGCAGGACGCGGTCATTAGCCGGAATAATGATGTCCTGCCGAGGGCACGGCTCCGGCAACTTCGGGCTCTTCGCGGAAAAACGGCTATCCCCAGTGGAAGTGGTTGAGGCTTCGGAGGTCATTTATGCAGTTCCTTCGAGTGGACTTAAACAGTGCATGATTTTGTATACACAATCTTAAAGTGTAAGGCTCATCACTTTCAGCGCTTTCGTGGAATTTGCCTCACACGCGTTACAACTGCACATCCCCATAGGCGCGTTCGTCCTCAATTGGCTCCAGATGCGAGGAGATATGCACACCTGGGAAACGCTCCCGCAGCTCATCTTCCATCGCGGTAAGCACATCGTGACCGCGCTCCACGCTCCACGCGCCCGGCACCAGCACATGGAACTCAATGAACTTCTGATGCCCCGACTCGCGAGTGCGGATTTCGTGGACGTCGATGCCACGACTCCGGTCACGGTGCGAGGCCAAAATCTCATCCACCGCCACGCGGTCGTCGCCCTCCATGGCCTTGTCCATCAGGCCGTTACCGGAATCGCGCAGCAGCTTGTAGCCGGTGACCAGGATGTTTACGGCCACGGCCAGCGCGATAATCGGGTCGAGCCACCACAGGCCGGTAACCCACACCAGCGCCACACCTACGAGCACTCCGGCGGAGGTCCACACGTCGGTCATCAGATGCTTGCCGTCGGCGGTCAGCGCCAGGGAGTTGTGCTGGCGCCCGGCCTTAAGCAGAATCAGCGCCACCGCACCATTGATCACCGAGGCAATTACGGTCACGACGAGGCCCTGGCCAATCTGCTCAATCGGCTGCGGGTTCACCAACCGCTCGATGGAGACATAAATAATGGCCGCCGCCGCCACGAAGATCATGGCACCTTCCAGCCCGGCCGAGAAGTACTCTGCCTTGGAATGGCCGAACTCATGATCACGGTCCGCGGGCCGCGCGATAACCTTGAGCACAATAATTGCGACAACTGCCGCAACCAGATTGACAATCGACTCCGTCGCGTCGGAAAGCAGGCCCACCGATCCGGTCAGAGTGTAGCCCCAAAACTTCAGCGCGATGGTGACGACCGCCGCCCCCACTGAAAGCCAACCAAAACGAGATAAGTCCTGCATATGCGGGCACTTTACCCGCCTTTCCGGAGTTACTACCAGTTCTATGAGCACCGATTTCCAGTTCAATTTGCAGAACATTTCTGCAGGCCTGCCGTTCGCGTCGCAACTCGCCTCGCTTGCCGACGCCGTGCGCGACCACGACGTAGTAGTCCAGGCCCCACCGGGCACCGGCAAGACCACTTTGGTTCCGCCGGCAGTAGCCAACACCCTGGGCGGCCGCATTGTGGTCACGGCTCCCCGGCGTGTGGCGGTGCGCTCGGCAGCGCGGCGGTTGGCGCAGTTGTCGGGCACCAAGCTCGGTGAGGAAGTTGGCTACTCGGTGCGTGGCGACGCAAAAGTTTCCCGCGCCACCCGCGTGGAGTTTGTCACTCCCGGTGTGCTGCTGCGCCGACTGCTGCGCGACGGCGACGTGGATGCCAGCGCGGTGCTCATCGATGAGGTACACGAGCGCGGCTTGGACACCGACCTGGTGTTGGCAATGGTGCGCGACTTGCGGGATATCCGCGATGACCTGCGCCTTGTCGCTATGTCGGCAACGGTGGACGCACCGAAGTTCGCGGCCTTGCTCGGCGGCTCCACCCCGGCTCCCATTGTGGCGGCGGAGGCGGAGATCTTTCCTCTGGACATCCGCTACGCGCCCTTTCCGCAGCGGCTGAATGCACGCGGTGTGACCGACGACTTCCTGCAGCACGTTGCCGCCCAGGCCAGCACACTCGCGGAAGAAGCCGCCGGTGATGTGCTGGTTTTCCTCCCTGGCATCCGCGAGGTGGAACGCTGCGCAGGCTATATCGCGGATTCCTCGGAGGTGGCGGTGCTGACGCTGCACGGCCAGCAGAGCTCCGAGGAGCAGGACCGCGTGTTCCGTCGGCAAGCGGATGGTAGACGCGTAATTGTGTCCACCGCGATTGCGGAATCATCCGTGACTGTGCCGGGCGTGCGCGCCGTTGTCGACGCCTGCCTCGCGCGCGGACCGCGACTCGACATTGCGCGTGGCTTCTCCGGCCTGGTCACCAGCTCGTGTGCGCAGTCCTCCGCGAACCAGCGCGCTGGCCGAGCGGGACGTGAGGGCCCGGGCATCGTGGTGCGCTGCGTCTCCCAGTCGGAATTCGCGTCCTTTCCCGCCTGGCCCGCGCCGGAAATCGAGGTCGCCGACCTGACCCAGGCGCTCCTCGACGCCGCCGCGTGGGGCACGCCGGGGATGCAGGGACTGAAGCTTCTCGACGCCCCACCACCCCACCACGCCGAGGCTGCAAACCGCATTCTCGCTGGCCTGGGCGCTGTTGATGAGGCCGGTGACATCACGGAACTCGGCCGCACCCTGGCTACCCTGCCGGTGCATCCGCGCATGGGACGCGCGCTGCTGACCGCCACGGCCATGATGCCGCAGCACGCCGACGCGGTCGCACGCGCGGTGGAGAAACTCACCGATGCCCGCGGCTTGGCCAAGCAGGTGCGCCGCATTGAGCTGGATACTGAAGCCCCCGCCAACCTGCTGCCCTCGGACATCCCCGCGCTGGTCACGGCCCTGGCGTGGCCGGATTTCATCGGGCGACGGCGCAGTGCGAATTCCGACGAGTACCTTTTCACCGGCGGCACCGCAGCGGAACTCGCCCGCGGTTCTGACCTACACGGCCACGAATGGATCGCGGCCGCCGACATCTCGCGGCTCTCACACGGCCGCGCACTGATTCGCGACGGCGAGGCGATCGACCTGGAAATCGCCATGCTCGCCGCCGGCCACCTCGCCCGCACGGAGACCACGGCGCGCGTCGAACAGGGCCGCGTTCGCGCCCGCGAGCGTGACCTGCTCGGCGCCATCGAGCTGTCCTCCCGCCAGGTCTCCCCAACACCTGAGCAGTGCATTGCTGCCAACTCCGCCTGGCTTGCCGACGCGCTTGCCGACGCCGCCCCCAACCTCGACCGCGACACCGAACAACTCCGCCGCCGCATGGCCTTTCTCCACACTCATCGCGGTGCCCCATGGCCGGATGTCTCCCCCGCAGGGCTCGCGGCCCAGGCCGAGCTCCTCTTTGCTGGCGAGCTGGACCGCCCGACCCCTCCCAAGCTAGATGCCGAGCACCTCCGCCGCCTGCTGCCCTGGCCGGAGGCCACGGACTTCGACCGGCTGGTGCCCGAACGCCTGGAGGTCCCCTCCGGTTCGAAGATTCGCCTGGAGTACCCGGAGGACCCCACGAACCCTGAGGCAAAGATTGTGCTCGCCGTGAAGTTGCAGGAGTGCTTCGGCCTGGCGGAGACCCCGCAGGTATTGGAAAAGCCGGTGACAATGCACTTACTGTCACCGGCTCAGCGACCACTCGCGGTCACTGGAGACTTGGAAAGTTTCTGGAATGGCGCCTACGCACAGGTTCGCTCCGAGATGCGGGGCCGTTACCCCAAGCACCCGTGGCCGGAGAACCCGTGGGAGGAGCAGGCTACTGCGAGAACGAAGCGCCGTCGTTAAGCAGGCTCGTCGTTAAGCAACTGCCTGCGCCCGCACGCGACTGGGTTTGTACCAGAGGTAGATTGCGTAGCCCAGGCAGGTGAAGAAGAGCACGCCGCCCATGATTCCCTGCATGTTGCCGTAGAACCACTGCCCCACGCCCGCGGCGTGACCGAAGTCGTTGCCCACGAAGACCTTGTACGGCGCCCACCAGTGGGCGATCATGAACAAGGTGCCGACAACGATGTTCCCGATCTCGCGGACGAAGAGCACCAGCGGCACAAAGACCATGACAATCGACCAGTGGTGGCTGACCGCGTACGGTCCAGCAAAGCTGACCGCCAGCGCGACGAAACCGAGGGCTGCGACCTCATAGCCATTGCGGTGGTAGATCCACGCCACGAAAGCAGCGGCGATGGCACCAAAGAGGAAGAAACCGTAGATGCCAATATCGAGCGCAGTGCCCTCCACCCCGGCACGGGCGAGCAGACCACTGAACGCCTGGTTGGCCTCGTAAGCCGGGGCGCCACCGCGGTTGCCGGCGAAGAACTCATCGGTCCAGAAGTAGATGGACTCTTTAAAGCGCACGGCGAAACCAATGGCGACGGTCACCAGGAACCAGCAGAAGCTCTTGGCCACGGCCGCAAAGTCACGGCGCATGAGGAACACCAGCGCATATGCCGCGGGGGTGATCTTGATACCCGCCGCGATACCCACGCCCAATCCACGCAGCTTCTTGGGCAAAAAGCCCAGCACATCGGAGACCACCAGCAGCGCGAGGAAGACGTTGATCTGCCCGAAGAGCACGTTGGCGCGCAGCGGGTCGAGCAGCATCACCACCCCGAGCAGGCAGGTAGCCATCAGCTTCGGACGCTCAGAGCCGAGACGAGTGAAGACCATCCACAGCATCGCCCACACCGCCGCCAGCGTGGCGAACGTCCAGATGATTTGCAGGGTGACCGGCCCCGCCCAGGTCAGCGGGTAAAACAGCAGCGCTGCAAAGGGTGGGTAGATGAAGCGGAAACCCGATCTGGTGGGAAACTCTGGTGAGTAGAGATCCTGGTCTCGTCGTAGCGCCCAGCCGGCGTCTTGGAAGACCTCGAGGTCCATCATGTAGGCAGTTGCCGCAAGATAGATGAAGTCGATGACAACGACCAGCGACACCAGCCCAAATACAATTGCCAAGATCCGTCTCTGCATGACGGAAAGCGTCGAGAGTCTGTCCATGAGCATGATTCGACACTACCGCACAGTTCTTCCTACTCAGGCCTTAGAGTGGGAGGTATGTTCGTGGAAAACTATCGCAAGGTTCGCTCCGAGATCGACGACGCTTGCCGACGAGCTGGGCGCCAGCCCTCCGAGGTCCGCCTGCTGCCCGTCAGCAAGACTGTGCCTGTCGACGCCCTGGTGGAATCCTGGCCGGAGCTCGCAGCAGCCGGCTGCGCTGGCCTGGCGGAAAACCGCGTCCAGGAAGCGGTGGCCAAGGCGGAGGCATTCCGGGAGGCCTTCGGCGACAAGGCACCGCATATGGCCATCATTGGTCCACTGCAGACGAATAAGGCCGGCCACTTGGTCAGCTGTGCCGATGAGTTTCAGGCTCTGGACCGCCCGAAGGTGGCCGGAGCACTGCAGCGTCGCTTGGCCGATTCCGAGCGCACGCTCGATGTGCTGATTCAGGTCAACGCCTCCCGCGAGCCGCAGAAGTCGGGGCTGGCACCAAGCCACGCGGCGGAGTTTGTCCGCATGTTTGGACCCGATGGCGAGTACCCGAACCTGCGTCTGCGCGGGTTTATGACCATCGCGGCCCAGAATGATCCGAATGTGCGCGAGACCTTCGCGGAGCTGCGGGAGCTGCGGGACAGTCTGCTCGGGGATTTACCGGAGGGTGTCAGCCTCGACGAACTGTCAATGGGTATGTCCGGCGACTACCGCGAAGCCATCGCCGAAGGGGCGACCACCGTGCGTGTGGGACGCGCCATCTTCGGTGAGCGCTCCTATCAGAAATAAAGGTAATCAAATGAAGGTAATCTCAGTGCCATGAGTTCTGATGTCTCCCCGTGCTCCCGTCGTCGTTTCCTCCTGGGAACTGCCGCCACTGCAGCTGGCGCACTCGTAGCCGCTTGTGCACCAAAGTCTGCGGTGGAAAAGGTTGACGCTGCCGACATTCCGGTTGGCGGCGGTGTGGTGATTGGCAATTACGTCGTCACGCAGCCGGAGGAAGGCAAGTTCGCCGCTTTCTCCAGCTCCTGCCCGCACCAGAATGGTCGTATCACTGAGGTCAGCAATGGTGTGATGATTTGCCCGAACCACAACTCACACTTTGATATTGCTACTGGTGAGGTTGTTTCTGGCCCCTCGCGTAAGCCCGCTGGTCAGGCATCGCTTTCAGCCGAAGGCACTGAGCTGATTGTGGGCCAGAAGTAGGTTTATCTTCTACCGCCGCGGCTTCAACCCCGCCACAGCACACGCACCTGCGATGAAGGACAGCGCCACCAGCCATGGAATCAGTCCTGCCCACTCGAAGCGACTGAACACCATGCCGGATACCCAACCGACAATGGACGAACCCGCGTAGTAGCTGAACAGGTACATCGATGATGCCTCGGCGCGGTCGCGCTGTGCCACCAGCCCCACGCCGGACGAGGACAGCGAGTGCGCCACGAAGAACGAGGCCGTGAACACGAGCACGCCCACAATCAGCGCGGGCAGCCACGGTAGCAGCGCCAGCCCCAGGCCCAAGCACGCGGCCAGAGTCGCAATGGCGATGAGCCGACGGCGGCTCACCGTCTTCGCCCACACACCCGCGCGTGCCGACGACCATGTGCCCGACAGGTAGAGAATAAATACGAACCCTGCCAGTGCCGGGGAGAGCCCGAACTTATCGCCCAGTCGGAAGCCCAGGTAGTTGTACAGGGAGACAAACGCTCCCATAAACAGGAACGCCAGGGCGCACAGCGCCAGGATGCGCGGGTCGCGCAAGTGTCGCGCAATGGCCTGCCCCTCCCCTGCAAACGACAGTTTCTTCGGCTTAAACCTGCGCTGTTGCGGCAGGAAGTACCAGGTCAGAATGGCGAAGATGAACGCCACCGTCGCCGAGACCGCAATCGCCACCCGCCAGGAGGCGAACTCCAGCACAATGGACGGAATGATACGGCCGAGCAGGCCACCGACCGTCGTGCCCGAGATATACAGCCCCATCACGCGACTGACGTGGTCGGCGTGGACTTCCTCACTGACATACGCCATAGCCACTGCGGGCACACCGGCAATGACAATGCCCTGCAACAGGCGCAGCGCAATCATCGAACCGATGCCCGGCGCGATTGACACCACGAGCCCCAGTAGCGTTGCCACAAATGCGCTGATGACGATGACGCGCCTGCGTCCAAAGCGCTCCGACAAGATGGACACCGGGATAATCGCACAGGCCAAGCCACCGGTGGTGGCGGATACCGTCAGCGCCGCGGTGGCGGGGTCGACCGATAGCTCGTCGGAAAGCGTGGGCAGTAGCGCCTGCGTTGCATAGAGCGCTTGGAACGATGCCAGGCCGGCGAAAAGCACAGCGATAAGCGCGCGACGGAATCCGGGATCTTCTGGCCGTAGTCCTTCGATCTGTTCGGGGTTTTCGTTAGCGCTAGTCACTTGTCCTAGGTTAGCCCTCCCTCCAAACCCCTCGCTGAATACACGGATTCAGAAAACCTTTTTAATTCGCCCGCGGTATCGCTTTCGTTTTATTAGTTTCGTAGGCATGACTACTTCTTCCGCACAGCCACAGAGTCGCAATCACGACCGCGAGTACGACATCGTCGTCTACGGTGCCACGGGTTTCGTGGGCCGTTTGATTGTGGACTATCTGGCTAAACACGCCGGTCAGACGAAGGTGGCGCTTGCAGGCAGGAACGCCCAGAAGCTTGCCGACGTCGCGGAGAACGCAGGCGTATCGGACTGGCCGGTCATTGTTGCGGATGCTGCCGACCAGCCGGCGGTGGCTGAGCTTGCGGCCAGTACAAAGGTGGTGCTGACCGTTGTGGGGCCGTATGCGAAGTACGGTCGCACCCTGGTGGCCGAGTGCGCCAAGGCCGGTACTCACTACGTCGACCTTTGTGGCGAGGTGCTGTTCGTCCACGACTCCATTGCGAATAACCACGAGGTGGCGCAGCAGACCGGAGCGAAGATTGTCCACTCCTGCGGCTTCGACTCGATTCCTTCCGACGTCGCTGTCCGCGAGCTCCACGAGGCGGCCCACACCAAGCTCGGTGAGACAACCCTGTTGTTCAAGCACGTCAAGGGCGGGGTCTCCGGCGGCACTATCGATTCGGTCCGTGTCCAGCTAGCACAGGCCAAGAAGGACCCCAAGCTGCGTCGCATCATCGCGGATCAGTACGCCCTGGCTGAGCCGGGTCCCGACCAGGGTAAGTTCGGCGTCGACCTGCGCCCGGCGCGCTTCCGCCGCCATTGGCGAGCACCCTTCTTCATGTCGCCGTTCAACACCCGCATTGTTCAGCGCTCGGCGATGCTGGCGGATTACGGCGATTCCTTCCGCTACCGTGAGCTACTCAATGTCGGCCGTGGTCCGAAGGCTTTCGTGCGCGCAAATATTTTCGCGGCTGTCTGCAGGTTGGCGCTGGCGGCGATGGCGTTCGGGCCGACGGCCAAGCTCATTGATAAGAAGCTGCCGAAGCCGGGCGAGGGCCCAAGCGCTGAAGAACAGGCCGAGGGACGCTTCACCATCGAGGCCTACACCGTCGATACCTCCGGTATTCACTGGCGTTCCAAGGTGTCGCTCGAGGAAGACCCGGGGTACGCAGGCACCGCGATCATGATTTCCAGCGCCGCCCTTGCACTCGTCCACGACGATCTGCCGGACGCTACCGGCGTGCTCACTCCCACTGTCGCGCTTGGCGACGCCCTATCCCGCCGTCTCCGCGCGGGCGGCATGACCATTGAGGCGGTGCAGGCTCGATGACTGATGGCCTGACCGGTGCTTTTGCGAATCTCACCCGCGGACCGAAACTGCCGAGTGTAGGTGGCGGCCGTGCGTTAGTGACCGGCGCTTCCTCCGGCATCGGTTGGGCATGCGCGGAGGCACTGGTCAAGGACGGTTTCGAGGTCGTTGGCACGTCCCGCAGGGGCGCCGAGGCGCCGCACCCCGAGGGCGTGCAGATGGTGGCACTCGACATGTCCAGCGCCGACGACATCGCTGCTGTGGTCGCCCACGGGCCTTACGACGTCGTCGTCGCCAACGCCGGTGAGAGCCAGTCGGGCGCTTTCGAGGAGCTACCCCGCGAGGCGCTTGAGCGTCTCTTCCAAGTCAATGTTCTGGGGCAGGTGGAGCTGTTACAGCAGCTGCTGCCTGGCATGCGCGAGGCCGGTCGTGGCCGAATTGTGCTGGTTGGCTCGATGCTCGGCGGGTTGCCGCTGTCCTACCGTTCTTCCTATGTGGCGACGAAGGCCGCTATCCGCGGCTTTGGGCTTTCGTTGCGCGGTGAAGTCGCGCAGTTCGGTATTGGGGTGACGGTTGTCGAACCGGGTGCCATCAACACGGGGATTTCTACACGTCGGACGACGTATGGCGATGAGGGCTCCGTTTACGCTGCTGATGTCCACCGCATGCTGACGAAGTTGAACGCCAATGAGGAAGATGGCATTCCCGCTTCGGAGATTGCTGAGGTGGTTATGCGCGAGGTATCTGCCGAGCGACCTTTGGCTCTGGTGGCGCGGGGGTCGTCGGCAAGCGTTGCAGTGCCCTTCATGCGGCGAATCCCGACGCAAGCGGTGTTGACCATCATGCGCCGGGTGCACGGGCTGCGGTGAGTTAATCGGCGACGGCGCGCATTTCAACGGCCTGTGCACACGCCTCCGCGGCTTCGTGGGCTAGGTTGATGGCCTCTTGCTCGTCTGCGACTTGGACAATCCAAAAAGCTGACGGGAACGTCATCGCGTTGTAGTACGGCAGATCGCTATGTGAACCATCCGGCAGCACCGTCATGGCATCCTCCGGCGGTACCAGCCCGCCGGACATAACCCAGTGGCCTTCGTCCTGGAGCTTCTGATTGAAGCGTCCAATCCGTTCAAAGGCAGCGTGCATTTCCTCATCAGAGTCATACGCGTTGATATCTCTGCGGCCATGGACCGTGAAAAAGTACTGCACACCAAGCTCCTGGGTTTCGTTTTGCTAAGTGTAACAGATTGAGTGGGGATGGAACCGGGAATTTGTGAGGAATTTAGAGCTTTGGTTGAGCGTTTTTGCGGCCAGGGCCTAGTTTTCCTGTCTCGCAGCGGCGGCTCGCTGTGCCCTAATCTCCGCTACCTGCTGCTTGCGGGTATTGAAACCCATGCGCCACGGGGCGGCTAGACCTGACTCGGGGGCATGCGGGTTATCGCGCCAAGATTTGCCCTCGTTGTAGGCCTGCGCGCCCTCACGGTATGCGGCGGATTGCTGAGAAAAGGTTGGATACGGCTGTTCGGTGGTCTGCCTGGCCTGCGCGCCGACAGCTTTCATTCTTGCGCGCAGTTCCTTGACTTTGTTCTTCGCCCTTTCGTCATGCTGTTCCTGCTGCTCTGCAATCTCAGCGAGTGCCTGTTGCTCGGTGATGGGGTCGCACCAGTCTTCCTGACCGTCGTCTTTGTAGATACTGCCGCTGTGGTCCCAATACCTTGTCATGCGTTTACCCTCCTGAGTGTTTTTCATGGGTCTTACCACGCCGTTAGGTACAGGGAACCCGAAGGCGACAGAACCTACACTAACCTCTCCGCAGCTTCCGCCAGACCCAATCAACGATCACGAAGCCAACGAGAGTCACACCGAACAGTGGTGCAACCACCGAGTAGGCAATCAGCAGCGCCACAACGGCCGCTGCAACTCCCGGGCGAATGTCCCGCCAGCGCGTCGGCGCCGGGAGCCTGCCCGGGCGGCCACCTCGACCGCGCCCAAACCACATGGCGTACCCGCGCACAATCATCGCCAACAAAGCGACACCGATCAGTGCCAGGACCAGCTGATTCACCCAACCGAACAGGATGCCCATGTGCGCGTTAATCAGCCATTCGGTCAGCTTCGCCGGCAGCGGCCAATCCGCGAAGTGAATCCGATCGACCATCGCTCCGGTCGAGCCGTCAACGGTGACGGTCTCAATGCCCATCCGCCATTCCTCGCGGGCTTCCTTGGCCATCCACACCGTGCCAGCCTCCGGTGGTGTCAGTTCGACTTTCCCGGACAGGCCCTCGGCACGTGCGAGGTTCATAACACTATCTGCCTCTGACCAGTCATAATTCGCTGGTGCAGTCGCAGTCATGGCTGGTTTCGGTGCGTACCAGTCCATCGTCTCGCGCAGCTTTGCGATGCCCGTTCCAGCCACCCACGACCACGTCAGGCCGGTGACGGTCAGGAACAGAAGTCCAACGCTAACCGCCACGCCAACATTCGCGTGACGACGCATATGATGCGCCCTCTTACTTGTTCCCTGTGTCCGCTTGCGACGCGAACGGTCCCACCAGAGCCAGAGGCCACCAATAGCCAGTGCGCCCATCCAGGATGCTGCCGTCTCGGAGTAGAGGCGACCGAAGTTGCTATCAATCCAGAGTCTGCGGTGCCCTTCAGAGATCCACGCCCGCAGTGGCAGCGCCGCCGAGGAACCGTATTGCACCAGGTCACCCTTGATGCTCAGGTCGCCTGGGTCGACGAACACCGCATGTCGGTAGGACTCCGACTTCAGCTGCTCATCATTGAACATGACTCGCGTTGTCTGCCCCGGCTTTTCCGGGACCTGCACCGCGGTCACCGGCAGGTCAGGGTGCACGCGCTGCGCGACCTCAACCTGCTTTTCCAGCGGTTGTGCGGGAAGGCTTGATGTTGCGGTTAGCTCTTCGTGGTAAACCACCTTTTCTATGCTCGGGGCGAGGGCATACGCCACGCCTGTGATAGCTGCAATAACGAGTAGTGGCGCAACGAGGATGCCTGCAACGACATGGATTCGGTGCAGTAATGCTCGTGGCCCACCATTTTTCTGAGTCTGTGCGACGGGGTTTGCGGCTGGCGTTCCAGCGGCATCGCCTGTGGCTATTGAAGTCATGCCTTATTAGTCGGACGAACTGCCCCAGTTGTTCCCCAGCAAGCTCACTTTTATTACTTCCAGGGGTAGCCATTCGGCCACGCACCTCGTTGTCGGCCACCTTGTGCGCAACTACCCGTCGTTAAGCACGCGTACCCTCGTAGACATGGCTTATCCAGACGTGTACCACGCCGATGACAACCGCTATGAGACAATGCCGTACAACCGCTCCGGCAGCACGGGGCTGAAGCTTCCAGCCATTACGCTGGGACTTTGGCATAACTTTGGTGATGACCGACCGCTCGAGACGCAGCGTGAAATCCTGCGCACCGCGTTCGACCACGGCGTCACGCACTTCGACCTCGCCAACAATTACGGCCCACCGCAGGGCTCTGCGGAGGCGAATTTCGGTCGCATCATGGCCAAGGATTTCGCTCCCTACCGCGATGAAATGATCATTTCTTCCAAGGCCGGTTGGTACATGCAGGATGGCCCCTACGGCTTCGGCGGCTCGCGGAAGTACCTCGTGGCCAGTTGCGATGCCTCGCTGAAGCGCATGGGGCTGGATTATGTGGACATTTTCTACCACCACCGCCCCGACCCGGATACGCCTATCGAGGAAACCGTCGCCGCCCTCGATTTCCTCGTCCGGTCGGGTCGCGCGCTCTACGTCGGCGTGAGCTCCTACTCCCCTGAGCTCACTCGCCGCGCGCAGAAAATCGCCCGTGAGCTGGGCACACCGCTGACCATTCACCAGCCGAGCTACTCCATGTTCAACCGCTGGATCGAGGACGAACTGCTGGAAACCTGCGCCGATGAAGGCATGGGTGTCATCGCCTTTTCCGCGCTTGCGCAGGGGCTTCTCACCGACCGCTACTTGGATGGCGTGCCGGAATCCTCGCGTCTCGGGGCGCACAAGATGAACTCGGGGTTCCTCAACGACGACACGCTCACCGCCATCCGCGAGCTCAACGCCATTGCTTCACGACGAGGCCAGTCCCTGGCACAGATGGCCATCTCGTGGGTGCTCCGCCGTGACGAAGTGACCTCCGCCCTGATCGGCGCATCCTCGGTGGAGCAGCTGAAGAACAGCCTCGGCGCCCTGGAGGCTGCGCCGTTTAGCGATGAAGAACTCGCGGAGATCGACAAGTGGGCCGTCGACCGCGGGATTAATCAGTGGCAGGGCGCTACGGAGTCTGTGTAGGGAGCTCATCGAGCGCCGGCAGCACATACTCAATCAGCTCATCAATCTGCTCTTCCGCATCCCGCTTCGAGGTACGAAAGTTGATGCTGACGTGGTTGATCCCGAGCTGTCGCTGCGATTGCAGCAGCTCAATTAGCTTGTTGCGGCCAAGGCGGTACCCGAAGTGGCCGCCCTGCGCGGGGGCGTCGGGATCTTCATGCAGGTCAATCCACAGTGATTCCAAGAAGGGCTTGAACACGCCCTCGCCGCACTCCTGGGCCACCGCCTCCTGCCAGTTGACGATGTTTTTCCTCTGCATCTCCAAACCCTTGTGGTACATGAACCACCCGTCGGTATGCGCGGCCTTCCACTCCAGGCTCTGCTGACAGGAGCCAGTGGCCAACAGCGGAACTCGGCGTGCCAGCGGCTTGGGCACCACATCGGATCCGCCCATCTTGCCCTCGGACCACCGGATAGGCCGGTAGCTGGTGCTGAGGGCTTTTTCATAGACCTCGATATGCTCGCGGAAACGCTCACCGCGCTTGCCTTTGTCCTGGTTAAAGGCGGGGAACTCCTCGGGTCGGTCACCGGTGGCAACGCCAAAGAGGAAACGGCCATCGGAAAGCCTGTCCAGTGTGGCAGCGCGCTTGGCCATCACCAGCGGATGCTGGAAGGGCACGACGACTGCACCGGTGCCGAGCGCGATATCGGTGGTGTGTGCGGCGATGTAGCTGAGGTACATCCAGGGGTCGTAGACCTGGCCGACGTCGCCAAATGTTTCCACGCGCAGCGGGATGTCGCGTGCCCAGACCGCCGCGATGCCTGCGCGTTCGACTTTCTGAATCAGCCGAATCTGGTTGCTCAGCGCGTCCCTGGGCTCGGCTTCGGCGTCCTGCTCGATGGGCAGACTCAGCCCTACCGTGAGTCGGCCCGGCGCGAATGTGCGCTGGTAACCGGGTAGTTCGTCGATAGGCTTGTCCGAAAGATCAAACAGCGAGCTCATGATGCTCCACGGTAGTACAGCTCGAGGTGCGGCACTCGTCGTTAAGCTGGAAACATGCTTGAGGATGTCATCATCGTCGGTGGCGGCCAAGCTGCCCTCGCTACCGCCTATTACTTGCACAAACGCGGCATTGATCCGCTCATTCTGGACAATCAGCCCGCTCCCGGCGGCTCCTGGCGCAATGTCTGGCCCTCACTGACGCTCTTTTCCACCCCGGACTTTTCCAACCTTCCGGGCATCCAGATGCCCGATTATGACGGTTTCCCGCCCGCTTCCCACGTGATTGACTACCTCAGCTCCTACGAAAAGCGCTACGAACTGCGCGTTCAGCGCCCGGTCGCCGTCACGGACGTCTCCCACGACGGCACCTTCCACCTCACCAGCGATGCCGGTGACTTCGAATCCCGCCAGCTCATCGCCGCCACCGGCAACCGGCCCTTCGTCCCGTATTACCCCGGCACGACCTCCGCGAAACAGTGGCATTCGGCCAACTACCCAGGTCCCGAGCCATTCGAAGGCTCCCGCGTTGCCGTTGTCGGCGCGGCGAACTCCGGCGCCCAAATAGCCTCTGAACTGGTGCTTTCCGGCATCGACACCACCTGGTTCACCCGCCACGAACCACGCTGGATGCCCGACGACGTCGACGGCCGCGTCCTGTTCAAACGCTACCGCCAGGGCGCCACCGACAGCATTGGCGACATCGTTGCCCTACCGCCCGTCCGCAAAGCCCGCGACTCCGGCGCACTCACCTGGACACCCATGTTTTCTTCGCTTGACGACGTCCACGCGGACCACCTCATCTGGTGCACCGGTTTCCGCCCAGCGCTCGACCCTTTCCGCAGCATCGACTCTGACCTCATCGAGTTCGTCGGCTACGGCGACTGGGTTGGCCCCGGTGCCGCCACGATCATGGGTGTTGGCCCCTTTGCTAAGCGCGCGGCCGAGCGGGTGGCTGCCCGTCTGTCAGCATGACCTGCATCAACAGCATGTCCAACCATCGCCCGTTCTTCGTCCCCACCTGCGGCAGTAGCCCAACACGCTGAAAGCCATACTTTTTGTGCAGCGCAGTCGACCCCTCGTTACTGCCTTCAATCGCCGCAACCAAGACGTGCTTTCTCGCCTCACGAGCAGCATCGATGGTCGCGCTTAACAGTGCGCCTCCAATTCCCCTGCCTTGAAAGTTCGGATGCACGTAGATGGAGTTTTCCACCGTGTACTGAAACCCGTCGAAGTCACGGAAATCGCTAAAGGTGGCATATCCAGCGACTTCGTCGTCAAGCGTGGCGACGAAAACCGGGTAGCCCTTGTCCCAGTGCGCCTCCAGCCATGCGATGCGATTCTCCGCGCTGACGGTGTCATCGTTCCAGATGGCGACGGTGTTGATCACGGCCTCGTTGTAGATCTCCGCGATTGCTGCGGCGTCCTCCCGCGTTGCCTGTCGGATGATCATGGTTTTACTCCCCGCTGTCTGCGCTGTTTCTGTGCTGTTTTCTACAACTCCGCTTTTATGAAAGCGAGATTACCAAGCTTTCAATTTCGAACGGGTGTTTTATTTGTATTTTGGTACGCTACCCCGCGAACAACCCACAAACACCCAGGTAACATGTGCTTTTATAGTCGGCTAACCATCTTCGAAAACTCCCCAATATTTCTTTTCATTTCTCTTTACAAACTAGAAACATGCCCGTATGATAGCAAGTAAGTTCGAAAGAAAACCGACAACCATTGGAGCACCAGGGGGATCCAATGAAGTCCGAACAAGTACCCGAACCATATTGGGCTCACGAAAATCCTGAAGATGAGCTCTCAGCACTCGCGCGGGCTACCAACCGCGCCCAACTTGAGTTGATTGAAGCCTGCTGCCCTGCAGGTGATGATGACGTTGAAAACCATGCCGCTCGCATCAGCATTCGGCTGGGAATCACCCGCAGTGAGGCACTGCGTATCTGTGACATTGGCCTGTTGCTGGAGAAAATGCCACAGTTGGCGGAATATGCCCGGGAAAGCTGCGCATTATCCATGCGGCAACTCGGCATCATTGCACATGGCGTAGTCGGCATCGAGCCTGATCAAATACCCGATGCAGAGAAGAAGATTCTGGCATTGGTTACGCCACGGAAGCGTCGTCAAGCAATGATTGGTCCTCGCACGCTCACCACCAAAATTGGTGATATTGCTGCGGATTTGGATGACCGCGCTCGTGCCGACGGCACAATTCCCACCATCACCGATACGGAATCGGTGACTCTGGTGGAACGTCCCGACAGCTACTCCCAAATCATTCTCACACTGCGGCCGGACCGCGCCTATTTTGCCATGTGCGCGATTGAAACGGTTTTCCGCGCGAATGAGGAAATGACGCAGGCGGATGCATTTGTGGAACTCATCCACCAGCGCACCAATGCGGAAGTTGTGCTCAATGTTTTCCGCGAGCCCCACAGTGATGATGCCTGGCTGGACGGCGCCGGCTGGCTTGGCGCGCTGGTCACGGAAGAGTGGATGCAAAAGGTGACGCATGTCCGCCTCTCAGCAGACAGCGCCACCAATGGTTACCGTCCAACTCCAGCGCAGGTCGCCCGCGTCCACGGTCGCGACGGCACGTGTCGCTTCCCCGGCTGCGAAGTCCCAGCATATAAGTGCGATATTGACCATATCGCGCCGTACAACCAGGAAGCCCCCGAAGCCGGTGGCCCCACCGACACACAGAATCTGCACTGCCTATGCAGGAAGCACCACAACCTGAAAACCCACAAGCTCTGGGATATCACCGCTTATGAGGACGGCTCAGAGGTGTGGTCCTCTGCCGACGGTATTACCGCGGCGACCGTCCCGGCCGGACCATTAGCCGGGTTCGGGCGACAGACTTTTGACAAACGCGCTACTCAGAAGACGAAAGCACGCCATGACCACTACATGAAGTGGTGGCTGTCATTCGCGGCTGTGCCAGATCTGGTCTTTGATGATGGGGAGGATTAACCCAGCGGACCACCGCAGTTCGGCCATGCGCCAGCACCCTGGGAGGCAAGCACGCGCTCGCCAATCTCAATCTGCTGCTCCTTAGTGGCCTGGTCAGCCGTCGGTGCGTACTGGTCACCGCCGTGGCCACTCCAGGTCTGCTGCGAGAACTGCAGTCCGCCGTAGTAGCCGTTACCGGTATTGGTCTGCCAATTTCCGCCGGACTCACAAGCCGCAACCTGATCCCAGGCGCTAACTGATGCAGCGTTAGCGGCCGCGGTCGGGGCAGCAATCATGCCTGCTGCCACAGCGGCGGATGCGATGAACTTACCGGAAAAACGCATAAAAAGAGAACACTCCTAAAGGGTTGACTTTTCTCTTGGGCGACCAACCTACGCGCACCCTCCCCCGTCCTGTCAACCCGTATCCTGGAAAGCATGTCCGTGGCAGATGTCGTCCGCAAGACCGAGAGAAGGATCAACGCGCTGGCCGCCAAGCGTTCCAAAAACGCTGGTTGGGAACCGGAAATCATCGGTTTCACCGGGTACGGAAGTGCAGAGCGCGTTCGCGTATTCGGCCGTGTCCTCCTGAAGGATCCGGCCAAAAAACGAGACGAAGAACGAAACAAAAAACGCGGTTTTTGGCAGTTCTTTACCGTCGAACTCGCGGACTTTCCCGTCACCATCACTGCCGGCGACCGCACGGTGGAAACCACCACGGATAGCAACGGCTATATCGAGGTACTAATCAGGAATCACGGCCTCGAACCCGGCTGGCACGAAATTACCATCAACGACACTCCTGCAGAGGTCCTCATCCTCTCCCCGGAGACCAAATACGGCATCGTCTCCGATATTGATGACACCGTGTTGGTCACCATGCTGCCGCGCGCCCTCATCGCCGCCTACAACTCCTGGGTCAAGGAGACAGACGAGCGCAAGGCCGTCGCTGGCTTCAGCGAGTTCTATGCGCAACTTCGCCGTCGTTACGCGAGCAAAACCGACGAGGACACGGACGTTCCCGTCATCTATCTCTCCACCGGAGCGTGGAACACCTTCAGCACACTAAAAAAGTTCCTACACCGCAACAACCTGCCGAAGGGCCCACTGCTGCTCACCGACTGGGGGCCAACGCCCACCGGCCTGTTCCGCTCGGGCAAGGAACACAAGAAGGTGCGACTTCGCGACCTGTTTATTGACTTCCCCGAAATCAACTGGATTCTCGTCGGCGATGATGGCCAGTACGACCCGCTCATCTACGGCACGGCCGCGGCGGAGCATCCGGACAAGGTCGCGGCCATCGCAATCCGCAACCTCACTCCCAGCGAGCACGTGCTCTCTCACGGCACGGCGGTGCCAATTGAAAAGTTGGAGAACAAGGAGGTCCCGTTCATCGAGGGCACAGACGGCTATGAACTGCTCAAACAGATCGACCAGCTGCCGCAACCATGATCTACCTCCGCCATGCCCGTATTCACGATGATGCCGAGCTCCCGGCGTACGTCGTAAAGCTCGCCCTGCCCTTCCCCATGGCCTTCACCACGCCGATTACCATCCTGACCGGCGAAAACGGCAAGGGAAAGTCGACAGTGCTGGAGGCGTTGGCATCGGCGATGGGTGTCGATACGGACGGCGGCTCGCGGTACAAGACGCAGGAGCGCACCTCCCCAGTCCCCCTGGCGCTGACCAGGCGCAATCCCCCGGATACGTTTTTCTTTCGCGGCGACGCGCACCTGAACCTCGCGCGCTATTACGAGTCGCTTGGGCTGCTACCAGGTGGCAGAGAAATGGCAGACCTCACCCAGATGAGCCACGGCCAATCCATCATGACGCTGGCCGAACGCCGCTTCAGTCCCGAATCACTGATTTTCCTTGACGAACCCGAGTCCGGACTGTCGGTCCTACGCCAACTGGAGCTCCTCGGCCGCCTCGGCGCGCTCGCGGAAGCCGGCGCACAAATCATCATGGCGACGCATTCCCCTATCCTGCTCGCCGCACCGGAAGCAACAATCATTTCGCTTGACGACGCCGACACCACCCACTTCGAAGACACCCTCGCGGTACGGGCAACCAGGGATTTCCTAGCCGATCCCGTCGGCATCGCGGACTACATGGTGGAGCGTTTTACTTCGGATTCTTAAGCCCCAGCGCCGCCACGACACCCAGGGCCGACAGTGCCACCGGCAACCACATCGCGTCACTCATGGCGGTGGTGAAGTCGCCACGGCTGCTGCTGAGCGCCGCGGCCATGACGGTGGCAATCAGCGCGCTGCCCAGCACACTGCCGATCTGGCGGATGGTGTTGTACACACCGGAGGCGGCACCGGCGAGGGACGGGTCGATGTTGCGGGTGGCAGCCGTCGACAGCGTGCCCCAAATAAACGCGTTTGCCACACCGAATGCGGCGCCCGGCAGCAGCAGCCACAGCACAGAGAGGTCCTCGTGGATGAGGTAGTGGAACCCGAGCATGCCCACCAGCGAGGACCCAAAACCAATCAGCGCGAACTCGCGGAACTTCAGCCGGTCCAGCATTCGCCCAGTCCACGGTGCCATGACACCGGAAATGACCGCCTGCGGCACGAGCAGTAGTGAGGCCTGGATGGTCGATAGGTCGCGAGCATTCTGGGCGAAGAGGATGATTGGGAAACCAACCGCGACCACCAGCGCCCCCGTCACAGCAATCGCCAGCGAGGAGATGGTGAAGTTGCGATCCTTAAAAAGGGACAGCGGCATCAGCGGTTCGGCCGTGGTCTTGGCCTCCCACGCGGTGAATAGTCCAAGAACCACCGCACCAGCGACAATCAGCGCCCAGATCCAGCCTGCCCAACCGGCGCTCTCACCTTCCTGAATGCCGAAGACCAGCAGGAACATACCAATCGCGCTGAGTACAACACCGAGATAATCAATCTTGTTGCGGTGCGTCTCAAATGTCGGCAGATAGCGGAACGCAAAAACGAGCCCGATCAGCCCAATCGGCACATTAATAAGGAAAATCCAGCGCCAACTCAGCAGCTCAATCAACACGCCTCCGGCCAGCGGCCCCGTCAGCGAGGCAATTCCGGCCGCCGCACCCCACAGCCCCATCGCCGCACCGCGATGTGCCGGCGGAAACATCTGCGTAATCAGCGCCATCGTCTGCGGCGTCAGCAGCGCGGCCCCCAGTCCCTGCACCACGCGGGCAATGATCAGCATGCTTAACGACGGCGCCAACCCACACGCCAGCGACGCCAACACGAAGATAACCAGGCCCGCTACATAGGTGTGCTTGACTCCCCAGAGATCACCGAGCCTGCCGGTAATAAGCAACGGCACAGCATAGGCCAGCAGATAACCACTGGTCACCCACATGACCTGGTTGAGCTCACCGCCCAGTTCATGCTGGATGGTGTTGATACCAACGGTGACAATGGTGGCGTCGACCAGGATCATGAAGAAGCCGAGCAAAACGGTCCACAGCGCTGGCCACGCCTTTTTGGGATCAAACTGAGTATTCAAATCTGTAGCCACTCGGAGTCATGTTAGTTGATGGCACGGTTGTTAGTTGATGGCACAGTAAAATCCAGACCATGGCTGTTCAGCATATGACCGACGAAACCATCGCCGAGTTCTTCGCCGACCACCTCTCGCGCGTAGATGATGACACGCAGCGCGCTGTCGCTCTCGAGGTGCTGGAATGGGTTCACGAAAAGTACCCGGAACTGGGCGTTCGCATCGCTTGGAATCAGCCGATGTTCACGCTCGATGGCACTTTTATCATCGGTTTCTCCTACGCCAAGAAACACATGGCGATTGCCCCGGAACGCGCAGGTATTGAAAAGTTCGCCGACGACTTCGATGCCCGTGGCCTCTCCTACGGAAAAATGATGGTCCGTTTCCCCTGGCCAAAGGACGGCAAGGCCGAGTCCATGCCGCTGGACCTGCTGGCCAAGATGATTGAGTTCAACATGGAGGACAAGCGCGGGATGACCAAGTTTTGGCGATAGGCCGGGGTTGATTACCAGACCTGGAAGCTGCCAAGCATTTAATGAGCATTCCTTTCCTCAGCGAGATTGCGGAGGAATGCGTCTTTGTCGTCGCAGTAAATCTCAATCGAGAAAACGGTCATTAGCCCCTTGTAAAGATCTTCTGCCACGACTTGCGAATCCACTTCTAATCTGACGTTCACTTCACTCAAAACAGGCACCCTGAGATTGCCGTCCTCGTCAATTGCTATGTCCCCTCCTTCACCTGCCGTTACGGAGCTCGCATGACGTAACTGTGACCACGGAATTTCGCAAATAAGCCTTCGCCCATTTCGCAGTACGAGTCCTTGCGGTGTCATTAGATGTGGATGATCCCGAACAGTTACGTAAAATCCAGATAAAAGAACTACGGCATAAACACTAATTACCAGCAATAAATATCGCCAAAACGCATTAGAAATAGCAAAATGCACTATGCTTATTTCTGCAACGCTCAGCGCCAGTATCATAAAAACAACAGTTCGAAGGTTTCTATATGCTGTGAAGGATCTGACTTCACTGTCGACATTTCTCTGAGGCTTAAAAAAGGTGAAAGCAGCTAGCAGCGAACCAACTTCCGAAACGAGTAACGCTAGTATTTTTCGAGGTACGCCAAATTTCTTTGACGTCTCGGACAGCGAAGAAGCCCATGACCTGCCATTTCTGAGATAGTCTTGCCACATACCTCTAAACAGTAAGAGAAAAGCCGCAACCACCACGGCAAGTGGTAACAGGAATACCCAACCCGGCAAACCAGATACCACATTCATAAGAAGGAAAAGAACTCCTTCAAAAATAATTGCGGCACCCAGCATTGCTCTAAATACAATTTTCATGTTTGCCTTCCGACTATGAATTGGCAGGTTTTCCTCGGAAGAAGATTACTCACCAAACGGGCTCTCTCTTAATACTTCTTACACATTCTTGAGTTGCCTTTTCACGATATGAACAGGTACCAAATGGTCGTTAAAATATGGCCGTAAGCCAAGCTCATGACTGAACACCGCTATATCAATGCCCCAGATGAGGGCCGACTGCCCTCATGCACATCTCAAAACTATTCAAGTTTTCTTCTACTTTCAATACAAAATGAGTTGTGAGATTTCTACATTTCTTCTCGTGAGCCGTTGCAATGCTAGCTGGCCGACGCATCCGACGACTTATGGCCACGCTATTCACCTATCGATGCGCTACAGCGTGTCCACAAGTGAATAGCGCATCGACAAGTGAGAGAGCCTGGCTCACAGCGTGCGCATAAGTGCCGAAAAACCATCGATAAGTCAGGGGAATACATCGACAAGTCCCCGAAACCTGGCCATAAGTGCCGGACAGGGTTAAAGGAGAGTTAAAGGACAAGCCAACAACGTCAGCTCAGCATCTGCTTCTGCTTCAACCCAAACCCCAACCCCAGAAACAAAAAATCCTCGGAAGCTTTTACACTTCCGAGGATCTTCGCTGTGGGCGAAGGGGGACTTGAACCCCCACGTCCGTAAAGGACACTGGCACCTGAAGCCAGCGCGTCTGCCATTCCGCCACTCGCCCGTGGGAACGAATAGAACTATAACACCCCGCGCTAATACACCACCAAATCCCCAGGCCAGCGCACGTTTTCCATCACTTTTCAGCACTTAGCAATAGCAACTTCCTCCACAACCGTCGTCACTATTTGATAAACCTCAGTAGTTCCTAGCCCTTAACTGAAGGTGTAGGGCTCTATACTGTTGCTTAAGTATCGATAATTTTTGTGCACATTTTTTTCACGTAACCCGCCGCGGTTTGGCGGGAGAAGGCGAATTTCTTTAGTCAGATGGATTTCCTAGGACGCATCCGCAAGCTCGATAGCTCGCTTCAGCGCGGGCTCGATAACAGCTTTGCGCGCGTGTTCGGCGGCAAGGTTGTCCCGAATGAGTTAGAAGAATGCCTGAAGCAGGAAATTGAAGACTTCCTGATGCAGGACGCCAACGGTCAGTACTTGGCACCCAATGATTTCCGCATTGGCATCAGCGCTGCCGACTACAAGAACCTTTCTGCGTCCGAGCCCAACCTGCCGAATCAGTTGGCTGACCGCATGACGCGCTACTGCCGTAACAACGGCTGGGGCTTCACCGGTTCCATTAGCGTCCACCTGCAGGCAGTGGAGTCTCTCCACACCGGCCAGTTGAAGACGGCCAGCACTTTCACCGAGGACACCGTGGGCACCTCGGAGTTCGTCCCATTCGAGGACAGTGCCGATGATGCCAACACTGACGCAGCCCCGTCGCAAAGCGATGATGAACCCCAAGCTGCAGAGACCTCTGCCGCCTACCACCCGCAGCCGGAAGCTGAGCAGTTCCCCACCGCTTCCCGCCCCATCCCCGCGGTCGACCCAGAGGCTGCAACTGAGCTGAGCAGCGCGACCGTGGGCGAAGACCAGTCCCAGGAAAAGACCGTCACCCTGCTGTTGCAGGACGGCTCCTCGCGCGTATTTGAGGTGCGCCATGGTTCGAACATCATCGGCCGCGGCACCGCTTCCGACTTCCGTCTCCCGGATACTGGTGTTTCCCGCCAGCATGCCGAGATCACGTGGGACGGCCAGGACGCTGTGCTCGTCGATTTGCATTCGACCAACGGCACCATTGTCAATGGCGAACCCATTGAGAACTGGCTGCTGGCTGACGGCGACGAAATCTCGCTGGGGCATTCTGTTCTCGAAGTTCAGATCCGCTAGTTAAATCCGCTGATTCAGATCCGCTAAGTAGTGAGGTTCACCAGGTTCACATGCCACTGCCCTAGGTTTGCCGACACATTCCTGGAATAATTACGTCCGTGTGTTCGGTTTGCGGACCCACCAGCTCTACATAAGGAGGTTCCTCGGACGTGGAAGCTATCGTTTTTCTGCTTTCGCGCATCGGCGTGCTGGTCGTCCTGTGGTTTTTCATTTGGATGACGCTTCGCACCCTGCGTACAGAAACAACAGGCTCGGCTCCGCTGCGCCCACTTCGGCAGGCCAGCAGTGCTCCGGCCAAGCGTTTCCAGCGCTCGCAGACTCCACATCAGCTCCTTGTCACCTCCGGGCCGCTGGCGGGTTCGCGCATGAACCTAAACAACCAACGCGACATCACTATTGGCCGTTCAGAGTCGAATGCCTTCGTCCTCAACGATGACTTCGCCTCGGGCCAGCACGCTCGCGTCATCAACCGCGACGGCATCTGGTACCTGGAAGACCTGGACTCCCGCAATGGCACATTCCTCAATGGCCAGCGCGTGGAACAGCCGGAACGCCTGGCTTCGGGTATGGAATTTCGTATTGGCCGTACAACTTTGAGGTTGCAACCATGAGTCTTGCTCTGAATTACACGGCCCGCTCTGACCGCGGCCTCATCCGACAGAACAACGAGGACTCCGCCTATGCGGGTTCGCGTCTGCTCGCGCTTGCCGACGGCATGGGTGGCCACGCCGCCGGAGAAATCGCATCTCAGCTGATGATTGCGGCCGTCTCTCGGCTGGACAATGATCAGCCCGGCCCCGATTTGCTCGAGTCCCTGCGCAGCGCCTGCATGGAGGGCAATAACTCCATTGCGGATGAAATTGAGCAGAACCCCTCTACGCAAGGCATGGGCACTACGCTGACTGCTCTGCTTTTCGACGGCACCCGCCTGGGCATGTGCCATGTCGGTGACTCGCGTGGCTATCTGCTGCGCGACGGAGAGCTCATCCGCATTACCCGGGATGACACCTATGTGCAGTCCCTGGTGGATGAGGGCAATCTCACCGAAGAAGAAGCGGCAATTCACCCTCAGCGCTCACTGATTTTGAAGGCTCTCACCGGTCGCCCGGTGGAGCCTACTTTGTCTTATCGCGATGTTCACGAGGGCGATCGCTACCTGCTGTGCTCGGATGGTCTATCCGATCCAGTGTCCGCGGACACCATCAAGGATGTGCTCTCGGAGGGCACTCCGGACGAGGCCGCTACCAAGCTCATTGACTACGCGTTGAAGTCCGGTGGTCCGGATAACATCACCGTGGTGGTTGCCGATGTTGTCGATTCGTCGGCACGCACGCCTTACGAGCCCGCCCTGGCCGGTGCCCTGCAGAGTGCGGAGGAGGAACTCCCCCGCCCCAATACGTCAGCGGGACGCGCGGCGGCACTCCGCCCGCGGAAGTCGCAGGAAATTGCAGTGACTTCGGCGCCGGAGAAGAAAGCTTCCAAGGGCAAGTGGCTGGTTATTTCTGTGGTGCTGGTGCTGGTGGCCGGGTTGGTCGGCCTTGGTGTTTGGGGCTGGCAGAAGAAGGAGTCGATGTACCATCTCGCGGTGGTCGACGGGCAGGTGCAGCTGATGCACGGCGTGCCCGGTAGTTTGCTGGGCTTCGATCTGCAAGAGCCACATCAGTTCATCTGTTTGACCGATGACAATAAAGTTCAGCTTCCTCCGGCTGGGACGGCGAAGGAGAAGGTCGACTGCCACATCATGACGCCGGAAGATCTCTCGCCGGCGGCACGCAATTCGTTGGAAGGTCTGCCGGCTGATTCCTACGACGGTGTCAGCGACCAGATTGGACGTTTGGCGGAGTCGGCACTGCCGGTATGTCTGTCCGTTTCCGACGATGACAAGAAGGATGAAAAGCTGGGCTCGAAGCCAGGAGTCAACTGTAGGCAGGTGCGAAAATGAGTGAAACTACCACGAAGCGACAGCTTCGGATGAAGGAAATGCTCCTGCTGCTGCTGTCGGCAGGATTGTTGCTTTTGGCACTAATTTCGCTGGAACTGGCTCAGGGCAACTCTCTGACCGGAGATGTCTTTTACATCATTGGCGGATTCTTTGTGATTTTTGCAGTGGCGCATATCGCGCTGACCTTTGTGGCGCCCAACGCCGATCAGGTGATGCTGCCGGTTGCAGCCACGCTCAATGCCTTGGGGCTGGTGATGATTCACCGCCTCGACCTGGCCAATGACACCTCGTTGGTGCGCAACCAGATCATGTGGACCGTACTTAGTGTCGCACTGTTTATCGGCGTGATTGTCCTGCTGCGCAACCATCACTCGCTGTCGCAGTACTCGTATCTGCTGGGTCTCGGCGGCTTGATTCTGTTGGCGCTACCGCTGGTGTGGCCGTCGTCGATTAATGCTGATGCCCGCATCTGGATTTCCATCGGCCCGTTTTCCATGCAGCCGGGTGAGTTTGCCAAGGTCATGCTGCTGATCTTCTTTGCTCAGCTGCTGGTGAATAAGCGCTCGCTGTTCAATGTGGCGGGCAAGCGTTTCCTGGGCATTGATTTCCCGCGTGTTCGCGACCTGGGTCCGATTCTGCTGATCTGGGGCATCGCTACCGTCATCATGGCTCTGCAGAATGACTTTGGCCCGGCGCTGGTGCTCTTCGGCACTGTGCTGGCAATGCTCTACGCTGCCACCGGTCGTGGTTCCTGGCTGATCATCGGCATGGTGCTGGTGACCGTCGGCGTTGTCGGTGTCTACATGGTTTCGGACAAGATTCAGGCGCGAGTCACGCATTTCCTGGATCCGTTGGGCTCCTACGACGAGGGCGGCTATCAGCTCTCCCAGGGTCTGTTCGGCATGAGCTGGGGTGGCATCGGTGGCACCGGTCTGGGCCAGGGCTACCCACAGAACATTCCGGTGGCACACTCTGACTTCATCCTCTCGGCCTTTGGTGAAGAGCTAGGTTTTACCGGTCTGAGTGCCATCATCCTGCTGTTCGCGATTCTGATTTCCCGCGGTATTTCGGCGAGCTTGGCGGTACGTGATTCCTTTGGCAAGCTGCTGGCGGCCGGTGTCGCATTCTCGATGGCCATTCAGCTGTTCGTGGTTGCAGCCGGTGTTTCCAAGCTGATGCCGCTGACAGGTCTGACTACTCCGTTCATGTCAGCCGGTGGTTCCTCACTGCTGGCCAGCTACATCATGTTGGCCATCGTGCTGCGCGTCTCTGACGAGGCCAACCGCCCCTGGGGCATTCAAAGCAGCCCTTCGGGCCTCAACGACAATGCCAACGCATCTCAGGAGGTGAACCAGTAGATGAATAAAACCATTCGCCAAATCTTTGTTGTCGTTCTCGGACTCTTCGTTCTTCTACTGGCGAACCTGACCTACATCCAGGGCTTCCAGCAGGATAAGTACGCCCACAATCCGCTGAATAGCCGCCAGTTCCTGGAGGAAAAGTCCAAACCTCGCGGCCAAATCACCACTGACGGCGACATTCTGGCCCACTCGGTCAAGGGCGAGAGCGGCTTCTATGACCGCAGCTACGACACCGACCCGGAGGCATATGCCGCGGTGGTCGGATACCTGTCGGACATCTACGGCTCGGCCGGTATCGAACGCTCTCAGAACGAGATCTTGAACGGCAGCGACCCTTCGCTGTTTACCTCCCGCGCCCTCGACATGGTCACGGGCAAGGAACCCTCTGGGGCCTCCACGGAGCTGACGCTGTTGCCGAACGCTCAGCGGACTGCGTACCAACAACTCGCTGAACGCGGCTACGTCGGCTCCGCCGTCGCCATTCGCCCATCGACGGGTGAAATTCTCGCGATGGCCTCCACACCGTCGTTCAACCCGAATGACATCGCCGCCGGCGACGAGAGTACCTGGCAGTCCCTCAATAACAATGAGGGCGCACCGCTGCTCAACCACGCCACTCAGCGTCCGCTGCCGCCGGGTTCCACTTTCAAGGTGTTGACCACGGTCACGGCACTGGAGCAAGGCGCTTCCCCGGACACCTCGGTCACTGGCGCACCGCAGATTACGCTGCCGGATACCACCACTACGTTGGAGAACTACGGTGGCTCGACCTGTGGTGGGGCTACTACAACTCTCCGCCAGGCTTTCGCGCAGTCCTGTAATACGGCATTCGCTGAGCTCGGTATGCAGTACGGGGCCGATGCGCTCAAGGACGTCGCTAAGCGATTCGGCATCGGTGAGACCCACGATGACGCGGGCCTGCCGATTCAGCCCTCCGCTGTCGGTGATATTCCGGATCAGTCCTCGCTGGGTCAGACCTCCATTGGTCAGCGCGACGTGTCTTTCACGCCGCTGGACAACGCCATCATCGCCGCCACGATTGCCAACGGCGGCGTGCGCATGGAACCCCAGATCATCAAATCGGTGCGCGGTGCCGACCTCTCCGAAATCAAGTCCTTTAAGCCGATTGAAGCCGGCGAGGCGATTTCGCCGGAGGTCGCGGAGACCGTAACTGAGCTGATGCGCGGCTCCGAGTCGCACTCGGGCGGTAACGGTTCGCGTATTGCCTCCAAGACCGGTACCGCGGAACACGGTGCTGTCCGCGGCGAGTACGCACCGCACGTCTGGTACATCGCCTTCGCGCCGGACTCCGATGTCGCCGTGGCTGTCGTCGTGGAAAACGGTGGCGGCCAGGGCCAGGGCGCTACCGGCGCCTCCGTTGCTGCCCCGATTGGCCGTGCACTCATTGACGCGGTCGAACAGGCGGGTCGATAAGCATGGATGCCCACCAAGTTCAAGACATCGTTGGCGACCGATATCACGTTCGCCGTCTGCTCGGCCGTGGCGGCATGTCCACCGTCTGGCTTGCCGACGACGCCACCAGCGGCGAACTGGTTGCAATCAAACTTCTGAACCAGGAGTACTCGGACAACTACGAGTTCCGGCAGCGTTTCCAGAACGAAGCCGCCGCTGCGCGCAGCGTCAACAGCCCAAACGTGGTGAAAATTGTCACCTACGAGGAAGGCGACATCGGCAGCCACGGCGCGTGTTACATCGTCATGGAGTACATCCGTGGCGAATCTCTGTCGCAGGTGCTGCAGCGGCGTCGCACCCTGCCAGAGCACCTGATGCTCGACGTGCTGGAGCAGACTGCACACGGCCTGTCGGCAATTCACGCTGCGAACCTTGTCCACCGCGACATTAAGCCGGGCAACCTCCTGGTGACGCCGGAGGGCACCGTGAAGATTACCGACTTTGGCATTGCCAAAGCCGCTGAAGCGGTGCCTCTGACGCGTACCGGCATGGTCGTCGGTACCGCGCAGTATGTCTCACCGGAGCAGGCACAGGGCAAACAGGTGAGTCCGGCGACAGACATCTACTCGCTTGGCTGTGTCGCCTACGAAATGGTGGCCGGCGCCCGGCCCTTCCAGGGCGACTCCACCGTCGCGGTTGCCGTGGCACACATCAACGAGGCACCACCTGCGTTGGCGCCGACGGTCAATCCGCATATCCGCGAACTTATCGGCATTATGCTGCGCAAGGATCCGCAGCGTCGCTATGCCGATGGCCGTGAGCTGGCACAGGCTGTTTTGCGAGTGCGCGCGGGGCACCGCCCACCACAGCCGCGTGGTGTGACCCCAACGGTGCACCGTCAATCCAACGCTGCCAACCCGGCGACCACCGAACTCGGTGCCATGACGCGACCGCCCATGCCGGTGTCGCAGCCACAGCAGCAACCGCAGCGGCCACCGCAGCGACCCGCCCGACAGCGTAAGCCGGCAAAGAAGCGCAGCGGCTGCGGTTGTGGCTGCGGCAGCATTGCGCTGTTGGTGCTGCTAGTGTTGCTGGCCGGTGCTATCGCGGTCGTCTATTCGCTGTCGACTACCGGTTCACTGCCAACCATTCCGAACTTGGAGCAGTACATTCCGAACCAGTCACAGCAGCAAACCACAGAGGAAAACACCGACCCCAACGACGGTTCTGGTTACGGTTGGTCGGGAGACAATTCCGGTAACTGGGGAAATAACGACGGCGGCAACAATGACGGTGCCTCTGACAGCTCCACTGAGCAGGACACCAGCGAGACCGCTCCGGAAACGTCCGAACCGACCCAGGATTCGGGCAACGACAGTGGCGACAACAGTGGCGACGACTCCAGTGGCGGTGGTCTACCCGGTATTCAATTGCCCTTGGGAAATGACTCCGGTAATACCTTGGGGACTCCAGATGCACAGTAATATTCAGGTACAAGATGTTTTGGTGGAAATCCTTCCGAAGGGACTGACGAACAATGTCTGGCAATGACGATCTCCTCTCCGGCCGTTATCGGCTCGGCGAGCTCATTGGCGTTGGCGGCATGTCCGATGTCTACCGCGCTGAAGATACTGTTCTCGGTCGCTCTGTCGCGGTCAAGATGATGAGGGCCGACCTTGCCAGGGATGAGAACTTCCTCGCAAGGTTCCGTCGTGAAGCGAAAAACTCAGCGCTGCTGAATCACCCGTCGATCGTGTCGGTGTACGACACCGGCGAGACGGATAGCCCGATGGGGCGCGTGCCTTTCATTGTCATGGAGCTGATTCAGGGCGAGACCCTGCGTGATCTTGTTCGTCGTGAGGGGCGGCTCGACCCGAAGAAAGCCGCGTCGATTATGGCATCGGTGTGTGATGCGCTGACGGCATCGCACCATGCGGGCATTATTCACCGTGACATCAAGCCGGCGAACATCATGCTGACCAACACCGGCAAGGTGAAGGTGATGGACTTCGGCATCGCTCGCGCGCTCGGTGATTCCACCACGATGACGCAGACTGCGGCGGTGCTGGGTACCGCGCAATACCTCTCGCCGGAGCAGGCGCGCGGTAAGACCGCTGATGCCCGTTCCGATATTTACGCTGTCGGCTGCGTACTTTTCGAGGCCGTCACGGGCGCCCCGCCGTTCACCGGCGAAACCCCTCTTTCTGTCGCTTACCAGCACGTTCAGGATCAGCCGCCGCGGCCTTCGGGGAAGCTCAACACCGACCCGAACACGGCTCAGGCCCTCGACGCGGTGCTTCTGACCGCGATGGCCAAGGATCCGATGGAGCGCTACGACTCTGCAGAGGACTTCGCCCAGGATTTGCGTCGTCTTGCACGCGGCGAGGATCCGTTGGCGCTGGCACACCACGGCGCGCATGACGACGACGCGAAGACCACCGAATTCCTTCCGGCAGCTCCATCGGATGCTGAGACCCGGGTGACCCCTGCGCAGCAGGCAACTCCGGCTCCGGCTCCGGCCGCTGTCCCTGCTCCGGCTCCGGAACCGGAGAGAGCGGCTGCCCAGCCGGAAGCCCCTGCTCAGATCGCTAACACTGACGAGCCTGAGAAAAAGAAGGGTGGCGCAGGAAAGACTGTCGCACTGGCGGCTGCTGCGCTGGTCGCTCTCGGCGGTGTCGGCTATGGTGCCTACCAGCTCTTCAACTCGTCCACCGAGGTCGAGACCGTTGCCATTCCGCAGGTCGAGGGTCTAAATGTCAATGAGGCAACGCAGGTTCTCGAGCAGGCTGGTTTCGTGGTCAACCGCGTCGACGAGCCGAACCCAGATGTGCCCCGAGACACGGTGATTGCCACCGAACCGGGTGTGGGATCGGGGTTGCCGCAGGGATCTCGTATCAAGCTGCGCGTATCTTCGGGCCCAGAGTTGACCAATGTGCCGGATGTGCGCGACAAACAGGCCGAGGAAGCTCGCCGCCTGCTCGAGGAGGCGGGGCTTGTCGTCAATCCAAAGCTGCAAGAGGAACCGAGTGAGGACGTTCCGCGCGGCAATGTCATCGAGCAGTCTCCAGCTGCCGGTTCTCAGGTGTCGAAGGGAACCCGTGTAACTTTGACTGTCTCCTCCGGTATCGAGACCAAGACTGTTCCGGATGTCACTGGTCAGAGGTTGGATTCCGCCCGCACGACCCTCGAATCCGCTGGTTTCGTTGTCGAGGTGGTGGAGGTTGACTCCACTGAGGAACAGGGAACCGTTGTTGAGGTTCCCCAGAAGGGCACGGAGCTCACCGTCGGAACGACTGTCGAGCTGCACGTTTCGCGCGGCAACCAAATTAAGATGCCACGAGTTGAGGGCCAGACTCGCAGCGATGCGGAGAAGGCACTCACCAATGCCGGCTTCGAGGGAACTATCCGCACCGAGGAAGTCACCACGCTGGATCTGTCCAAGGTCGACCACGTGGAGAAGGCCGACCCGTCGGCCGGCTCCAAGGTCAACAAGGACGGCGAGGTCACCCTGCGCGTCTACCGGCTGGGGGTTGCCCCGGAGAGCTCTTCAGAGGAACGGCCTGCTCCTGAACCTCCCATAAGGCTGCCGGATCTGCTGCCTAACTAGCGGCTAGTGTGCCAGCACGTCTGAGAAGGCGCGCTGGTACACGGCCTGCTGCTCTTCCAACTCCGCCAGGAGTTCCTCGGTGTACTCACCGCCGGCCAGCCGCAGCCAATTGACCAGCATGCGGTGCCCGTACTGGGTGAGTACCGACTCCGGGTGGTACTGCACGCCGTGAATCGGCAGGTCGCGGTGGCGCATCGCCATCAGCATGCCCGAATCCGTGAATGCCGTGGCAATGAGTTCCTCCGGCAACGTCTTCGGATCCACCGTCAACGAGTGGTAGCGCGTGGCAATAAAAGGACTGGGCACATCGGCCAGAACACCCGTGCCGTCATGGGTGACCGGGGAGGTCTTGCCGTGCAACAGCTCGTCGGCACGCACAACCTGCGCACCAAAAACCTCACCAATCGCCTGGTGACCCAAGCACACACCCAGCACCGGTGTCGGCTCGTCCTGCCTGCTCACCGCGCGAATAATGTCCTCTGTCCATCCAGCATTGGACGGCTCACCGGGACCGGGCGACAGTAGGATTGCATCAAATTGCTTTACGACGTCGTCAACATCGCGGAGACGCGCATCATCATTGCGCCAGACAGTAACCGTTTCGCCGAGCTGGCCTATGTACTGGACCAGATTGAATACGAAGCTGTCATAGTTATCGACGACGAGAATCTGCATAACTGGGGATTCTACTGCCTGCGAACTTCACTGGTAAGTTCGGATGCAAAGTTTACAATTATGCATATACCGCGGGAGTGTAGATACCGCGCTGATCGCAACCTGCTGACCACAACCTAAGGAGTTTAAAGCGCTATGCCTAAGGCAAAGATCGAAAGCACTAATTCACCACAATCCGGTGGCTCCTCCGTCAGCCGTACCCCGGTCAAAATCAACAGCACTCAGACGCCGGTGTGGTACAAGGTGCTGATGTTCGGGTTCATGCTGATTGGTTTGGGCTGGCTGCTGGTCAACTACATCGCGGGTCCGCATATTCCGTTCATGGTGACTTTGAACGCATGGAACTACGTCATCGGCTTTGGTCTTTTCATTGTTGGTCTGCTGATGACTATGGGTTGGCGTTAGTCAGCTCTAATACATCGCACCCCCTCAGGCGCATCCACTTTTGGATGCGCCTTTTTTTCATACCTAAAAACCCAGGTCAATTCACCCCCGTCAATACACCCGTTTCCCACACGTTTTTCGACGAATGAGGATTTCCCTCCTACTGATCGCGCAAAAAAGTTATCCACAGAAACCTGTGTAACAATCATGTAATTTGTGGATAACTGTGGAGAGATTTCGTCCCAAATTTCTCACGGGTTACGTGACAGAAACCGTAAAGCATGACAACTTTGGTTCTATCCCCTGTGTCCACAGTATCCACAGCCTGTGGATAACTCTGTGAACAAGTAACATAGTTGCAAGTCAAGTTGTGCGTAACTCCAATATTCTGCGGAGTTCGACCACTTTCGAACGCTGGTTCGTAAATTACAAGAATGGAATTATCCACACATGTGCACAAGTCTGTGGACAACTGTGAATTGTTGTAATTTGTGAAAATTGGGGCCCGTAACGTGCTTCTTGGCCCGTGTTCACCTAGGTGAACAGTGGAGTATTTTGTCCACAGGGCTGTGGACATGTGGAGAATCAACACGATTTGCTACTACCCCCACTACCCCTAAACACAACATTGAGGTTACGGGCCGTCGTAAAGCGAAAATGGGCATGAAAAAACCCGCCCGGAACAACCGGACGGGTTAAAGAGCGTAGAAGCTAGCGGATTACTTCTCGATGTCGATGGAGGTAATCACGACCGGCTCCAGCGGGCGATCCCAGTGATCGGTAGCCACACGAGCGATCTCGTCGACAACCTTCTTCGAGGCGTCATCAGCGACCTCACCGAAGATGGTGTGAGCGCCATTGAGGTGCGGGGTCGGAACAACGGTGATGAAGAACTGGGAACCGTTGGTACCACGGCCGCCGCGCTTGCCGGCGTTTGCCATAGCGAGCAGGTACGGACGATCGAACTGGAGCTCCGGGTGGATCTCGTCGTCGAACATGTAGCCCGGGCCGCCGGTGCCGGTGCCCAGCGGGTCACCACCCTGAATCATGAATCCAGCGATGATGCGGTGGAAGATGGCCTCATCGTAGAACGGGCCGGACTCGGTGCCAGAGGCGTTCTGACCCTTGTACTCCTTGGTGCCTTCTGCCAGGCCGATGAAGTTGTCGACGGTGTTCGGCGCGTGGTTGCCGAACAGGTCAATCACGATATCGCCATGGTTGGTGTGCACAGTTGCAGTAGCAGTCTTAATAGTCACGTTCCTTAGGATACCGACCTTGGTGGCCAATTGCTCCTACTGGTGAGTTTCTCCGTGGCAGAAACCAGCGAAAATGTTTCTCAAGATAAGGAAAAGAGTTCTTCGTTGACCCCCATGGAGGCCAAATAGTGCCTAAGCTGGAATGTGAGCCTGCTGCAAATATTTCGGCGCTAGGCCTAACTGGGCCCTAGCTCTTGGACTTAGAAGCATCTTGGTCTCAGAGGCACTGGCGCCGCAGCAGTATTAATCATTGATTGAGAATTAAAGGCGATGCCTGTTGGCGACGCACTAATAAAGGAGAGTCATGAACCCCAACGCAATCTCGCTGGCTGTCAAGGGACTGAAGTCCGCTTACGACAGCTACTCGGATTACCGGGACAAGAAGGCTGCAGAGCTCTACGACACGATGCAGGAGGCTAAGAAGGTGGCAGCTGCACAGAACGAGGCAGCAAAGGACGCAGCAACCAATTGGGCGGAAGACGTTAAGGAAAAGGTTTCCGACGCCCGCGATCAGCTCGCTGAGCAGGCCGAAGAACTGACCGGCAAGGTTGAGAAGAAGTCCAAGGAGACCAAGAAGCAGGCTAAGAAGGCTGCGAAGCAGGCCGAGAAGGACGCTAAGCGCAAGGGCAAGAAGACCCGTTGCAAGGCTCGCTGCGAGGCTAAGAAGGCTGAAAAGAAGGCCAAGAAGGCTCGCAAGGACCTCGAGGTGCGTACCCAGAAGGCTATCGACAAGGTAACCGGTAAGGAAGAGCAGCGCGCCAAGAACGGTCGCATCGCAACCGCTTCCCTGGTCTTCGCTGTTGTTGCAGCAATCGTCGGTGTCATCGTTTGGAAGCTGCGCAAGGACGACAAGCTCCCGGTTGACCCAGCTCCGTACCAGCAGAAGGCCCAGGAAGTTAAGCACAAGGTCGAAGAGAAGGCCGCAGAGGTCAAGGAGACCGTTGAAGAGAAGGCTTCTGAGGCTAAGGACAAGGCTGAAGAGGTAAAGGGCAAGGCAGCCGACAAGGCCGACGAGGCCAAGGACAAGGCTGCTGAGGCCAAGGAGACCACTGAGGAGAAGGCCGCAGAGGCTTCCAAGCAGGCTCAAATCAAGGTCGACGAGGTCAAGACCGAGAAGAAGAACGCTGACGACGCTAAGAAGATCTCTTCCAAGCCGTCCAAGCCGGCTCCGAAGCCGGGTCAGGCTCGCAAGAAGTAAATAGGCGGCTAGATAGCCAAAAGCCTTTTCACGCCCGATTGTTCTGTGCAGTTGATGCGCAGGCGGTCGGGCGTTTTTGGTTAAGCAGCAAACCTGACAACTTCAGAAAGACGGGCTGCAAATGTGAAACTGTGCAAGTTTATGACAGTTTCAAGCCATTTTTCACGGCATTTTTGTCATAAACGCAGTCAGTAACTCGGCGTTCTTGCCCCCTCCCCTTCTACATCCCCAAAACGCAAAAATCCCCCGGCCTTACGACCGGGGGATTTTGTTCCTTGTGGAGCTTAGGGGAATCGAACCCCTGACCTCCTGCTTGCAAAGCAGGTGCTCTACCAATTGAGCTAAAGCCCCGTACACCGAGCAATTATACCTTGTTCGGCAGTGGGCCTAGGAGGACTTGAACCTCCGACCCCTTCGTTATCAGCGAAGTGCTCTAACCGCCTGAGCTATAGGCCCCGTGGAACGAGATATAACTTAACCCGTAACCATGACACTTCACAAATCGCCTGGTCAGAGGCCTAAATATTGAGTTAAAAAGTAGTCATTAAGTAGTCATTACGGCTACTCCATGACCAGATTACTGAAAACACCTCTAAACCAACGCGACCCCGGGGCCACCGAACGGGGGGGTAACACCGGGGCCAGCGGGAGGCTAGGCAGCCTAGTCGTCGTCGGCAAGCGAAATTTTGAGACCTCCGACGAGACCGCCGCAAGCGTTGTAGATGACCGCGCCGAGAGCCATGAGCCCAATCGACAGCACCCACCACAGCGCTCCCACAGCGGCCGCCAGGCCAAGGACAAGACCCGCGCTGATGGAATCCTCCCCTCCGACCATTTCACTGATCGGAGCGAGCAATCCCATCCCGGAGAGCAAGAGGTAGAGCAGGCCAACCGCGGCAAGCCAGACGAGGAAGCCAATGAAACCGGTGGCCGCCGTAATGCGCATGGCGGACCAGGGGCTCACTTTGTCGACTACCAAGTTAGTTTCGGCCATGCGCTTACTCCTTCTCCGCCTCCGAGTCACCGGACTCAGCGGCACCGGTGCTCTTGGTCGCGCCGGTGCGCTTCGGGACTACGTCCAAGGTTCCGGCCTCAGAAACCTTAGAAGCGGTCTCTTCGCCCTCATCCTCGACGTTGCGGTCGATAGCCAGCAGTTCCACGCCGTCAGCGAGGTTGACCAGGCGCACGCCCTTAGTGGCACGCGAGGTGGCGCGAATCTCGTTGACGTTGGTGCGGATGATGTCGCCGGCGGAGGTGACAGCGAAGATTTCGTCGTCGTTGTCGACCACCAGGGCGCCCATCAGCGGACCACGCTTCGGGTCGTACTTGAGCGTCAGCACGCCCATACCGCCGCGGTTCTGCGGGGTGTACTCGCTGAGCTTGGTCTTCTTGCCGAAGCCACCGGTCGTTGCGACCAGCAGGTTGTGCTCTTCCTCGACCACGACCATGCTGAGCAGCTTGTCGTCGCCCTTGAAGCGCATGCCCTGGACACCGGCAGTGGCGCGGCCCATCGGGCGCAGCGCGTCGTCGGAGGCGGTGAAGCGGATAGCCTGGCCGCGCTCGGAGACGAGCAGCAGGTCATCGTCAGCAGAGCACAGACGGGCACCGATGAGGGAGTCGCCTTCGCGCAGGTTGATGGCAATCAGGCCAGCGGAGCGAGCGGACTCGTAGTCCTCCAGGCGAGACTTCTTGACCTTGCCCTCGCTGGTGGCCAGCACCAGGTACGGGCTGTCCTGGTAGCTCTGAATCTGCAGCACCTCGGCGATGCGCTCCTCCGGCTGGAACTCCAGCAGATTGGCGACATGCTGGCCGCGGGCGGCGCGAGTGGCCTCCGGCAGTTCGTAGGCCTTGAGTCGGTAGACGCGACCCTTGTTGGTGAAGAACAAAATCCAGTCGTGCGTGGAGCAGACGAAGAAGTGGCGGACAATGTCGTCCTGCTTCAGGTCCGCACCGCGCACGCCCTTGCCACCACGGCGCTGGGCCTTGTAGGCATCGACCTTGGTGCGCTTGGCGTAGCCCGTGGAAGTAATGGTCACAACCACGTTTTCGCGGGCGATGAGGTCCTCTTCGGTGACGTCGCCCTCAGCGGCCACAATCTGGGTACGACGGTCATCGCCGTACTTCTCCACGACCTCGCCCAGCTCTTCCTTGACGATGGCGCGCTGACGCTCCGGCTTGGCCAGGATGTCCTTCAGGTCGGCGATCTCGAGCTCGATCTCAGCCAACTCGTCAATGATCTTCTGGCGCTCCAGAGCAGCCAGGCGACGCAGCTGCATCGCCAAAATGGCGTCAGCCTGAATCTCGTCGATTTCGAGCAGACCCATCAGGCCCGTGCGCGCGGTATCAACCGTGGCGGACCGGCGAATCAGGGCGATGACCTCGTCCAACATATCCAGAGCCTTGACCAGGCCGCGCAGGATATGGGCGCGCTTTTCCTTCTCGTCCAGGCGGAACTGGGTCCGTCGAACAATGACCTCAATCTGGTGGGCGACATACAGCGTCACCATCTGGTCAATGCGCAGCGTACGCGGCACACCGTCGACGATGGCGAGCATGTTCGCACCGAAGCTGGTCTGCAGCTGGGAGTGCTTGTACAGGTTGTTCAGCACCACACGCGGTACGGCGTCGCGCTTGAGCTTGACGACGATACGCATGCCCCACTTCAGGTCAGATTCGTCATCAATCGAGGCAATGCCCTGCAGACGCCCGTCCTTGACCTGATCCGCGATGTTGGCAATCATGCGGTCCGGGTTGACCTGGTACGGCAGCTCAGTGATGACAATCGACTGACGGGTGCCCTCCTGCTCAATCGAGGTCACACCGCGCATGCGAATCGAACCACGGCCGGTGGTGTAGGCCTCCTTGATGCCCTTATCGCCGACAATTTGGGCGGCAGTTGGGAAATCCGGGCCCTTGATGCGCTCCATGACCGCATCCAGCGTGGTCTTTTCATCCGCTTCCGGGTTGTCCAGGCACCAGTTGATGGCATCCGCGACCTCACGCAGGTTGTGCGGTGGGATATTGGTGGCCATACCGACGGCAATACCGCCGGAGCCGTTCATCAACAGCTGCGGGACACGCGACGGCAGAATAACCGGCTCTGTCGTACGACCGTCGTAGTTCGGCTGGAAATCGACGGTGTTTTCGCGAATGTCGCGCACCATTTCCATGGCCAACGGCGTCAGACGGGCCTCGGTGTAACGCATAGCTGCGGGGCCGTCGTCACCGCGGGAGCCGAAGTTACCCTGACCGTCGACAAGCGGATAGCGCATGGACCACGGCTGCGCCATGCGCACCATGGTGTCGTAAATAGCGCTGTCGCCGTGCGGGTGGTAGTTACCCATCGTGTCCGAAACCGGCTTTGCGGACTTCACATAGCCGCGCTCCGGGCGGTAGCCGTTGTCGAACATGGCGTAGAGAATGCGGCGGTGCACCGGCTTGAGACCATCACGGATCTCCGGCAGCGCACGGCCAACAATCACGCTCATGGCGTAGTCGATATAGCTCGACTGCATCTCTTCATTGATGTCGATCGGGCGAACCTGGTGGCCCAATACTCCACTTCCGAAAGATGAGCCGTCGTTGTTGTTATCGTCGCTCAATGACTGCTTCCTTTACTTAAAAGAGGTTCGCATCCATTCTACAGGGCTTTAGAGCCCGCTTTACGACGCCGTGTGCAACTTTTCGATACCATTGTGGTATCAAATCTGGGGTTTTAGGCCTAGTAGAGACGAATAAGACGGCACAAGCTAGGCAGCAAGGAGCAAATACGATGGCGATGACCTTGAGACTCACGAAAGAACAGGACACCGCTCTGGCGCTGCTGGCGCACATGGAGGGCGTGTCTAAACACGAGGCCGCCATTCGCGCCATCGAATCCGCCGCAGCGAGAGCCCTTCAGCAAGGTCAGGCTCGGGAAATTACGGCAAGCGTAATTGATACTGACATGGCGCTGCTGCGAAAGTTGTGCTCCCCGAGGCCCCGGGGAGCACAGGAATGAGCGCGCTCCAGATTCAGCTTCTCAGCGAGGCCGCTATCCTGGCGGCCACCGATGAACTGGTGGCCACAGTGCCGGAATTGGCCGACGCTACACTTGCGAGACCATGGACAATCAGCGCTATTGTCGCCGCCAGCTCAGGAGTCATTGCTGGTCACCGTAGCTTTCCCATGGTTTCTGCGGCTGCACAAGCGGTCGCTTACGCAACGTTTCACGTGAAACCACTAAGTTTTGGCAACACCGCACTGGGCGCACTACTTGCACACATACTCCTCACCACCAACGGCGAAGAGCTGTCATTCGCAGAGACGTGGGATCTGGTCAAAGGCGGCACTTAGCCGGGGACAGGGCCTAGTCACTCTTTCGGGTAAACGGGCTGGTCGGAATGCGATTGCCGGACTCCAGCCGGCCCGTGTAATACGCCGTGGCCTCACCTTCAGCCAGCTCAACCTCGTACCAACCATCACGGACATAATCAGCCGTCCGGTCCTGCCCGCCAACTAGAACACGTCCCGCCGCGTGCTCCAAAGTGACCTCCGGCAACTCTTTCGCCGTCTTGCTGAATACACGCAGGAAGCGGTCCGGGCCGCACACGGTAAGTTCGCGCTCCAGGAGTCCAATTCGCAGCTCTAACGTACCGAGCACCGTGTGATGCTCCACCTTATTGCCACTGTAAACAGCGAAAACAGCCTCACGGGAACCGTCATTGACCAGCACAAGATTGCCGCCTTTGAGGTAGGCGTGCAGCCGGTACGGTGTCGGCAGCGCGGTCGCCTGCTCGGACTCCTGCACAGGATAGTCACCGGCCGGCTCCGCCTCCCAGCGCTTCACAAACTCCGGCGCTGGTCCCGGCTGCTCTGGAAGCTGCATTCCCGTAGACGCCGAGAAGTCCAGTGTGGATACCAAATCACCACATACCCGACGACGCCAATCAGTGATATTTCCGCAGCTCACGCCGGTGACTTGCTCCAGGAAACGGATCACCGAAGTGTGATCGAAGACCTCTGAGGACACCAAACCACCCACCGACCACGGTGAAATGACAGTCATCGGGACGCGGAAACCGAGCCCCTTCGGCTTGCCCAGGTACCACTCCCCCGGCTCATTCTTCGGCGGCAGCGGCGGCACCACATGGTCGAAGTAACCATCAAACTCGTCAAAGTTAATCAGGAAGACGGTCTTGGCCCACACCTCCGGGTTGGAGGCCAACGCATCCAACAGGCGGTAAGTGATATTCGCCGACTGAATCGGCGAGGACGCTCCCGGGTGCTCGCTTTCCGCGGCCGACGGCACAATCCAGGACACCTTTGGCAGCTGTCCGGATTCAACGTCCCGTCGGAAAGCATCAGCGAGCGTGCCCGGCTGGCGACGGTAAAGTGCACGATCGTAGAGATTCCGTTCCGCCTCAGGCAGCTTCTCCACAGCGGCATTCAGGCGGTCGACCATCTCCTGCTGCTCTGCAGTTGGCGGCATCCCATCGCCCAGTTCCAGCAGCTCCTCGTGGAAGCCCGTCATGTCGAGACCAGGCAGCCCGGCCTCACGAATGACCTTGCGGCCAATATTTCGAAACGCGGCGAAGAAATCCAGGTTGTTGTCCGTGTAGTTATCCCACTCCTGGTAGACGCGCCATGGCACCCCAGCCGCCGAGAGATCCTCGGCATACGTGCGCCACCTGTACCCCGGGTGCGTCGGCTCGTACGCCGCATTGCCAACCGCTCCAGTCCCCCACGGTTCCTTTCGGGTATCACCCGAAAACAGGTAGTTGCGGTTCGGGCTTGTCGACGTAGGCATTGAAGAAAAGTAGCCATCACAGATAGTGAATGTCTCTGCGAGTGCGAATTGGAACGCGATGTCCTGACGGTCATAGCAGGCCATCGTGCCTTTGCCCTTAGCCTCGATCCAGCCGTTACAGCGGCCGCCGTTTAGTGCAACCTGCCCGTCTTCCCAACCGTGCGGCAAACTTGCAATGTACTCCACCGAGAGATCACCGCGATTAGCGGCGTTGCGAATCAGGTATGGACTGACCCCACTCTGGTTGAAAACGCCCGGCAAAGCGGAATTGTCGTTGTACCCCCGCACACCTCGGAGAGTGCCGAAGTAGTGATCAAAAGAGCGGTTTTCCTGCATCAACACGACAACGTGCTCAACCTGGTCGAGGGAGCCAGCCGGTCGGGGCTGCGCGAGTGCATGGCGCAATGATGGCGGCAGCAGCGTGCTCGCAGCGGTGACAGCACCGACTCCTGCGGCGGTCTGCAGGAAGTGCCGACGGGAAAATTCAGATATATTTTTAGGTGAAGTTGCCATAGGCATCTACGTTAAGAAGCGCAGATTACCAGCTGGAAAATTGCGGTTTAAATTTCCTCAATAAACTGCTCTAGACGGTCAACCACAGCCTGTGGCTCACGCGCCCAGCGATTGTGGCCCAGCCGCTGCTCAATGAACTCGTACTTTGCCGAATTCGGCAGCATCCGTGCCAGCGCCTGTGCGGAAGCCTCCGGGCAGTCACGGTCACCACCACAGTTCAGCAGCAGCGCCGGGGTGGTCACCTTCGGCATCTCAGCGGCGTAGTCGATATCCGCACCGCGCGGTCGCAGAAGACCCGTGCGCGAGAACCGCGCCCACTCCACCACATGGTTACGAGCCTGGCGGCCATAGCCGGCCAAATCAAGCCTGCCCGCTGGCCAATAGCCCAGGATCTGGGACACCACCTGCATAAACGGTGCACCGTAGCGAAGCCGCTTGTACTCGTTGCCAGTAAAACAGTTGTAGTGCGGAGTACCGGAGCCGACCATCACTACGCCGGCCACGTCCGCTTCCGGTCGGGCCAGATACAGCGAGGCAATCTGACCGCCCATGGAATGACACAGCAAGTAGACGGGTAGCTTCTCCCCTGTGCTCTCCCCTGCCGCGAGGTGATCAAACTCCTTGCGAGCCCGCGCCACGGCCAGCGGGTAATCCACCGATGCGAGATCCTGGTAGCCCCAATTGTGACGGCGGGTGGCCACCGCAGTCTGGTTACCCTGGCCGCGTAACTCCGAGGTCAGGACGCAAAAACCCCGACGCTGTAACTCTTGGGCAATCGGCCGGTAGTAGCGAGCACCCATGCCAAAGCCCGGCCAAATAACGACAATGCCCCGAGGCGAACCTTCGGGAAACCGAAGCGCCATCGGGGTCACGGAGCCATCTGGCAATGTCTCCTGCACAATACGTGGCACGACTGGCGGTTCCCCGTTGACCATGCTTCCCCGAGTATCTTCCATTTCATAAACATTAATGGCTGAACGGAGGTTTTGTCAGGGGAACCGACAAGCCGATAACCAGACTTGGTATCGGCTTAGACGTCGAGGAAGCGAACGTCCTTCGCATTACGGGTAATGAACGAACGTCGTGAAGCGACGTCATCGCCCATCAGAATGGTGAACAGTTCGTCCGCCTTCTGCGCGTCCTCGAGGGCGACCTTACGCAGCACGCGGTGATCCGGATCCATGGTGGTATCCCACAGCTCAGCGGCGTTCATCTCACCGAGACCCTTGTAACGCTGAACACCATCGTCCTTGTTGATCTTGCGGTTGGCAGCCAGCCCCTCTTCCAGCAGCTGATCGCGCTCAGCATCGGAGTAGGCGTAGCCCGGCTCACCCTTGGCCCACTTGAGCTTGTACAGCGGCGGCTGGGCGAGGTAGACGTGCCCTTCATCAATCAGCGGACGCATCAGACGGAACAGCAGCGTCAGTAGCAGCGTGGCAATGTGCTGACCATCGACGTCGGCGTCGGCCATCAGCACAATCTTGTGGTAGCGCAGCTTCTCGATGTCGAATTCGTCGTGAATACCGGTGCCCAGCGCCGTAATAATGGCCTGGACCTCGTTATTCTTCAGCGTCTTATCCAGGCGCGCCTTCTCGACGTTCAAGATCTTACCGCGTAGCGGCAAAATGGCCTGGAACAGCGAGTTTCGGCCTGCCTTTGCAGAACCACCTGCGGAGTCACCCTCCACGATGAACAGCTCGGACTGCTTCGGATCCTTCGAACGGCAGTCCGCCAACTTACCCGGAAGACCGCCAAGATCGGTCGCGGACTTACGACGCACCAGGTCACGGGCCTTACGAGCCGCCTGACGGGCATGTGCCGAAGCAATGGCCTTGTTAACAATGGCCTTGGCCTCAGCCGGATTGGCCTCCAGCCAGTGACCGATGTGCTCATTAGTCATGCGCTGGACGAAGGAACGCACCTCGGTGTTACCGAGCTTCGTCTTCGTCTGGCCCTCAAACTGCGGATCGGCGACCTTCACCGAAATCACGGCAGCGAGACCTTCACGGCAATCCTCACCGGAGAGGTTGTTTTCCTTCTCCTTCAACAGGCGGTGCTCACGCGCATAGCGGTTCATCAGCGATGTCAACGCAGAACGGAAGCCCTCTTCGTGCGTGCCACCCTCAATGGTGTTAATGGTGTTGGCGAAGGTGTGCACCGACTCGGAGTAACCCGAGTTCCACTGCATGGCAATCTCGACCTCGTGGCCGTCACCTGCAGCATCGAAGGAAATGATGGTCGGGTGGATGATGTTCTTCGACTTGTTCAGAGTCTCGACATAATCCCGCAGACCATTCGGGTAGTGGAAGACCTTACGGCGCTCCTTCGGCTTGGTGGTCTTCTCTGCCTTCTCCTTCTGCTCCTCAACCGCATCCTTGGCGATTTCAGCGGATTCGGTCTCCGCCTGCTCCGCCAGAGCCTCAGCCTCGAGCTCCTCCTCGGAGACACGCTTGTCCACCAACGTGATGGTCAGGCCCTTGTTCAAAAACGCCATCTCACGCAAGCGGCGAGAAATGGTGTCGAACTTGAAATCGGTGGTCTCAAAAATCTCCGGGTCCGGCCAGAAACGCTGTGTGGTGCCCGAACCACGAGTCTTCTTACCTCGGATAATTTCTTCCGGGACGGCCTGGTCGAAGTTCTGGTACCAGGTGTAGCCATCACGGATGACCTCGGTTTCCATACGCGTCGACAGCGCGTTAACCACCGAAATACCCACACCGTGCAGACCACCGGAAACAGCGTAGGACTCGGAGTCAAACTTGCCGCCGGCGTGCAGTTGAGTCATAACCACCTGCACCGTCGGCATGCCCGACGGGTGCATTTCGACAGGAATACCACGGCCGTTATCGCGGACCTGAACGCCGCCGTCTTCCAGCAGAGTGACCTCAACATCGGTGGCGTAACCCGCCATCGCCTCGTCGACGGAGTTGTCTACAACCTCCCACACCAGGTGGTGCAAGCCACGCTCACCAGTCGAGCCAATGTACATACCCGGCCGCTTACGCACGGCCTCGAGGCCCTCGAGGATGGTAATCGATGAGGCGTCATATTGATGTTCGGTAGCAGCCACGGTTCGGCGCGTCTCCTATTCTTGGTTCTCTCCCCGCACAACATTCGTCAGCGCGCGAAAAATAGGCCGGCGGTCAAGCGCTATCGGCGCCAGCCAGAACTACATAGGACTACTAGATAGGTCTGGCTAGTTTGGATGCCGAGAACGTCTCAAGAACCGCCTGCCGGTATTCTCCTGCCCATCTTACCCCAACGTAGTCCCCTACTGTGGATATAGCCGATGCGCTCAAAGGACCAAATTTCGCAGTTTTACGCATACCGACGCCTATTCGTAGACCGTTTACCGACCTTTACCCATAAGTATCACGCGGTCCTCGGCCCTCGATGTGCAATTTGCCCTTGCGCCAATTCGGCGCTTTCGGCCCCAGCACCTTAATTTCCTCAACCACCCCATCGCCGACGCGTTCCGCGATCGACTTCAAAACCTGTCGCTGTGCTAGCCGCAGCTGTGTTGCCCATGCTGTCGATTGGCACTCGACCACCAAAGTGCCGTCCTTGAACTCCTTCACCTGGGAATGTTCCGCGACGACCTTGCCGACCATCGAATCCCACTCCGTCATGATCACACCGTGGGCAATGTGGATCTGCCAGCCGCGATCGACTACTGCCTTATTCAGCACCGCACCAATCGGCGCAGGTCGACGGTCATATTTCCGGTACAGCCGAATCCCCGCCTCCTTCAATAAGCTCGGCGAAATCACCGTACCGGCACGATCTCGCACCACTGCTTGCGCTGCCCGCTGCTTATCGACGTCCGCAACAATCCCCTCCGCGGCCTTCACAGGCACACGGCTATCGAGGCCAGACCACGAGCCCTTCTTCTTCGGTGGCCGCTGGAGATTCGGTAACTTGTGACCGCCCTCCTTAGCGGCATCGCGCATGCGGAAGAAAGCGTCGCTGATCAGGTCCTTTTCTTCTTCCGGTGAGTTATCCGGCTCCATGTTCTCGACCATACCCGTCACTCTTCCGCGACTGGGTTTTCATCCAGCAGTGAGATTCGCCCCTGCTCAGTCTGCGCCACCGTCACCGTGTGATGAGTGACAGAAGAATCCTCGACCAGTGCCTGAGGCAACTCCTCCCCCACCGCCGAGGTGATCAACACCTGCTCAGCCTGCTGCGCGATTTCCATGAGAGCTTCCCGACGATGCCGGTCGAGCTCCGCAAACACGTCGTCAAGCACCAAGATCGGGTCGGGCCCATCGGCACGGAGCAAAAAGTACGCGCCGAGACGCAGCGCGAGTGCAAAAGACCAGGTCTCGCCGTGGCTAGCGAAGCCCTTGGCGGGGTCATTGCCGAGAATGAGGTTGAGATCATCGCGATGCGGACCAACGAGACAGGAACCGCGCTCAATCTCCGCGGTGCGGCGCTCCGCCATCTTCGTCAGCAGCAGTGCCTCGAGCAGCTCCGGTTCGCTGGGCAATGGCCCGCCATCCAGACTGTCGACCTTCGGCGCATAGGCAATCGTGGCTGGGCGCGAGTGCGGGGCAAGCGTGGCATAGGCCTCGCTGACATGCTCGGAAAGCTCGGCGATCAAATCCATGCGCGCAGCCATTAACGCCGCTCCCACCTGCGCCAATTGCGCATCCCAGGTATCCAGCGTGCTCAGGGCGGCCTGCCCCTCCGAGGAAGAATAGCCACGGCGCAGCGTCGAGCCCGCCGACTTCAGCAGCGCATTCTTCTGACGCAAAATCTTGTCATATTGAATGCGGATACCGGCGGACAATGGCCGTCGTAAAGCGAGCAAATCATCGATGTATCGGCGACGGGAAGCGGGCTCGCCCTTGACCAGCGTGAGATCCTCGGGCGAGAAAAAGACCGACTTAACGATCCCCAGCAGCTCCCGCGGAGACTTCAGCCGCGTGCGATTAATCTGCGCCTGATTCGCGCGATGCGGATTGATGAGCAGATGCGCCGTCAGCTCGCGGCCATCATTGACCGCCGTCGCCGAAATGCGTGCCGACGGGGTCCCCGAACGAACCAGCGGAGCATCCGTAGACACTCGATGCGAACCGAGCGTGGAGAGATACCCAACGGCCTCGACGATATTGGTCTTGCCGTAGCCATTTTGCCCGGTAAATACGGTAATTCCAGGCGTGAACTCGACTTCCAACTCCGGCCAGGAGCGGAAGTCCCGCAAGGACAAATACCGAATGTGCATAGCCGCAGACTAGCCCGGCAGGCGTACAGGCATCAGCAGGTAAGTGAAGTCGGTCTCCGGCGTTGGGTAGAAGCCGTCCTCACCGAGCTCCGGGATAGCTTCCGGCTCTGGAATGAGAATCGCGGGACGCGACGGCTGCGTAAAGCCCAGCAGAACGCGGTGGGAGCGAACAGCGCTGAGCCCCTCGAGCAGGTACTGCGGGTTGAAGGCGATCAGAAGTGGTTCCCCATAGAAGTTGCAGGCCACAGTCTCTTCTGCGTGACCAACTTCGTCGCCATGAGCAGAAAGGACAACCTGGCCGTCGGAGAAGTCCATGCGAATCTGCGCACCGTGATCCGCCATCAGAGACACACGACGGATGGCATCCTGCAGCTGGTCAACACGAGCAACAGCCATGGAGGAATGCTGCTTCGGCAGCAGCGGGCGGAACTTCGGGAACTCGGCGTCCAGCAGTCGCGTGGTAGTGCGACGAGGATCGGCGAGGATAGCCAGCAGACCTTCAGAGCCGACCTCACGATCATCGGATCCGTCGCCGAATGCCAAGGTCACTGGCTCGCTGGAAGTGGTATCGAGAGTGCGGGCAGTCTCCGCGAATGTCTTTGCCGGGATGAGCAGCTTGGTCTCCCCCTCAGGGATCTGCTCCCACTCGAAACTGCGAACCGCCAGGCGGAAACGGTCGGTGGCAGCGAGAGTGACCTCGTTACCTTCGGTTTCCATCCGGATGCCGGTCAGCATCGGCAGCGACTCATCCTTGCCGGCAGCGATAGCGACCTGACCAATAGCCTCAGCCAGCAGAGCAGCATCGACAGTACCGGTAGCAGCCGGAGCTTCTGGTAGCTGAGGGTAATCCTCCAAGGTCAGGCTTGGTAGCTCGAAGCGGGAAGAACCACAGCGAACGATGACCTTCGTGCCATCAAAGTGCATCTCTACCTGCTTATTCGGCAACTTAGAGACAATGTCAGAAACCAACTTGCCATTGACGGCGAAGCGACCGGGCTCATCGACCTCTGCACTAATACGAATCTGAGTCGAGACCTCGTAGTCATAGCCAGCGAGCTGCAGACCATTGTCATCCGCGAGAAAAATCATGCCACGCAGAATCGGCTGAGTCGGGCGTGCAGGCAGGTTACGAGCAACCCAGCTCACCGCACCCGCGAGATCGTCCTTAGCCGCGCGAATACGGACTTCGGTCTGCTCCATCGTTCCTCCACCGGTATTGGATGTCTGTTATTAGCCGTCTTTTGTGTTGTCAGCACGCTATGTCAGCGCACATGACTGGAGTTACAAAGATTCCATCGTACAACTCTACTGCAGACTGCCAAAGACCTCACTGGGATTCTTGTAGTCCGTCTAGTGCTTGATCGTAGTTCTTACTCGTTCTTGGCATTTATGAAGTTGTGCGCGAGAGGTTGCTTGCCAGAGGTTGTGCGCAGGCCCCCTTTTATCTAGAAGTTTCTAGAGATTTTTAAAGTCGGGAGTAGTAATAGGGGGTGTGCACATTGTGAAATTACATGATTCCCGCTGGTCTTCACTGATTTCGCGCTGTGGATAACCAGTGCGTCTAACTGTGGATAACTTGGGGTGTCTGTGGATAGTGTTCGGGCTTCATCTTTCATCCACAAAATTTAGGAGTTGTCCACAGCTCTGTGCACGGAAAAACCGCAGTTAATAACAAGAATTCCGCACGCCGAACCCAAGGATTTTAAGCCGTGCCGCGAGCTCGGTCACGAATGCGTGTAGTCAGGTCGTTGACCTGGTCCTTTGAGGGCTTTTTCTCCTGAATTTCCTTAACAATCTTGCGTTCAGCGTGCAAAACCGTCGAATGGTCACGATTTCCGAACTCTCGGCCAATCGACGGCAACGAAAGCTCGGTGAAGGACCTCGTCAGGTACATAGCAATCTGGCGTGCATGAGCGACCGGGCGAGTCTTACCCGGGCCCACCAAATCCGCAACCGTTAAGTCGAAGTACTCAGCCGTGGTGGAGATGATGATCTCCGGGGTAATCTGCACCTCGATTTCGTCGGCACCGAGGATCTCCTGCGCAAACTTCAAGGTCACAGGCTCATGAATCATGGATGCGTGAGCACTAATCTGCAGGAGACGCCCCTCGAGCTCACGAATAGAAGACGAGGTGTTCTCCGCGATGTACTGGAGTACATCATGCGGAACGACCAAATCAGACAGCTGTGCCTTCTTCGACAGAATTGCGATTCGCGTCTCCAAGTCCGGGTATTGCAGATCCGGATTGAGCCCCCACTGGAAGCGGGTACGAAGGCGATCCTCCAGGGTCTTAAGCTCGCGTGGTGGGCGGTCCGACGACAGCACAATTTGGTGATTGGACTGGTGCAGGGCATTGAACGTATGGAAGAACTCTTCCTGTGTACCTTCCTTGCCCTCCAAGAACTGGATGTCATCGATGATGAGCATGTCCAAATCGCGGTAGCGACGCTTGAAGGATTCCTGGGCGTCGTCACGCACGGAATTAATGAAGTCGTTGGTGAACTCTTCCGAGGAAACGTAACGAACCCGCAGGTTAGGGTACAAATGCTTGGCGTAGTGACCAATGCCGTGGAGCAGGTGCGTCTTGCCAAGACCCGAACCGCCGGAGATAAACAGCGGGTTGTAGGTGCGCCCCGGAGACTCTGCAACAGCGACGGCGGCTGCGGCGGCGAATTTGTTCTGCGGACCAATAACGAAGGTCTCGAAGGTGTAGTTCGGGTTGAGGGTGGGCTCCTCGAAAGGCATGCTCATCTCGGTTGGAGTGCCGTGGCTCTCGGAACGGAAAGGACTTGTGACCTGGCGCTGATCAGCAATAGTCATCGGATTCTCGGCAGATGAGTGCGAAAGCCCCTGGGCCATCGAATCTACGGCGTCCATCGATCGGCGTTGTGACTGGGCACTCTGCTGATTATGGACATTCGGCTGGTGCGTCTGCGACACCTGTGGCGTCTGCGTCGATCCCTGGTGCTGCTCGTGGAGATTGAAGTCGTTCGTATCTGCACTGGGGAACGGGTAGTTGCGGCCAGATTGCTGCTGGTGCTGCTGGTTTGGCTGTTGACGCTGAGCCTGCTGCGGACGCGAAGCTGCAGATGGCATCTGCCCCGAGTGCTGTGCAGATGGTTGAGTGGTCTCTGCTGCCTGGCTATCTTCAGCGTCGTCAGCAGGATCGGCAACGGTGATGACCGTTTCCAACTCCTCGCCGGTCAGCGAGGCTAAGACGGCCTCGATAATGCCCTTGAGCTCTTCTTTTACCAGTGCCTGCACCACTGGCGATTGAGTGCTGAGCAGGAAAAAACCTGGAAAGTCACCAGTGTGCGTCACTGACCGCAGCAGTGCCTTGTGTGGCGGGCGTAGTGGTGCAATGCCCAACTCCGGCGCACCTTCTGGTGAAGTCAGGATAGAAACGACCTGCTCCCAGAGTCCACCTGGCAATTCTGGTTGTTCGCTCACTGTGTGAATGTCCTTTTACATGTTTACGTTCATCAAATTTATCGAGGCGACCTGTTTTTGTGGAGTGTTTTTGGCATGGCGAGAGCGCCATATCTGCCCATTTGGGGGCTATTTATTGTAATTCGCCCTGTGGGGTGTTTCTACACAAGGTGCTATACGCCCCGAGCAGGACTTCCACATGTTTGTCCACACCTGTGGATAAACCTTGTCGCTAATTGACTAACAGTTTATCCACAGTTTGCCCACAATGAAAAATAGCCCCCTAGTCTGCGTTTACCTAGGTAAACACGTTATTTCCCCTGCTCGCTGTGATTCATGGTGTGGAAGTTATCCACAGCTGATGGGATAAACGCCCTGTGGATTGCAGTGCATAGGTCAGTATTTCCACAGGTCAACATCGGTACCGTCGGAAAACTTGGAAAATGATTCTCCAGGTAAATCCGGCGTGTTGATTTGAATTTCTCGCTCGATTCGACGTAACCTATCTGGGTGTTTCATATCCATTGAGATATGAGTCCGAGCTTGTGCTTGGACCCGACAGAACGCATGTAGCTTTCAATCTGTCGGTAAGTAATTTTTCCGTGCATCACGGGAATGCGTCAGACGCATCGCTGCCTCGCACTCGAAGCGAGGAGTTTACTGCGGTGTGTTCAGCGTGGACTCGTGGTCGTTTGAGTTTCAAGGAGTGTCAACCGTGTCGAAGCGGACGTTCCAGCCGAATAACCGCCGTCGTGCACGCGTGCACGGCTTCCGTACCCGTATGCGTACCCGTTCCGGTCGCGCCGTTGTGGCAGCACGCCGCAGCAAGGGCCGTGCCCGCCTGTCCGCTTAAGCAAGAGGACACCGATTTCGGTGCTCCCTCAGAGCAATAAGCTGCGTTCTTCGCGTGACTTCACGGTCACCGTACGACGTGGACGCCGAATCGGACGCAAGACCTTGGTCTTGCATATTCGTGACACCGCCGCTTCTGGCGGTGAAGATAAGACCGATACGCAGATTGCCAGGTTTGGTGGTCCGCGTGTCGGTCTTGTCGTATCTAAAGCTGTGGGCAACGCTGTGACTCGTCACGCTGTATCCCGCAAGCTTCGCCATGTTATGGCCGCGGCCGCGCAGAATCTTCCGTCCACCATGGACATTGTCGTTCGCGCGCTGCCTGCATCTGCCACAGCCACCAGCCAGGAGCTGTCCCACGATGTGCAATCGGCACTCGCCACATACGAACGTCGGCGCTAATTCGCTTGACGACGGCCCCCTCGCCCAGGCCCCCGCTGCACGTGTGGCTGAGAGGGCGATTCTCTTCTACCGCCGTCGTATCTCTAATCTGAAGCCAACGAGCACATGTCGTTTTGAACCGACCTGCTCCGCATATGGTCTTGAGGCCGTGCGCCGCTTTGGAGCTATTCGTGGCCTGTGGCTGACTCTCCTGCGTATCTTCCGTTGCGCACCCTGGCATCCGGGCGGCTGGGATCCAGTTCCTGTCACATTCCCCGGCCTGGGTTCGTGGTTGAAGCGAATGCACAGGTAACCTCTAGTAATGCTTAGCCTTTGACCGGGCTTTGTAGACGAAGGCGCGAGTGCGCTGTCCCCCTAAAGAACGGAGTGATCTTAGACCGTGCTCAATTTCGTGTATTGGCCGATTTCGGCCATCCTGTGGTTCTGGCATAAGGCCTCAGGTTTCCTATTCGATCCCTCCTCGGGTATCTCATGGGTGCTGGCCATTGTTTTGCTTGTGGTCACCATCCGTATCCTCCTGTTTAAGCCGATGCTGAACCAGCAGCGTTCTGCCATCAAGATGCAGCAACTCGCTCCTGAGATGCAGGCGATCAAGGAGAAGTACAAGAACGATCAGCAGGCGCAGGCTCTTGCTATGCGCCAGCTGCAGAAGGAAATGGGTGTCAACCCGCTCGGCGGCTGTCTGCCGATTCTGGTTCAGATGCCTGTGTTCATTGGTCTTTTCCACGTGCTGCGTTCGTTTAACCGAACGGGTACGTCGGGCAATGCGCTCGGCATGTCGGTGGAGCAGAACTGGAATACGCCTAACTACATCTTCGGTGTAGATGAGGTGCGGTCTTTCCTGCTGGCTCGTGTGCTCAATGCTCCACTGTCCAGTTCGGTTGGTATGGGTGAGGATCAATACGCAGCCTTTACCGTGCCTGGTACGCCTGCGGACTTCACCCGCATGGACATCATGATCGTTGCCATTCCGCTGATCGTTATCGCGGCACTGGCAACGCACTTCAACGCTCGCATGTCTGTTGACCGCACGCGTGCCCGCCAGGAAGCCGGTCTGGTGAAGCGCCAGGAAGGCGTTATGGGGCAGCAGATGGACATGATGAACAAGATGATGCTTTGGTTCTTCCCGATCATGATTCTTGTTACCGGTGCTTTCTGGCACATCGGTCTTCTTGTCTACATGGTGACTAACAACGTCTGGACCTACTTCCAGCAGCGCTACATCTTCGGCAAGCTGGATGAGGAAGAGAAGGAAGCTGTCGCAGCTAAGAAGGCTGCCAAGCGCGAGGCACAGGAGAAGCTCGCTCCGAAGGTTGGCCAGAAGCCAATCAATCCGAAGAAGGGTGGCAAGCGTCAGGCAGCGCAGAATGCGCAGCAGGCGCAGTCCGGTCAGGCCTCTGCAGCGAAAAAGGCTTCTAGCCATCTTCCGGATGGTAATTCGGGGAAGGGACAGCAGGGCCCAGCCTCGAAGCCAGCGCCAGGACAGAAACCCGCAAATCGGAAGAACCGGAAGCGGAAAAAGAAATAGCTGAAGTGGAATCGCCCTTCGTCTACATAAGTTAAATAATCGAAACGCCCCGCAGTTGATGCGGGGCGTTTTTGCTTGCCTTGGTGCTCTATCGAGCAAACAACGTCACTGTTATTACAGGCATGTAATTTTCTCCGGGGCCTGGAGTTTGGCATCCAACTTTGATCAATGTTTCACGTGAAACATCGCTGTTGCACTGTCGTACACTAGGGGTGTTGAAAAGCTCGACGAGTGACGGCACAGCTGCCCCATTGGAAAGGTTAGAGGAACTGTTGAGTAACTCCGCGAAAGACGTCGATAAGCAAGAAGCCTCCGCAGGTTTGGTCGATGCAGATCTGCGTTCGGTGATAGATACCGTGTTTGGAGACAATGCCGATCGGGCATACCGCTACCACTCATGGTTGGCCGAGGAGGCGACAGTCCGAGGTTTGATTGGACCACGTGAAACTCCAAAGCTGTGGGATCGGCACATTATCAATTCTGCGGTAGTTGGAGAAGCGATAGGCAAAGGGCTTGTAGTTGCGGATATTGGTTCGGGGGCTGGCTTGCCCGGCATTCCGCTTGCTCTTGCGCGACCGGATTTGAAGGTGGTTCTTGTGGAACCATTGCTGCGCCGTACAACCTTTTTGAACGAAGTTGTGGAAGATCTTGAGCTGGACAATGTAACGGTAGTTCGCGGGCGTGCTGAGGAGAAAGTGGTTCGCGCTGAGATTGGCCAAGTGGATGTCGTCACCTCCCGCGCTGTTGCCCCTCTTGGGAAGTTGGCGGGATGGTCGCTTCCTTTAGTTAAATCCGGAGGCGCGATGGTTGCACTGAAGGGTGGAACTGCCCAAGAGGAAATCGATCGGGATGCAAAGCTTATTGCTAAGGCGAAGGGAATTAATCCCCGCGTCGTAGAGGTCGGCGGTTCCGTGTTGGGAACTTCGACGTACGCCGTGATTATTCAGAAGAAGTAGGCTGTAAGCCCCGCTCCCCCAACTCCACTGCGGATTCGTTTGTGTTCTGGTTTCGGCATTGAGGCGCGTAGTGCCGTCGGGCTAGAGTGGGATAAGTATCGCGGTATGGCAAAGTCCTAGCGACCAAGGTGGATGTTTCACGTGAAACATTCCACAATCGTCGGCGTCTAACGGTTGTTGGGGCTTGATGATTACGCTTTTGCAGATAGTTACTAAGTTTTTATTCGCACTCCAGTGGCCATGATTGGTGATTGCTGTGCTTGTAAGGGGAATAGTTAATGAGCCGGAAGTCCTGGCAAGACACACCCATCGCTGCGGCAGCTCAACGGGCAGCGCAAGTTAAGGCCCCGAACCGTTTATCGCTTCCACGCCCCGAACGCCCGCGCCGTATTACTATCGCCAACCAGAAGGGTGGCGTGGGCAAGACCACTTCGGCAGTCAACATCGCGTCGGCGCTCGCGCGGCATGGTCTCAAGGTGCTAGTCATCGATAATGACCCGCAGGGAAATGCTTCTACGGCCCTGGGGATTGAGCATGTTTCCGGGACCCCGTCGACGTATGAGCTTCTAATTGGCGAACTACAGATTGACGATGTCATCCAGCGTTCCCCTGAATCTGAGAATCTCTTTTGTGTGCCAGCGACGTTGGACTTGGCGGGCTCCGAGATTGAGCTGGTCTCGCTCCTGAACCGTGAGCGCCGACTTCTCGATGCAGTGTCAGATCAGTACCTGATTGACAACGGCTTTGACTTTCTCATTATTGACTGCCCTCCTTCGCTCGGTCTGTTGACTCTGAATTCGATGACTGCCGCCAACGAGGTTTTGATTCCGATTCAGTGTGAGTTTTACGCCTTGGAGGGTGTGACTCAGCTGATGAATAACGTGCAGATGATTCGTCAGCATCTCAATCCGGAGCTACATATTTCTGCTGTGCTGCTCACTATGTTCGATGGCCGCACCAAGCTTTCGGAAGAAGTTGCCAATGAGGTTCGTAACTACTTCGGTGAGGTTGTGCTACGTAATCTCATCCCTCGATCCGTGAAGGTATCGGAGGCGCCGGGATATTCGCAGACCGTAATTTCCTACGATCCAGGGTCTCGGGGCGCAGTTGCTTATCTTGACGCCGCGAAGGAATTGGCAACGCGTGGCGACTATTCCGCAGTTCCGGGTGGAAGTGCGATTGGGCAAAAACCAGCTTCCTCCCCTACCCCGTCCAATTCCACTGAGACAAATTAAAGCCACTAGGAGTAGTTACCGATGTCGAATCAAAAAAAGGAGAACCGCAAGGGAGGGCTCGGTCGCGGTATCGCCGCGCTGATCCCAACTGCTCCGGCGGCTAACCCCTCGGTAGGTGAGAGTGCCGCGGATATTATCTTCGGTCCCCGCCGTACCCAGGGGACGAAGCAGCCTGGAAGTAGCGGAGTTGCCGACGTACTGGGGGCAGCCGCGACGGGATCCGGCACCTCGTTGACTGAAGGCAAAAACGCCGGAAAATCTGCAAAATCCGGCCAGAGCAAACCTCATACCAATGAGGCGCAGAAACGTCACAGTGACGATAAGGTTATTGGTAAGTCTAGTGATGTTTCACGTGAAACATTGCCCTCGACGACGTCGGGAGCAGCGGACCATGGCAGCGCCGAGGCTACCGATGTTGACGCTTCGGCCGCAAACGAGTTTGGCGCGACCTATCGCGAGATCAACTTGAAGCTGATCACGCCGAACCCGAAGCAGCCACGAGAGGTCTTCGATGAGGAGCCCCTAAATGAGCTCGCTCACTCTATTCGTGAGTTCGGTCTATTGCAGCCGATTATCGTACGACCAATCTCTGAGGATAGTCGTGCGGCCGCACTCGAGGCAGCGCGCAAGGAAGATCCGAACGCGCCGCAACCCGAGTTTGAAATCATCATGGGTGAACGTCGCTGGCGTGCTTCTCAGCGAGCTGGAATTGACACGATTCCCGCCATCGTTCGCGATACTCCAAACCAGGACCTGCTTCGCGATGCCCTACTAGAGAACATCCATCGCGTTCAGTTGAACCCACTCGAAGAGGCCGCTGCGTACCAACAGCTGCTCGATGAGTTTGGTGTTACTCAGGCAGAGCTCGCGGATCGTATCGGTCGCTCGCGGCCCGTTATTACCAACATGATTCGACTCTTGCAGTTGCCGGTGGAGGTACAGCGACGAGTAGCGGTCGGTGTTCTGTCGGCTGGCCACGCACGTGCCTTGCTTGGGGTCAAGGCAGGTAAGGAGGAACAGCAGCGCCTCGCCGAGCGAATTGTTGCTGAAGGACTATCCGTCCGTGCGACCGAAGAAGCAGTGACATTACTCAATGCAGGCGAGCGACCAAAGAAGCAGCACCGCGAGCCCACTCCGCAGCCGGAGGTACTCCACAATTGGGCTGATCGCCTGTCCAATTCTTTTGATACGAAGGTGACTGCCCAGATGGGCAAGCGTAAGGGCAAAATTGTCATCGAATTCGGCAACCTCGAGGACTTTGATCGCATCATGTCACTGATGCATCTCGACGAAGAGTAAACCCGGCTACTGTGACTGAAGTATTCATCGAGAAAATCTCGCTGGCCGACATCGATGGAATCTATCCGGAGACGATGTTAAGCCTGTTTTGGGAACAGGGCATGGAGCATATCCGTACTGCAACTGCCCTACCCCACTTCTCGTCTGAGCCGCGCGAACCTAAATTGGACCCTCGCAGGGCAAAAGAGGATGAAGCTCTCAACGGCGATTTAAAGCATTCGGACAGCCAACCCCCTACTCGGCCTACCGGAGCTAGTGAGAGCCCCTTAAATAGCGTCCTAAGCTCTGATTTAGCCGCCCAGGTGCGCTTGGAGAAGGAAGCATGGCTCAATACCGTCTACCTTTCCTGGGGGCCGTGCGGATATTCGCTACGGCGAAAGCCACCGGCATCACTTATCGATGGGAAGCCTGAGACCGTCGGCACGCTCCTCTTTGCGCCCCCGCGCTTCTGCCCGACGACATTTTCCATGCCTTCCGGGCCAATATCGCCGGATGCGATTGCGCTGACGAGTCTCCATTACAACGCTTTAGAGGTCGATGATGACATGCTCCGCGTTCTCATTGTGACCGCTCTGCACAAGCTCGCGCTGCGCGGGATTTCAGCGGTAGAGGCGTTTGGTTGCAGTGGCACAGCGGATTCTATGTCGGGACCCACGCCGTCATCGCCAACGCCTGACGACGGTACGGAGAACCTAATCGCTGATTTCGAAGCGCAACTTGAAGAAAAGCTAAATCCTAAGCCGTGTATTTCAGATTCGTTGGCGGCGATTAACCATAACGCCGGTGATTTGATTCGTACGCGAACCCTTCTTGACTCCGGGTTTCGGGTGGTCACTCCACATCCGATTCATCCGAAACTCCGTATCGAGTTGGATGCGGAATTGGATTGGGACGAAGAAATCGGCCATGCGTTGGATCTAAGTGCGAAAGAACCCTTTATGCGCTCAAAGCTGTTCAGTCTTTAGCGCCGGGTTTGATTGATCAGCCGTGTTTAGGCTTTTTCCTCTTCAATCAGCTGCGCAAAGCTGTAAGCGCCGGTCATTGGCTGCTGCTCTTCATCGCCCAGGTACAGACGCTTTACAGCGACAACGATAGATTCGGCAATTACGTCACGCTGATCTGGGGAAGAAAGAATTGCGACGTCATCCTCGTTGGTCAGGTAACCAACGGCGACTTCCACCGTGGGCATCCTGGTCAGACGGAGGAGATCCCAGGTACGGGCGTGCGAGCGGCAGTCTACCAGGCTCGTACGGGCAACAATCTCTCGCTGGATAAGGCCAGAGAGCTGTTCGCCCAGAATGGAGTTGGAGCCCTTCATCGAGCCAAAGTAAAAAGTCGCAATACCGCTGGCGCGGTTGTTGTGATAGTGGTCGGCCTGCAGGGAGATGAAGACGTCAGCGCCAAATGCGTTGGCCATCTCAGCGCGATCCTCGATGGACGGATTGTCGGTACGAGGACGAGACAGAATAGTCTCTGCACCTGCCGCGACAAGGCGACCCTCGATGCGAGAGGCCAAATCCCAAAGAATCTCTTCTTCAGAAATCTGACCGTAAGGGCCGTCGACCACAATGCCGGGCTCCCCTGCCCCAAGACCTGGATCAATGACAATGCGCTTTCCAGAGAGCTTCGGCCCCATCGTGCGCAGTATTTCCTTCTCGTGGAAGGCGTTTACAGAGCCACCAGTAACCCTCCTGCCCAAGTAGCTGAGCGCCCGGAGAGTAACGGGACCACAGATACCGTCGGGCTCCAGCCCGTAATTGAGCTGGTATTCACGTACAGAGGCATCGGTCTTCGGGCCAAAGTGGCCGTCTACTCGGGCATCGTGGAAGCCGAGTTCCTGCAAGGTAGCTTGGAGAACGCCTACGTCCTCACCGGTCATTTGTGACAGTGGATCGTAGGACAGTACGCGGGTGCCCAGAGTGTACGAGGCTTCTCGCAGTAGGCGCAGGGTGCTGTCGCGGATGATCCCGTCGGCATAGACACCGCGGGACTGTTGGAACGCCAGGAGAGCGTTGCGCATATCCTCATCAAAGAGGTCATCGTCACCAGACCACTGAGGCGAGTTCTCCTCCGCGGCTGAGCCCTCCCAATTGGGCAGAAGCCCAAGACGAGCCAGGGTAGAACGTACCTCGGCTACACGAGGTGACCTATCGCCCACCTTCAGAAACTCTGGCACGAAAACTCCCTTCCGAACTCCACAATTATGTTTAGGCCGTTGTGGGTCCTCACAACACTTAATCAGTATTACTGGCCAGTGAGCTAAACGAAACTTCAGTTAAGAAATCTCGCGCACTCTCAGAGGATATGGTCAGCAATACCTCTCAAGTTGGCGGCAACCTGGTTCCTTCACGGTATTAAGGAAGACGTAAACCGCCATTTCCAGCAAGATTACCAGGTCGCAGGCGCGAATTGATTGTTACGAGGGCGCGTCGGCTAGCCCGACGGCAGAACCCCAGGACTAACTCTAAATCACAACCACAACTTCAGTCACATCATAATGGGGTGTGTCCAACGAAGGTGGCAATAGCGAAGTGGCGGGTGGGCAGTCGTAACCTCGTATCGGATAAGGAGCAACCCCAAGTTCTTTTAAAGGTGCTTTTCGATGAGCGACGTGATTTCGCCCTTCGGGCGGACTCCGCGAATCTCTTCGACCTTCTTGCCGTCCTTGAATAGGAGCAGGCTTGGGATGGACATGATCTGGAACATGCCAGCCAGTGCACGCTCCTCATCAACGTTGACCTTGGCGATGACGGCCTTGCCATCGAGCTCGGTCGCAACCTCGTCCAAAACGGGAGCAATCTTCTTACACGGGCCACACCACTCTGCCCAGAAATCAACAAGCACCGGCTTATCGGATTCGAGGACATCGGACTTAAAGGTGTTGGCGGTGACGGTTACCGGAGCCATGAAATTCTTCTCCTTAGAATGAGCTCGTTTGAGTTCTTAGTGGTTTTGTTTTGTGGTCTTGATTCTAATTTTTCAACCTAGCTTCTTCAGCCTCGCGTACGGATTTGGCGCTCAAGGCGTCAAAAATTAGGGCTTCCGGTGGTGCGAGTGAAGTACTAAATTGTTAATTAATGGTGTTCTTGAGAACGCTGCAAGTGCTCGATGAGTACGGGGCGTACCGGGCTATAACACGTCCTGCTGCGCCCTGATTGAGCTACAGCTAACAACAATTGGGCTTACCGGCTATCGGATATTCCCCATAGTTGGATATCTGCAATCGTAGGGCTTATCCAACAATTGCGATACCCCAACTATTAGGTGTTTATCCAGCTAGTGCGACTGCCCTGCTGTCAGCTACCGAGCAACAGTTTCCAAGTAGTGCTCAGCATCCAGCGCAGCCTTGCAGCCAGAACCAGCGGCGGTAATTGCCTGCTGGTAATGCGAGTCAACAACATCGCCCGCCGCAAAGACGCCCTTGAGAGAGGTCTGGGTGCTCGGAGCGGCTACCTGAATGTAGCCATTCTCATCGCAATCCAGCTGATTGCGAACCATCTGCGAACGTGGCTCGTGGCCAATTGCTACGAACATGGCAGTCACATCCAGGACGGACTTCTCACCAGTGACGGTGTCTTCCAGCTCGAGACCGGTAACCGAACCCTTGTCCTCACCAAGAACCTGGGACACAACCTTGTTCGTCGCAAAGCGAATCTTGTCATTGTTCTGCGCGCGCTCGACCATGATCTTCGACGCACGGAACTCATCGCGGCGATGGACAATCGTCACCGAGCGGGCGAACTTGGTAAGGAAAGTTGCCTCTTCCATTGCGGAGTCACCGCCGCCGATGACGGCGATATCGTGGTCGCGGAAGAAGAAACCATCACAGGTGGCACAAGCGCTGACACCATGACCAAGCAGCGCCTGCTCACCCGGAGCACCCACATAACGCGGAGCGGCACCGGTTGCCAGGATGACAGCGTGAGCCTTGTGCTCTTCTTCGCCAACCCAGACAGACTTGATATCGCCGGTGAGATCCATGCGATCGACAATCTCCATGCGCAGGTCAGCGCCGAAGCGCTCTGCCTGTGCGCGCATCTGATCCATCAGCTCTGGGCCCATGATGCCCTCGGAGAAACCTGGGTAGTTCTCCACATCGGTAGTCGTCATAAGCAGGCCGCCAAACTCGATGCCCTCGAACACCACAGGCTTCAGGTCGGCACGGGCTGCGTAGGTGGCAGCCGTGTAACCGGCGGGACCGGAACCGACGATGATCAGGTCGTGAACGATATCGCTCATGAAGACTCCTATAATTTTTATCTCTCACATCACATGGCGCACAGTGATGCTCAGTAGTAAGCAAATTTTTCAGCTCCGGGAAAGAAATTACCGGAACCAGCCACCTCAACCAACGTGAGGTTAGCCATCTCTATTCCCCCAGCCTCTCCCCTGCTCCGCAGTTGTTAGGCCACCTGCACTTCTTCCAATTGTCGCCGAAGCGTACGACGCGCCCGCGCCCGCCGAGACTTCAACGTCCCGCTCGGCTGCCCAATACTGCGAGAGGTCTCCTGCAGCGAATATCCAAAGATGTCCAAGTACAGCAGGGCATCCCGTTGATCCGTTGGCAGCTGCTCCAATGCGGCGGCCATAGTCACACGTAGCGGAACATCCGGGCAGGGAATCGGCTGTGAACTCATAAACGTCTCAAAATCCTCCTCCTTATCGCAGAGAGGGATCTCCCCGAAACGACCGCGGTTGTGGTCAATACACGCATTCTTCACGATGCACGTCAGCCACGTCGCCACCGTCGAACGCCCGCGAAAATTCGCCGCCCCCGCAATTGCCCGCGCCAGCCCCTCCTGTACCCCATCCAAGGGATCGAAATCATCCCGACGATAGCGCCGCGCCATCGCTACCAACTGCGGATAATAACGCCGTGCCAACACCGCGAACGCGCGACGATCCCCCGCCAGGTGCGCCTTCAATAATTCACGATCGACCTCGTCCGCAGATGCATGCTTTTGCATACCGACGACGCCACAATCCCCCAGTCGCCGACCCATGCGGGCCTTACGGTGACTGTCCCCAATTCGATTTCTTCCCCCAAAGTTCATGGCTCCTATGCAAACACGAAACCCGCGCTCTCCGCTTGGCAAAACTGCTGTGGAGACCGCGGGCTGTGGATGAATTTCAAAACGTCCCAGTAGCTGTGGATAACTTGGGACAACTTGAACTGTTGCCACCTAAGGCAAGCTCAGAGCGTTATTCCGTACCACGCACCTGAATGTCGCCAATAGCAACTGGCAGCAACGAATCCGGAGATTGCTCAGCCAGATTGCGGTCGCCGACAAGTGGGTTGTCCGCATCGGAATTCTGCGACTCAGCATCAGCATTCGTATCAGCATCAGTGTCTGAGTTGCTGTCGGCTACCGCTTCCGCAGCCGTCGGCAAGCCGGAGATCCAGACAACAAGGTTCTTCCACTCGGTGTCGCGGCTATCAATTTCGATAGTTGTCGTACCTGAGGTGGCGGTTGCGCTACCGAGAACCGTTGTGTCATCCAAGTTTGTCGAGCCAGCATCGCGTAGGCCGCGAACTTCAATGTGTGCGCCCGGGGTCGCAGAGACCTTAAGCTCTCGAATGGTTGCCGGTTCATCCAGAGTGACCCGAATACCAACACCAGGTTTAAAGTCCTCTGGACGATTGCCGAACTGGCTGAGGTAAGTAGAAGTTACCCAGAAGCTTTCCTCGTCATTATCGATGGTCAGCTCAGCCATGTCCGGATTGTCTGGACCTGCTGCAGGGTTGTCGGTGTCGGCTTGCCACTCGCTAGCGTCGGCAAGCGAGAGCGTCGTGACCGGAGCCGGACCGCGTCGTACGGACTCGGAGTTAATCGGTGCGTCCGAGGAACGGTTAACCAGACCAAAGATGCCCGCGGCGACAAGTGCACCGACAATGACTACGCCGACAACGACTGCGCCGGTGCTGAATGCGCGGGTGCGATTCTTGGTGTGATGAGCGTTTGATTGGGCTGCACCGCCGGCATCGACGGATTCGCGCGCACCGGTGTCGGGGTCGATTGCGAGAAACTCCGAAGAATCGGGGCCCAGCGCTGCGGCGCGCAAGTCCTCGGCGAGCGTGCGAGCTGGCGACTCCTGCCCATTGAAGTTCTCCGGGCGTGTTTGCTTCGCGTGGTCGATGGCAGCAGAAATATCGGAGGGGATGTTTGTCACGCTGTAGAACAGCTCGTCGATGACTGAAAGCAACGCGCTGTAGTCCGAACGTTGCGAGCTATTGGGCAAAACGACGGGGAAAGCGTCGTAGATGTGGCCGTCGCTGCTGATGCGCAATTGTCCAGGCTTGTTTGTCAGGCCAAGGCAGCGTCCAGATTCGTGGGCGTCGGCGATCGTCTCGGCAAGTGATGCAACTGCGAGTGCCAGGGCATCCGGATGGGCGGCCTGATCGAACCGCTCAATACCGATACTGCTGGTCCAGTCGGCGACGATGAGCACCTCGGTGCGCGTCTTCGCCACGCTATGAATCCGCGACATCCCGGCGCCGGCCAGGTCACGCAGCTCATTGGTGGTCGTGGCAATCTTCTGGGCGGCAGCCGATGGCGAAGTGTCGTAGTACGGCAGTGCAATCGTGTCGACGAAGACAAGTGCGACATCTGCGTTATCGGGATCTCCCATATCCATGGCGCGCCACAGGCGCAGACCTGGGTAGGTCGCGACTTCAGAACGCAGACGGAAACGTCCACCTGAGACCATCTCGCCGGGTACATAGCGGGTTGGGCGAGAACCCTGCGTCGGCATCGGCGGCAGCAGCGGCGAAGCGGTGAAGCCCTCGTTTGCCAGACCCGTGGCCTCGCCAATCAGGTTCGACGGGGCAATCGAGAAAGCATCAGCGGCGAAGCCACGTTCGCGCTCCATATCCTCACGGTCGGCGACGGCATTGTCGGCTGCATGGGGCTGCGGAGCAAAGCGGCGTAGACCCGGAATGCGACCGAGGAAGCCACCCAGAACGCGGACCTCTTCCAATGGCGCCTGAGCGAGCACCAGACCGGTACCGATGAGGAAGACCAGGCCGGTGACGATGGTCTGTAGCAGCACGCCGAAGGAACCGAAGAAATCGAACAGCACAAGGTCGGTCAATGCGAATGCACCCCAAGCAACGGCGACACCGACAAGCGACGCCCCCAGTGCCCACAGCACGGTGTGGACGGTCGCCTTACTGTCCAAGTGTCCGAGAGTGCGGCGCAAGAGCAAGAAGCCAATTACTGCGCCGGCGACGAAACCGAAACCGTTGGCGGCACCGAGCAACACGACGACGGTCTCATCGTCAGAAGCCAGACGAGGAGCGAAGAACGACAGAATCACCTTGACGGTGGTAATGCCGAGGATGATGAAAGTCGGGGTCCAGGCCTCTTCACGGGCGTAGAAAACACGCAAGTGCAAAAGCACGATGGCATATGGAATAAGCGAGAACGCCGAGAAGGACAGCGTCCAGCCGAGAATCTCCGCGGTTTCGCGGGGGAACTCCAGATACGCGAAAAGCCCGACGGCGATGGGGCGGCCGAATGCGGTGAAGAAGGCGACGATCGGCACCAGCGCAATCATGGTCAGACGCGTACCGATGGATAGATCGCGGACCACTGCCCCATCATTGCCGTCGGCTGCATTGCGGGACAGTCGCGGCATGATGGCGGTCAGCAAGGTAACGCCGATGATGCCGTAGGGCACCTGCAACAGCAGCCAAGCCTGCTGGTAAATCGTCGGCGCTGCCTTGGAGGCAGTCGAGGCAATATTGGTGGTGATGAAGTAACCAGCCTGCGAAATTGCCACGTAGGTGATAATCGCAACACCCATGCCGGTGAACTGTTTGATGCGGTCGTCGATACCCCACAGCGGACGCAAATCAATGCCCGCGCGCTTGAGGTAGGGAATCATGATGGCTGCCTGAATGACGACACCCAGGGTGGTACCAAGACCCAAAAGCAGGATGTGCGGATCGGAGAGTGAACCGTCCGAATCCGGACTCAATTGGCCGGGCAGGAACAGATATAGCAAGAGCGTGGCAATGGCCACGACGTTGTTGGCGACAGGTGCCCACGCACCGGGTTTAAAGATTCCCTTGGTGTTTAGCACCGCCATGAGCAGCGCAAATATGCCGTAGAAGATAATCTGCGGCAATAGTAAGAACGCAAATGACGTTGCCAGCGGAACGTTGACCTTACCGGCCTCGTTAAGGCTCAATCTGGTCAACAGTGGCGCACCTATCACCGCCAGCACCGTCACCACTGCCAACAGCGTCATAGAGACAGTCAAGAGACGTCTAATGAAGGCGGCACCGTGATCTGGATCCTCCTTCTCCGCGCGCACCAACACTGGCACCACCAGAGAAGTCAGCACTGCGCCGAGGACGATTTCCGTAATCAGGTTCGGCAGTGTGTTGGCGACGTTGAAGGCTGAAGCCACAGCCGGACCCAGCGTCGCGCCGATGAGCAGGTTTCGCAAAAAACCCGTAATGCGCGAAATCAGGGTAGCGATTGCCATCGAGCCCGTGGAGGCGACGATGTCCGAGTTCGACTGTCCCTGATTTGCGTCCGCCGTCGAGCCTGCGGAGGAATCGCTGGAAGCGGTTGCTGTCGCAGTTGCCGCCTTTGCTGGCGATGGTGATGCCGATTCCGTCATCGCGTCAGTGGCGGTATCGGCATTTGCCTTATGGCCGGATACGCGAGTTAGGTCCGGGGCCGCTTCGGCCGGCTGAGATTCAGCCGTTGGCCGCGCCGCCGGAACCGGAGCCGGTGGCGCGGGGCGACGAATGCGGCCTCGAAGTCCAGATTTATGCGCGTCTGAGTCAGTCACATGTCCTATTGTTGCTTAAAAGGGGGTCTATTTCCGAAAGTACTGTGACCGTTTTGCGGCAAAAAACCCACCAACAGTGACGATGACGAGGGTCACGATAGCCAAAACCCCAACCGAAGCGCCCGATTGCACGGAAATACTCACTGATCGGGAAATGGGCGTGCCGCCAGGTGATTCGAGCCACAGCAACAGATTGTGGGAGTTGTCTCCACTATCCCGTGGCCGGTCTCCCTCTGGAGCATTGGTTGCCGGAGTAGATTCTGCATCATCACCCGACTTCGGAGTGAACTGAACAGTCACCGATCCCTTGGCAGGGATGGCGGCCTCATACTTCTCCTCCATCACCGAATCTCCAGAGCCGACGCGCACGAACGCGGGAACCGGCAGTGGCAGACCATTGCGAGCCAGCACCGCAATTGGCGACAGCTGCGTTGCGCGGGTGTAGACACCGCCGGGAGCTACCAATGTCACTGAATTGCGCAGACGTCGAGTCATAACCAGTGCCTGGTCGCTGAGTTCTTCGCTCCGCCGCTGCACGTCAGTTGACTGCAGCTGATTTCGCCGGCCGAGAGTGGTAAACGAGCGCAGTAAGTCGTGCCGCAGGGGGCGGGTGAATTCATACCGCGTCAGCGCGACGTTGGGATCGTTGGACATGATTGTGGTCAGGTCCGTGATTTCGCGGGAGGCTATCCGAGCCTTCTCCACGAGCGCTTCACCCACCGGCGCGGGATCGGCGAACTCGGCAACTGGGGTAACCGAGCCCGCATCCAGGTCACGAGCTGCGGCGGTGATGGAGTCCATCAGCGGAGTCAGCTCAGCCAGGTTATCGTCCACGGCTTTCCGAACCGCGGCCATGAAATCTTCAGCGTCGCTAGCGCGTGGATCCCAACCGGACGGTGGTGCTGCCACCACAGCCGCGCGAGGGGCATCCGAATCAGTCAGTGATTGGAACAGAGTGCCAATCGCTGTCTGCATCCGTGCAGCCTCGGAGTCGATTCGGAAATCGTAGCGTCCGAGCAGATTCGAATACGCCACAGTCTGGGGAGACCGTCCTGTTACAGCCAGAGAGGCTGTCAGTGCCCCAGAGAGGGCGAAGGCGCGGCTACCGTCGGCAAGCACGCCACTGTGGCCAGGCCGTAGTGTCTGACCATCGGCGGTGATAGTGGTGTTGTCCGCGACTAATACGGTGGTGTCGTGCGCGGCTTCGCGTGGAGTGGGCGAGGGAGGCAGCGTCTCGCCGGTATCTACGCGGTCTTCGAATGCGCGCTCCGGGGTGGTTCCGTTCAGAGCTGTCGCCGCCGAGTACAGCGGGGCGCTTTCCGACGTTACGTATCCCTCGGCGGGCAAATAGATACCCGGCAGTGTCTGAACGTCCAAATGCTTGGCGATGGTCTGCCGACCAGCGGCGAGTGCCTCCATGGAAAGCTCTTGATCCGCCACGCGAGCTACGGCGCTGGCATCGGTGCCGCCCCACGGCAGTGACAGTGTGCATGTGTCCTGTGTGAGATCGTGCAGCCGATTAAGCCAGTCGGCGGCATTGTCGCTGGCGGGCATATGCGTGAGATTGGTGTCATCCGCGTTTCCCCAGGAATCCCGCAGTCGTGGAGAGGACTCCACAGGACTTGGGCGGCTGGTGCCAATCCAGTAGTCACGGGTCATCCGGGAGATTGCATCGAGGGTCTCCGGGTCGATGGCGATGCATGTCGATTCCCGCAATCTCTCCCCATCGGGGCCGGCAAAGCCTTTTTCCAACGAGGTGAGCAAACCGTCGAGGCGGCCACCGCGTTCGAGAGACTCGGCCAAAGAATTGTCGGTGAGGATGAGATTCGGCGACGAGGGTGCGTCACCGGTCTCACCGCCGACCACTGGCACTGGCTGGCTGATGGGCCAAATCAGCGAAAACGGCACTGGGTCACGGCGGGTGGGCGCATCGGAATTGTCGGTCTCATCGTTGTCGTTCTCATCACCGGCAGGCGGTTCCGGCTCATCACCTGCGGCTTGCGAATCCGTCACCGGTAGCAGTGCGCGTGTTTCCGCCAGCAGGCGGTCGATGTCATCTTCCGGTTGCCCGTTAGCATTGATGAGCAGCGGAAACGTGCCGGCTTCCGTGATGTCGAGTCCTTCTGGGGCCGGTGCGGAGATAGGAACACTTAGCGTAACCTCACGCGTCTCGCCCGCTTTCAGCTCGATGGGGGCACTGAAGGTACCAGCCACATCAAACACCGATTCAGGCTCAGCGAGAATCGTCCGCGCATCTGCAGAGGAAGCTAGTGCGCCGGCCCGCTGTGGGCGCAGCGCAACATTGCTGATATCCGCGTTGGAGGTGTTGTGCACCTGCACCTTGATGGTCAGTGTCGAATGTAGAGCCGCGACATGCGGAGCGAAGCTGGTTATCGAAAGCCGAAGGGGTCCCTGTTCACCGACTCGATTGGTACCACTGCCCCACAACTGCTCATCTTGCGCAAAAGCTGGGGGCGCAACGGCCGTCGGCAAGCACAGTATGAGCGCTGCGGTGGCGGCCGTGACTTTACGAACAACATTCCTTGGCAACTGCAACCTGAACATGCGCAATCACCTCGGCGTCTGCCGGCCTGCTCGCTTTTCCGCGCGGGAGAGATCGGGCAGCAGATTGTGCGCGCGCCGGGCCAGTTTGCGTTCGTCAGCGTAGGCCAACCGCTCCACCAGGGTGTCTACCGGGACCCACATGACCTGAGTGACCTCGGGATCTTCGTCGTTCAAATCGCCATCGACGTAGCGCAGAAGGTGATGGTGCACGGTCTTGTGAATCCGCGTGCCATCGGAGACAAACCAGTAGTCAATCACACCGAGCTCGTCGATGACCTCGCCGCGAATGCCCGTTTCTTCCCACACCTCACGTTCGGCGGTGGAATCGAAAGCTTCGCCGGGCTCGACATGGCCCTTGGGCATCGACCACAGCAGGCGCCCGCGACGATCGTGCCGACCAATCAGCGCGACATAAATCCGTGACAGGTTGACTTTGCCGCCATCGCCGACCGCCTCAGCAAGCCCCGAGACGACCAGTCCGCCCGCCGAAGTCTCAATCGAGGTCTGCATCGGCGCTGCATTTTGCGCGCGCGACGAGTGCGCACGGCGATTGTTCGTGCGCTTCGTCTGTGCGTGACGACGGCGATTGTTCCTATCCTGACCGTTCTTACGGCCACCGCGGTTGTTCGACTGCTTCGAGGGTCGTGCCGACTTCGGTGATTTGGAAGATTTCTTGGCGCCACCGGAGTTTGGCTTGGCCGATTTGGGGCCATTGGCACCGGAGCCACTACGTTTTGCGGAATTTCCGCTGGTAGTAGCGCTATTGGTGTTGGTGGACGCGGAAGCGCCACCCCTTCTGCGCGGTCGCCGACGACGTCGACGGCTCTTCGCCGCCGAGTTGTCATTGCGTACCACGTTGTTCATTCCACTTAGACTACCGGGTTTATAGGTATAAGCGGGTATTGTGTCGGTCGTGACACAATCGACTCCTTCAACGACAAATGGTGACCAGCCCGGGGGGACTACACCTCACGGCGCTACTCCGGCGGCTGCTGATGCGGACCCACAGGTGCGTAGGACGGCAATGCTGGCAGTGGCGGATCAGGCGATTGCTAAGGAGTCGGAGATTCTCGATTCGCTGGCAGCTGCGTTTAGTGCAGCTGGCCACCGTCTGTACCTTGTCGGCGGTTCTGTGCGCGATGCTCTCTTAGGGCGACTGGGCGTGGATCTCGATTTCACCACCGACGCACGCCCGGAGGTGACACGCGCAATCCTCGATGACTGGGCGGACATTGTCTGGGATACCGGCATTGAATTCGGCACACTCTCCGCGGAACGGCATGGCCGTCAGGTGGAGATCACCACCTTCCGCGCGGATACGTATGACCAGGTCAGCCGGAATCCGGAGGTCACTTTCGGTGACACGTTGGAGGGCGATCTAATCCGCCGTGACTTCCGCTGTAACGCCATCGCCGTGGAGCTCCACGGTGACGGCACCCGCACCTTCCTTGACCCGCTCGGAGGTTTCGAGGATCTTGTCGCGGGTGTGTTGGATACCCCGGGTGCGCCGGAGGTCAGTTTTGGCGACGACCCCCTGCGGATGCTGCGTGCCTGCCGCTTCGCATCCCAGTTGGGGTTCGATGTGGCACCGCGTGTGCTCAAGGCGTTGAAGGAAATGTCCAGCGAAATTGACCGCATCACGGTCGAGCGCATCTCCACCGAGCTGAACAAGCTCATCCTGGGTGCGGACCCAAGCCGAGGTATCGACCTGATGGTGGAATCGGGGTTGGCCGACCGCGTGCTGCCGGAGATCTCCGACATGCGCATGACGCAGGATGAACACCGCCAGCACAAGGATGTCTACCAACACTCTCTGCAGGTCATGCGGCAAGCTATTGACCAGGAAGAACCCGGTGAACCGGACCTCGTACTGCGCTGGGCGGCACTGCTGCACGACTGCGGCAAACCCGCTACCCGTGCCTACAACGAGCAGGGAAACGTCACCTTTTACCAGCACGAAGTTGTCGGCGCGAAGCTGGTGCGACGCCGCCTTCGGAAACTGAAGTTCCCGAAGAAGACCAACCACGAAATCTCGCAGTTGGTCTACCTGCACATGCGCTTCCACGGCTACGGCGAAGGCAAGTGGACGGACTCGGCGGTGCGACGTTATGTCAACGACGCCGGAGATCTGTTGGAACGACTCAACAAAATCGTGCGGGCCGACTGTACGACGAGAAACCGTCGTAAAGCAGCACGCCTCGCACGAGCCTGCGACAGCCTGGAAGCGCGAATCAAGGAGCTCGCCGAGCAGGAGGACCTCGCACGCGTCCGCCCCGACCTGGATGGCAACGAAATCATGGAAATTCTGGACCTGAAGCCCGGCAAAGAAGTCGGACAGGCCTGGAATTACCTGAAAGAGCTGCGATTGGAGTCCGGTCCGCTGGAGCGTGAAGATGCTATCTTGGCGCTGAAGAAATGGTGGTACGAGCAGTCCGGTGAGCAGGCTGAAAGCGAAAGTGAGAGCTAATGGCATCGATTAATCCGGAAAATCTCTACGGCGACCGGCTTTTTACCAGCCTTGAGCGCAACGACCCGGCTGCCGGTATGCTGCTGCTCGCAGCACCCGGCATGCTCTCGCCGGAGTTTTCCCGCTCGGTGATTTTCCTCATTGAGCACGATGAACACGGCACCCTTGGTGTCGATCTCACGCAGCGTTCGCAGACGCCGGTGCACAATGTGCTCGAGCCTTGGGCGCCGCTGATGGCCAAGCCGCCGGTGCTCTACGTCGGGGGTCCGGTCAACCAGACACAGCCAATCTGCATTGGTGTGGTGCGAAACGGCGCCACCCTCCCAGAGGAGACCGACAGTATTACCGGTACCCCGCTGATGGAACGCATCGCCCACAGGTTTGCGCTGGTCAACCTCGGTGCGGAGCCGGAGGACGTACGCGACCGCATAGATGGCGCACGCATCTTCGCCGGTTACGCAGGCTGGGACCCGGGACAGCTGGAAGACGAGCTCGACCGCGGTGACTGGTACGTCGCCCCTGCCCTGCCCTCTGATGTACTCGCTCCTGCTGCCGCGGACATCTGGGGTGATTGCATGCGCCGTCAGCCATGGCCGCTGCCACTGTATGGCACCTACCCCGTAGATGTACGTGACAACTAGATGAGTGAGCACATCAATACCGAAGGAAACAGGGCTGAAGGAAGTAGCGCCACAGGAAACAGCGACCGCAGCGACATAGCTGCCGGCATCCGGCAGACACTGCCCGTGGGCATGGGACTCATTCCGCTGGGGCTCGCATTCGGCCTGCTCATCGCACAGACTGGCTTTAGCTGGTGGTGGGCCCCCATCTTCTCCTTCGTGGTCTACGCGGGGTCGATGGAATTCCTCGCTGTCGGCCTGGTTATGGCGCATACGGGTCTGCTCGGCTGTGCCGTGACGTCCTTTATGGTCAACTTCCGCCACGTCTTCTATGGGCTGACGTTCCCACGCGACCGGATACAGTCTCGTCTCGGTCGCGCATACTCCACATACGCGCTTACCGACGAGTCGTATGCCATCGTCTCTGCGGCAAATGCGGACGAAAAGATGTCGGGCCACCGACTGCTGACGATTCAGATTCTCTGCCAGTTATTGTGGGTGGGCTCCGGTATTGTCGGGGCTCTAACCGGCGCAGCACTGCCCGAGGGTATCCGCGGTGCCGAGTTCGCACTGGTGGCGCTCTTTACGGTGCTGGCCATGGACGCGTTTGAGACTTCTAAGGACTGGTCACTGCCCCTGTCCGCTATCGTCTGCACGCTGGTGGGCTGGCTGATTAACCCGAACCAGATGCTGGTTATCGGACTGCTGATGTACTTCGGCCTGCTGCTGTTGCGCGTGTGGTCACCGCGGGTGGATCGGGTGATGCGCATGACGTCGGCAAGCAATCAGCGTGTAACGGAGGGAGAGCGAGCATGACCGCGATGCCCGATTCCGGCTATGTGCTTGCCGCGCTCTTTGCGATGGGTACGGTGACTCTTGCGCTGCGTGCGCTGCCGTTTGCGTTCGTGCGCACTCTGAAAGGGTCTCCCCTGTTCGAGTTCCTCGGCACGACCATGCCGGTTGGAGTCATGGTGGCGTTGGTTGCCTACACCGTCTTCGGGCGGCTAGGACTCAGTGGTGAGAGTGGCGACCCCGGCGCTGCCTGGGCCGTGCCGGTAGCACTGGTGGTCACCATTGGCCTGCACTGGTGGCGGCGTAACACCGTGATTTCGATTTTTGTAGGCACGGCGCTGTATATGGTCCTCGTGAACCTTGTCGCGTGAGGTGCGCTGTGTGTGGACAGTGCCAGCGAACCAGTGGCTAGCGGCAGTGGCTAGAACTGCGCCGGTACCTGGCCTGTGAAGTCCGGTAGTCCCGGAATCTGGGGCAGCTGCGGGGTTTCCGGCAGATTCAGTAGTTCGCCGAGATTCGGGCTCTCGGGCAGGTTCGGGACGCTTGGGATGCCCGGCAGGCTCGGGCTGTCGGGCAGGCCAGGCAGCGATGGAGTGCCCAGCGTGCCGTCGAAGGCATTCTGAACATCGCTGGTGTGAGTTTCCTTCGTGCCGTAGGTGTTAGCAGCGACGCTGAAGTCAGGTCCAATGGATGCCGAGGCGTGAACGCTCTGGCGGTCATCGGACCAACCCCACTTTGTGCCAATCACACCCGGCAGCGTGGCGGTGCCATAGTCCTGGCGATAGCCGTCCGCCGCCTCAGGTGACGCGGTGCTCATAGCAACCAGCACCGGGTCAGAGGGGTTCTCGCGCTTCTTGGCCTCCAGGAATTTCACAGTGTCCGCGCTGGACGTAGTTGAATTTCCCCAGTGACCTGCATCGTGGGTGTTGCTGAGGCCGTATTCACGCGCAGTGGCGTTGATGGAATCCGGGTAACGGCCATAGAGCTCACTGGCGATATTGTCATCGGAGTAGCGAATCATCTCTGTGGCCTTCGCCTTGTCCGCTTCTGTGCCATGTTTGAAGACGTAGTCCGCAATGTAGAGCTTGACAATCGAAAGCCCCGGACGAGCTTCATTCTCGTTCGCCGTACCGTAGTGCGTGCCACTTGGGGTGTGGGTAAAGCTGATCTGGGTTCGCCCCGGAGCATCAATAGTGCCCTGCGGAGTCAGTTTTGGCTGCGGAGCCGCAGCGACGTTTCCAGCTGCCAGCGGAAGGCTGGTGACAGCGATGACACCGGTAAGACCCATGCGAATCGCGCGGGAAGGCCGTGGAGTAAGACGATGAGTCTTTTGCGAAACTACCCACCCACCTGCAACGACCCGAACCACAGCTATGGTTTCCGTCGGTTTCCGTTCCCGGTTCCGTCGGCAGGTGGGCCGGGGCGGTGTCGGAGGTGGGGGCACACCACGTGGTTCGTCCCCAGTCCTAGCCCCTATCCGCGAGAGGGACAGGATAACGCCACGACCGGAGACACACCCCGCCGCCAAAGTCACAAGCAAGTTTATGTTGCTGGAGGTCTACGCGACGTGCTTAGCGCATACGCTGTGACAGCCCATAGCGCGGAGCCAAAACCACCGCGCCCCTTGTTTAAGGAAGAGCCTGATTACTCGGGGATCTCGCTGAGTTGGGCCTCAATCCGATCCAACCGCTCGGTGATGTTGCGTAGATGCTCCACGATGAGTTGGTTGGAACCATCGATCGCCGTCGCCGTTTCGCGTCGTGCGCTGGTGACGGTGCGTACCACCCAGACGGTAAGAGCAACGAAGATCGCGAGTGGTAATGCGGCGGCGAGGATGACAAGAAATACGGTAGCGGTAAGTGTCACGAAGATTCCCTTTTCTGTTCTTGATTAATCAGGTGCCTAATGTGGTCTGGAGTTACTTCAAGCTGAAACGGAGCGACCCAGTAGTGCTTCCTCACTCGGCTCTCTCCGAGCTGTTCCAGGCCACTCTCGATGAGTCCAGCAGCTTCCAAGCGGTTGAGGTGCTGGTAGAGCAGTGGCCGAGACATCCCGAGTCGGCGGGCCAGCTCACTGACATGGGTCGAATCCGTCTCTAGGGAGGCGATAATTCGCAACCGAGGCTCACTTCCAAGAGCACTGAGCATCTGAGCGAGCCGTGCTGCGTCCATCATCCCTCCGTATCGTAATCGAACGATGTCAGGTGTAAGTATATGCTTACAGTCAGCGGTGCGCAAGTTCTGCCGGGTCTGGCGGAGACGCTGCCCGACTTAAGACGTGGCCGGTGTCCCATCACGTCCCCTCTTCACCCTCCCCAAGAAGAAACCCAGCCGCAGCACACACCACAGCTGGGTTCCTTCATGGCTTACAGCGTAGCCAGCAGCTACAGCCGCTCGATGTCTACATCGCCATCGAGAATCCTCGGCTCTACCTCCATGTGGATCCCGCGGTAGGGAAGTAGTGCGCGGATAATGTCGTGGGTGATGTCGATGCCTGGAGATGGTTCGTCCCGCAAAAGGTGGTACAGGCTAGGGCAGTAGTCCACGCCGGGAAACTCGTCCTTTGCTTCGGGAACGCACCCGTCCGGGTCAAAAGTCGTGCAGCGAATGATCAGGTCGTCGTGGACACTATAGGGCAGATTGATGGTGAGTCCTGGTGTGGTGGCAGACATGTCTGCAACCGTGGCCTCGTTTACAGACCGGGTAAGCGGGATTATCCCCTGCGAGGCGGGCAAACCGCCCTGGATTCGGGTGAGTCCTGTGCGGTTGCCGTAGGTGTCGGCCAAGGTGACAAACGTGACGCGCACCGGGGCGGTGGCTACGGACATGGAGTTAAACGCGGTGAGGACGTTGATTTCGCGCTCGGTGATACGCCCCTTTGGGCCGGTGAAGTCAAGGACGTGGTTGTAGAGCGCGGCGGTGGACATGGACAAGATGGTGTCGGCCACCTGTTTTCCCTGTTTCAGGGTTTCGGTGACTTGGGCGAGGTCGTCTACCTCAAGCTCGGCGGTGAAGTACTGGCAGTACAGTGGTGTGCTCATGTCGAGTGTGGACATGGTTCGTCCCCTTTCGTGTGCGGTGTGGACAGGCATTGGGCACAGCTTGCGGGGATGTAGATTTGCGTATCCGCAAACTGTCCGCGCGGTGGATCGGGATTGCGCCGCGCGGCACGGCACGGGTGCCATTGGGGAACTGGCCTAAATTGCGTATCCGCAAACTGTCCCAACGGTGCTCACGCTAGCCCATGGCGCACCGTGTTTTCGTAGCTGCGCAGGTCGTGGCCTGACTTACTAACCTCACACGGGGGCAGCAGATCTATATGTTGGGGTGCCAGTCGCGGCGAGGCACAAGACGGCACCACCGCGTGACTCGGGGTTGCGTCAGGAGGTCACCACGCCACATGAGCGGGGGTACTAGATATGGTGTGGCCACGTGAGAAAACACACCACATGCTGTGGAGGTTCGTTCCGCCGGTGCGCATAAAACCGCGCAGATACTGGCCATATAAACAAGACCTGCGCGGTCGGCGCTGTGGCACCACCTCCTTGCGAAATTGCGTATCCGCAAACCAGACTGGATAGCGCAAGATGCAGTCTGGCTCTCTGAGTTAAAGAACCCGCCTGCTGCATCTTGTACATCCCTAATCACTGCTGGGTTAAGGAGAAAGGGACATGACGAGTAACTACACCGCAGCTGACTTTGAGGCAATCATCGCCAACTACACACCACAGGCCGTACGCGAGGAGCACTGGAGCCAGGTTGCTGACTTCACCCGCGACTGCGTGCGAGCACTGGACATTACACCCGAGTCCACCAGCCGCGACACACTGCGCATGACGCTCAATGTCGTGGCCAAGCTATCCGCCTGGGTGTGGGTGAGCTACGGTGTGGTCTCCGTCGAAACCGTCTTCCACCCCGACATCATTGGAAACTACTTCCTGACCGGGGCGGGAGCGAAGTTAAGCCCGTCCACCGCAGGTACGCAGCGCTCGCTGCTGTACCGGGTGGGCGAGGCACTAAACGACGACTGGAACCCCGACTTTCAGCACCCGATTACCTATGAGCCTGCGCTTAAACCCTACGACCGCTACGCCACCGACCGTCTGTGGGATTGGGCTTTATCCCAGCCCACGGCTGCGCGCCGCCGCAACTTCCTAACCGTGCTGTCGCTGACACTGGGCGCGGGCTTGCGTGCAGGTGAAATCTGCACGCTTAAAGGCCAGGACGTGCGCGTAGACCAGGACGGCGTGTTGCTTTTCCCGCACGGCTACCGTGGGGCAGGCCCGCGCGAGGTGCCCCTGCTGAAAACACACATCGAGTCACTACAAGCCGTGATTAACTCCACCGCGCCAGACGACTACCTGTTTCGGCCCGGCCGCGATAATGAGCATGTGGGCCAGCTCTCGGCGTATTTGCGCCGGGTAACACCGAGCACGTCCCCGGAGATGGTGCCGGATACCCGCAGGCTGCGCAACACCTGGATCGTTGACCGGATTCTAGCCGGGGTGCCAGCTGATGTGCTGTGTGCGGCAGCGGGACTAAAGTCGCTGCATCAGTTCGAGGACTACGTGGTCGAGGCCGGGGCTAACCGCCGCCACGCCTACCGGATGCTGCTGGCAGGAGGCTCCGCCAATGGGCCAATTGTCGGCGGGCTGCACGTGCTGTAGCTAGCGCTGTACATGGGGTCTTTTTAAGGCCCGGCGTTTGCGGATATGCAAACCATATTTGCGGATACGCAAACCGGCTCGATTTCGACAAAACTGAACATGGGGACGAACCAGGCTTTGACCTGCGGGTTTAATGCGGGGTCTTAAAGCGAAGGTACCGCCACCAGTTTTGAGGTCGATGTGTGCTCATCTCTTGGGCCATGAGTACACAACGCCACCCGAAAAGCCACTTGACCAGCGTTGAAGACATGCAGTTTCCAACGCTGGGGCCACTAGATCCCGTATCGGTGGCTGCTATGGCGCGGCCACAAGGATTTGCCTGTGGTGATCTCGATATTGGCGATGACACGTCCCGTCGGGATCATCTCGCCGCGGATGATGCGGGTGATGGTGGAGGCCGGAACCCCGCAGGCCTCGGCCAGGTGCTTGGCACTGGGGTAGCTGCCGTCCACGGTGAGCTGTTGGACGTTGCGGGCGAAGTCCTGCAACTTCCGCATCACCGGGTCATGGGCCTCGATGTGGGCGTTGGGCCAGTCGGCGTAGCGCCTGACCGGAGCCTCAGCAGGAATGTCGGAAGCCACGAGCCACCTTTTCAGACAACAGAACTAAAGGACGAACCACTTAAGTCTAAATACAGTGAGGTCTATGCCGTGATCGACACACTGACTACACGTGGATTACTGCCCGCCACCACACCTGTGGCCGCAGGCAACCGCAAGCGCCAACTCGCTGCATATTTTTGCTACGTGCATAAGCGCTGGTACGTGGATTTAACCTTGGACAACTGCATCATGCTGCTTAAAGACGGCGGCTCCATCCACAACTACCTGCAATACCGCACGGATTTATCCACAACCAGCCTCGATGCCACCCGCCGCCTCCTTAACCGCTGCGCGCGCCACGTCATCGAGCACCACGGCGCGCTGGATTGGGTAGAAGATCTACCCGAAGTTATTCATCCTGCGGCGAGTCGAAGCGCCGCGCCTACACCTCCCACGAGCTGATCCGTATTACGGATTGGTTGCGCTCTAGACCGCGCCGCGAATCGCGGCGCGTGGCCTGGATCCTTGTGGCCTTAGGTCTGGGTGCTGGCATGACCACGGAGGAGATCTATCACTGCCGTTATGGTGACTTCACTGACTTCGGCACCGTGCTGGCAGTACATGCCCGCGGTGGGCGAGGCCTTACGTCGCGAACCATTCCGCTTTCCGCGCCTTATAGCGATGTCATGCGCCAAGTCCTGCGCGGTGTGGGCGCAGACCGTAAGCACGAACCACTGGTGAAACCAAACTCAGCACGCCGCCGCAACGATGCCACAGGCCCACACCTGATACCTGACTTTATCCACAAGACCAGCCAAAACCCGTCGAGTACCGGGCTTGCACCCAACATCAACAGGCTGCGCTATACCTGGATTGCTCATCATGCCGCCGAGCGCGTGGACTTTAACCAGCTGGTCTATGCCACCGGCACCATACAGCCCTTCCACGACACCTTCCACCGAATGATCGTCGAGGCCGGGGCACTAACTGAGGCCGAGTACTGGGTGTGGACTACAGGCAACAGGGACGAACCGGCTTACCCGCCGCTGCGGCTGGTGGAACCTACAGGGGAGGAGAGCTAAATGGCCCGCATATCGGTTACTCCCACCCCGCTGCTGCGCCTGGACGGAGCTAGTGTGTCCTGGGCACTGGGCATCATCGACCGCACCGACATCTGCTTTCACCTTGAGACGTGGCGGCGCGAGGAAGGATACGACCCGCAGAAAGGTGGACGACCAAAGACTGTCAGCGACCGCGCCATCCTTGCGCTGTATCTGATTCTGGCTCGCTCCGGGCAACCCATGCATCTGACCACCATGGTTGCCCTGCTAGCCAGTGAAGACACCACTGAAAAAGCCCTGGAACTCCTTGAGCTACCCAGCCGCGACAAGGCACACCGCGTGGGCGACAATTACTTTGTTCAGCACGGCCTGTGGTACCACCGCCTATGGCGTGCGTTGCACAGGTTCTTAGAGCTGGTTGATCCTTTCGACAACATCCCGCACCACGCGCGGCTAACCCGTGCCGAGTTCAACCGGCTAATGGACGAACAAGACCCAAAGCGCCGCGAAGAAAAATGGCAGCGTGCCACCTATGTCTTCAACCAGCTGGTCATGGCCAGTACTAAAGACATGCCGGAGGAGTACCTAAACAACTGGCAGGGAGACCTCACCCTAGACGGCACACTGATTCCAGGGGTTCGCCGTGGAAACAACCGATGGACGAACCGGCCGGATGATCTTATGTCGTCTGAGCCGGAGGCAGGCTGGTACTCCCGCGACGAGCGGCAGGAAACCCACGGCGAGAACAAGCGAAGGAAGAACGCTAAGCACGTGTGGGGCTGGGAGGCCACCCTTGTGGCTGGAGTTATCCGAAATCAAGGCCCATATGCACAGCCTCACCTGATTATGGGCATGGCTTTTGACCGGCCCAGTCACAGTCCTGCTATCCGTGGGCTGCAAGCCATGAGGCACCTCACCGATGATCCGAGCACACCAAAAGGCGTGGTAGTTGGCGACCGTGCGTACTTCGCTGTGGCCAAAACCAAAGACTTCCACGAGCCACTACGTAAAAAGGGATACACGCTGGTTGGTGATTACAAGTCCAACCAGTTGGGCCAACGTGGCAGCTTTGAAACCATGAGCCTTGTGGAAGGCCACTGGTATTGCCCGGCCATGCCGAAGTCACTGATTGAGGCCACTGAGCAGTTTAGGGCTGGTCTTATTGATGAGGACACCTACAAGGCCCGTATTAACGAGCGCCGCGCTTATGCCATGCGTCGTAAAGGTGTTGATGATACCGGCGAGAGCCAAATGTTTATTTGTCCTGGTCGCGGTAGGGGAAAGACACTGGTATGTCCCTTGGTGCAAAAGGCCGAGAGGCAGGACGCTCGGGCTAAAGGTCTTCCTATTATCCCAACACCTAGTCTTGAAGCCCCGCGCAGCCAGATGGGCAAGTGCTGTACCAATAAGTCCTCTGTGACCATCCCTCACACAGAGGGTATTCGCTACCGCCAGACTGGCCCGGCGTACAAGACACCTGAGTGGCAGAAAATTTACGGTACCTGGCGCAATGTGATTGAAACCCGTAACGACTATGTGAAGAACAATCGTGGTGGTGCTGCTATTGGTGATCACACTAGGAGGCCTGTTCGTGGCTTTGCTGCGGCTTTCTTCTATACAGCCCTTGGTGTGGTTGCGGCCAATGCCTCCATGATCCGGCGCTTTCTTGGCCGGGTTGAGCGAGATGAAAAGACACCGCCACCAAAAGTACGAGAGCCGCATCCGCCGCGCGATCCGGAGCTTGCTAGCGCGCACCCGAACGCGCCGCCTGCGCAGCACGTGGCCTAAGACCAACTGAATACTTATCACACAGTTAGCTCGGAAAACCGATTTGAGGTTCCGGGCTATTAGTCGTTTTAGAGGGGACGAACCATGTTGTGTTTCTTATTGGTTAGCGCCTGGATCGCGGCGAAAACGACTAAACCCACCGCGAAAAGCGGTGGGTTTATCTATCGGAGGCAGTTTCGCAAACGATTGAAGGTCGTTTCACGAAACCGTCACGATGACGAGCGTGCATAACAAAAAACCAATCTACACGCGCAGGTGACCGACGCGCTGCCAAGCTGGATCGTAACCGGTATCGACGACATGCTCTCCCTCGGCCCACGTCTCCGCAACAGCTCGCAGACCCGCCTCCGCATCAGATGCCGGGTCAATAAAGAAGTGCATCAGAGCCATGCCATCGGATTGCTCAGTTGCGACAAAAATACCCTTGTCCTCAGCGATGGCTTCAGCGGCAGCGGTATTGAACTCGGAGAGGGATTCCTTCGATTCGTCCGTCGGCAAGCCCTTGTCGTCAATATTGCCGAGCATGAGCTGAATCAGCACATGCTGCGTCATAGTCGGGCTCACCAGCTGCGTAATCGGAGCGCGGGTGGCGACGACGAGTGGCTGGCCGTTGGCTTCGGCATCAATGGTGAGCCACTCCGGGCACTCTTCCGCGAGCTTCTCGACGACACCGCCCAGCTCCGGTAGCGGGATCGCACCTTCCGGCTCCTCGCCGGCGAAGGCAAAACCGCGTAGCCATAGGCCGAAGTCCTCCTCCCCCAGAGCCAGCTGCAGCAGCGTGAAACCGAGCTGAGCTACCAAGCGCTCACCGTCCTCCAACTGAGCAATTGCCGGGAACAGCGGGTGGAATAGACGAACGTCCACTGCCCCATGACCACTGCTAACAGCCACGCGGGCGTCTGCCGGATCGACCTCGGCCGGAGCATCGGCCTCGAGCGCACCCTGTGCAACCAACGTGGCCGCGACATCCCCCAGCGACAGCTTCATCGCCGGATCCGCCTGACGGAGGTCGGTGAAAGACCACACCGCGCCGTCGTCAGGCGCGGCCTCCAGCCAACGGCGAGCGACCGGACGCAGCTCCGGATCGCCGGCAGCGCTAACAGTCAGAAGGTGGCGAGAATACGGAGCGCCAGCCTCAAACCCCCAGATGAGCCGGTCATTAATAGCGGCGATGCGGCCGCCGACCTCCTTCTGGACATCAATAATGTCCACATCGGCGGCGTTCGGAGCACCATCGATACCGAGCTGGACACTAAACATCGAGTCGAGCGCATCGGCGCCAAAAGAGTTCCACCACGACCAGAACTCGTTGATTGCGGTCTCTTCTGCGGCGCGCTGTTCCGGGGAGAACGGAGCCGGATTCTCGTTAGCCATGCTGAATCTCACACTTTCGTTTGCTCGTTTAAAACCGAACCATATGTTGTGCGCCCCAGTATATGTGCCAAGCCGGATTCGCCCCTCGGGTCCATGCGCTAGACCGCGTTAAGCGGGTTGTGGCTCCGGCTCAGCTTCTGCTTCCTTGCCCCAGCGAGCGGCGTAGACCGCACAGATCATCAGCTGAATCTGGTGGAAAATCATCAGCGGCAAAATGTAGAGGCTGGCATCGGCACCGAAGATAACGGCAGCCATTGGCAGACCGGTGGCCAGGGACTTCTTCGAACCGCAGAACTGAATCGCAATGCGGTCCTTGCGGTCGAAGCCCATCTTGTTTGCGATGAATCCGGACAACCGCAAAACGAATTCCACCAGCACGACCGAAAGCACACACAGGATGACAATGTCCCCTGCCGGCACCTTCGACCAGATGCCCTGCACCATGCCCTGGGAGAAGGCTGCGTAAACGACCATTGCGATGGATAGGCGGTCAACGTTCTTAGTCGTCTTCGCGGCGGCAAACTTCAGGGTCCAACGGCGAGTGAGCTGGCCGATTGCGAATGGCAGCAGCAACTGCAGCGAAATATCCAAGAACACCGACGAATCCACATGAACGCCGCCACCGGTGGCCATCAACAGCATCACCAGCACCGGTGTGACCACAATGCCCAGCAGGTTAGATGCCGAGGCACTGACGATTGCGCCGGCGACATTGCCCTTGGCGATGGAGGTGAAGTTCACACTCGACTGCACCGTCGACGGTGCCAGCGTCATGTACAAAATGCCCAGGTAGAGGCCAGGAGAAAGAATCCAATCCAGGGGTTTCATCAGCAGGCCGAGGATTGGGAACAGCACGAATGTGAAAGCCAGAATGGTTATGTGCAGCCGCCAATGCTTAACACCGGCCAACGCATCCTGCGGGCTCAGGCGCGCGCCATAGAGGAAGAACAAGAAGCCAATGGCGATCTTTGTGGCCCAGCTGAAAACCTCAGCGGTAGTGCCGCTTGCAGGAAAAATAATCGCCAGTATCGCTGCAGCAACGATACCGACGATGAGGGGATCTGGACGCCAATTCACAATTCGTTGCCACATGGACAAATAGCTTAGTGGGCAACCAGAGGTTGTCTTACTATTTTGCAGAAGCTTTTCTCTGCAATAATTTTCTTACTTCTTCTGCTCAGCTGCCTTGCGCAGCGCATCCTTGTCCACAGGCTTGAAAGTGGCATTCGCGGATGAGCCCTTGTCCGTGCACAGTCCTTCCAGACCGCAGGAGCTGCAGCCACCGGAGACACCGCAGTCAGCTGCCGGGTTGTCGGAGCAGCAGGCATCATCAGCCGCAGTGTCGGTGGCATCAGTGGCGGCGGAGCCACAGCCACAGCCGCTGTCACCGTCGCCGCACCCACAACCGGAGCCGGACTCGGCGGAGACCTTGGCGTCGTAAAGCGCGATGGTGTGCGAGCCGATAGCCGCACCAATGCCGAGCATGGCGATACCGGCGAGCAGAGCGACGGCGTACCACAGCCACATCCAACCAGAGGCCTCCGGGCGGATGGCGAGGAAGCCGAGCATGGTGGCACCGAGGAAAGCGACAGCGGACACAGCCCACGGCGGGCCGGCGACGCGGTGCGTAATATCCCAGTTTTCCTGGGACTTTCGAGCCTCAGGCGCACGAATTCCGATCCAGTTATTACCCGGTAGCTTCGCCGACCATGCCAAACCAGCGACAACGGCTATGCAAACAGCCAGAACCAGGGTAATTACAGGGATGACAATCATGCTTCCAATTTATATAGGTGGTTGAGCACGTGCCAAACGCACCTATTAGACTGTGAGACCATGACCAACAGCGAAAAGTCCTCGTCCTCGGCAGAAGCCACCGACTACCGCTACTCCCCCGAGCTGGCGACTCAGCTAGAGGGAAAGTGGCAGGCGTATTGGAAAGATAACGGCACCTTCTACGCCCCCAACCCGGTGGGGGATTTGGCAGCTGCCGACGGTTCGACTCCGCCGAAGGACAAGCTTTTCGTCCAGGACATGTTCCCGTACCCGTCCGGTGTCGGTCTGCACGTAGGCCACCCGCTGGGATACATCGCCACCGATGTCTTCGCGCGCTTCCACCGCATGCAGGGCGCAAACGTGCTGCACACCCTGGGCTACGACGCCTTCGGTCTGCCGGCGGAGCAGTTCGCAATCCAGACCGGTACGCACCCGCGCGTGACGACGGAAACGAATATCGCCAACATGGAGCGCCAGCTGGGCCGCCTGGGACTTGGCCATGACCGCCGCCGTGTTTTCGCGACCACTGACCAGGACTACTACAAGTGGACGCAGTGGATTTTCCTGCAGATTTACAACGCCTGGTTCGATGAGGATCAGAAGAAGGCCCGTCGCATCGATGAGCTGATTCCACTGTTGGAGTCGGGCGAGATGGATACCAAGGACGGTCGCGTCTACGCTGAGCTCAGCGAGACCGAGCAGCGCGAAGCAGTCGACGAATTCCGTCTGGTTTACCAGTCGAATTCGATGGTCAACTGGTGTCCGGGCCTCGGCACTGTGCTGTCCAACGAAGAAGTGACCGCCGAGGGCCGTTCGGAGCGCGGTAACTTCCCGGTGTTCCGCAAGCGGCTGGGCCAGTGGATGATGCGCATCACCGCATACGCTGACCGCCTGGTCGACGACCTGGAGCTGCTGGACTGGCCAGACAAGGTCAAGTCCATGCAGCGCAACTGGATTGGCCGCTCCCGCGGTGCCGAGGTCGACTTCACAGCCGAGGTCGGCCCGAAGGTCTCCACCAAGATCAGGGTCTTCACCACTCGCCCGGACACTCTCTTCGGAGCCTCTTACATGGTGCTCGCTCCTGAGCACGAGCTGGTGGATCAGCTGGTCGAAGCCGGCAGCGGTTCCTACGAGGGCGTGGATGAGCGCTGGACCTTCGGCAAGGAAACCCCAGCCGAGGCCGTCGCCGCTTACCGCGCCGCAATTGCCTCCAAGTCCGACCTGGAACGCCAGGAGAACAAGGAAAAGACCGGTGTCTTCCTGGGCGCTTACGCCACCAACCCGGTGAGCGGTGAGCAGGTGCCGGTGTTCATTTCCGACTATGTCTTGATTGGCTACGGCACCGGTGCCATCATGGCTGTCCCGGCCCACGATGAGCGCGACTACGAGTTCGCCACTGCCTTCGGTCTGCCAATCCGCGAGGTCGTCGCAGGTGGTGACATTGCAAAGGAGGCGTACGTCGGTAACGGTACGTGCGTGAACTCCGCCAATGATTCCGGCCTGGACATCAATGGCCTGGACAAGGACACCGCCATCGCCACCGTCATTGAGTGGTTGGAGAAGGAAGGTGCTGGTCACGAGAAGGTCCAGTACAAGCTGCGCGACTGGCTGTTCGCCCGCCAGCGCTACTGGGGCGAGCCCTTCCCCATCGTCTACGACGAGGACGGTCACGCCCACGCGCTGCCCGAGTCCATGCTTCCGGTCGAGCTGCCAGAGGTCGAGGACTACAAGCCGGTCACCTTCGACCCGGACGACGCCGACACCGAGCCAAAGGCTCCACTGGACAAGGCCACTGACTGGGTCAATGTCGAGCTCGATCTCGGCGATGGCAAGAAGAAGTACCGCCGTGACACCAATGTCATGCCGAACTGGGCAGGTTCCTCCTGGTACCAGCTGCGCTACATCGACCCGAACAACGCTGAGGAGTTCGTTGACCTGGAAAACGAGCGCTACTGGACCGGCCCTCGCCCGGAGACTCACGGTAAGGACGACCCAGGCGGCGTCGACCTCTACGTCGGTGGCGTCGAGCACGCAGTGCTGCACCTGCTCTACTCCCGCTTCTGGCACAAGGTCCTCTTCGACCTCGGCTACGTGACCTCCAAGGAGCCGTACCGCCGTCTGTTCAACCAGGGCTACATCCAGGCCTACGCCTACACCGATGCCCGTGGTGTCTACCAGCCGGCGGATCAGGTTGTTGAGCGCGATGGTAAGTTCCTCATCCCAGGCGGCGCCGAAGACGGCTCTGACCTGGAAGTTTTCCAGGAGTACGGCAAGATGGGCAAGTCCCTGAAGAACGCCGTCTCCCCCGACGAGGTCTGCGACAACTACGGCGCTGACACCCTGCGCGTCTACGAGATGGCCATGGGTCCGCTGGACACCTCCCGCCCGTGGGCGACGAAGGATCTGGTCGGCTCGCAGCGCTTCCTCCAGCGCGCTTGGCGCCTGGTGGTCAATGAGGACTCCGGTGAGCTCGCCGTCACGGACGCAGCGCTTTCCGACGACGACCTCAAGGCCCTCAACCGCACCGTGGAAGGGGTTACCTCCGATTACGCAGAGCTGCGTGACAACACGGCCGTCGCAAAGCTCATTGAGTACGTCAACTACCTGACTAAGACCTACGGTTCGGCCGGTGCACCGCGCGCCGCCGTGGAGCCGCTGGCCCTCATGCTTGGTCCGGTCGCGCCGCATATCGCGGAGGAACTGTGGAGCCGCCTCGGCCACACCGAGTCCCTGGCACACGGCCCGTGGCCGGCAGTTGACGAGAAGTGGCTGGTCGACGACACCGTCGAGCTGCCAGTTCAGATTAACGGCAAGGTTCGCGCTCGCATTGACGTGGCTACCGATGCTTCCCGCGAGGACATCGAGGCCGCCGCGCGTGCCGACGAAAAGGTTGTCGCAGCTGTGGAAAACGCCGGTGGCAATATCGTGAAGGTCATTGTCGTTCCGGGCAAGATGGTCAACCTGGTTGTGAAGAAGTAGCCGGGAGGCTAATGCCTACAAGAAAGTGTCTGGGTTTATGTCAGTTTGAAGCCTAAAATCGGCTCAAATTTGACATAAACCCAGACACTTTCTCGCTTGAGACTTTCTCGCAAAAGCCTCAAGGGGTGGCTCCGAGGCTGGCCGCCTCTTACCCCTACTTAACGCCCAGAATCAGGACGCCGAATGTGGAGAGCATCCACATCAAAGTGAAGGGCATGAGCACCCAGCACATAGCGAGCCACGCGCGCCAGTTGCGGAAGTTCTTCCACTCCACGTAGGTCTGCCAGAAGCCCAAAAGGCAGCCGACCAGGGAGATTACGCCCGGGACAACGGGGAAAAGGATCTCCCAAGTGCGGGAGCAGAGGAAGCTGGACTTACCCGCATCACAGGTGGGGCCACCGACAATGGCGCCGGCGATGCCGATAATGAGGCCCGCGAGCAGCGTCGTAAGAATCACACCCGCGGTGTAGATGTAGGCACGCTTTCCGGAATACATCTTGCGCTCAAGCTCGTCGAAGATTTCATCCTCATTGCGCTCTGGTGTACTGCGCTTCGGTGAATTATCCACCTTCTGCTCCCCTCGCCTCTAAATGCCGTCTGATGTGCCTGCCATACTAGGCCGGAGTAATCAGCATTGGCACCGGGCTGTGGCGAACGATGTGGTTAGTCGACGAGCCGATGAAAATTCGTCCGAATGGGCCAAGGGTAGACGAACCCAAAACGAGCAAGTCTCCCTTTTTCCACTTGATGGACTGAATGGCCTCTTCCCAACCGTTGCCGGACGCCACTTCCGCATCAACGGAAAGGTCTGGGTAACGGGTATGTGCGCGGTCGATACCGCGGTCGAGCAGCCCCATAGCCTGCTCGCGCCACTCAATCATCAGGTCAGAGGAGGGGCCGTAGCCGTTCTCCGTTGGGTACATGGTCGCACCACGAGGCGTAAACGAGACCAGGCGCAGGGGAACTTCCCAGCGATATGCCAGGTCAGCAGCCTTATTCAATGCATGGTGGGACTGCGGGGTGTCAATGTAGCAAATGCTGACACGGGTCACACCGTGCTTAGAAAGCTTCGCGCCGGGGATCGCCAATCCCAGCGGGATTGGCGAGTAATGCAGCAGCGCATCCGAGGTTGATCCCGCAGTAAAGCGACTGCGGTTCTTGGCGGTCCAGTCCTTGGTATTGCTTCGGCGCGTGCCAAGCAAAACCACATCGGCTTCGAATTCTTCGGCTTCGTTGCAGATAGTTGTGGATTCGCTGGAGGATTCGATGATTCGTACGGCATCGTCGTCAAGCATGCCCTTGCGCAGGCCAGCGAGCTTTAGCTCATCCTTGATGATTTTTTCAAGAGACTCGGTTTCGTGGGAAACCCAGGAGTCATTGGTGCTCAACCGAGCCAGTGAGGTCAGCGGCCAGCCGCGCGACAGTGCGCTGACAACGCGAATCTGCACCTTCGTGGTGCGAGCTAACCAAGCGGCGTAAGCAAGCGTTTCGGTGCCGTACTCGCCTGGACGCCACGCAATCATGATACGAAGCGGGCGGGAAGCCATCGCTAATCCTCCTGTGATTACTCAGAAATATCCAAGTGGTGCTTCTGGGTAATAGCCTACGTGGATAGGCGGGCATATTTAAAACGGCACCGAGGAAGTGTAAAAGCTATGTATCCTGCCTGTGGGCTTAAAGAGGGCAGGGCTAGCTGGAAAAGAGACTAGACGTTTGGGTTTGTCTTTGGGTGCTCCGGGTAGTTTTCGAGAATCTTGGACAGAATCGTCTCAAGACCAGCGCCAAATTCCAGCTCTTCCTGGCTCAGCGTGCTGAACATCTCAGCCATCTGCTGATCGCGCTCTTCAGAAACACGGTGCAGCTCTTCACGGCCACGGTCGGTCAGTTCAACGCGGACGCCACGACGGTCTTTGCTGTCGCGGACGCGCTCCACCATGCCGGCGACCTCCAAGTGGTGCACGGCGTTGGAGGCGGTGGGCATGCGGATGGCCTCGGCCTCAGCCAACTGGCTGATACGGCAGGCGCCCAGTGCCTCCAGGGTCATCATGATGGACAGCTGCGCGCGGCTGAGCTGGGACTCCGAGGAGCGGCGACTGTAGAGCAGCTCAGCGCGAGTCAGGAGAGGGCGAATGCGCTTAGCGAGCGACAGAGGAGTAACGGCATCAGGATTGCCAATCGAGCCCGAAGATAATGTCATAGCGACGATGTTATATGCGAACAGTGCTAGTTGCCAATACGAAATTTATTTGGGGTGCTATTTATTTTTCTACAACTGGTGATTTCGGCGATGAAATCACCAGGAATTTTCCACCAAACATCTAAAACCCCAGTACAAAACATTAAACCTATCTGCGTATAAGGTTTTTCGGTGCTGGCAGAAACCCCCTAAAGTGTCACTTCTTCTGTACTTAGAACGTTGGGTTGGAGGTAGCCATACGGCTACTTTCGCGAATGCTTTTGGCTTGTGATATGTCTCGCAGATTCATCCTCGCGGGTGTATTGCTGTCTGCTTTACGACGACTGCAGCGCACGCATCCATGGCGGGGACGAGATGGGCGCAGCAGCGAGTAGGGCGAGAAGGCGTGGAAGAGACGCGGGGAGGATAGGGGAGAGAGAAGCACAAAAGCGCCAGCGGCTACCGCATGGGTAACCGGCTGGCACTTTTCAAGGCACATGCTCTCGGAGCTGCTCGCTTGTACTTTTGAGTGCTTGTACCTTTTAGTCTTCGCCCTTGATGAATGCTTCGAGCTGTGCTCGCGCAACATCGTCGGCAAGCTGCTTCGGCGGGGACTTCATCAGGTAGGAAGAAGCGGCGTAGACCGGGCCGCCGATGCCGCGATCCTTGGCGATCTTGGCAGCGCGAACAGCATCGATGATGATGCCAGCGGAGTTCGGGGAGTCCCAGACCTCGAGCTTGTACTCAAGGTTCAGCGGCACCTCGCCGAAGGCCTTGCCCTCGAGTCGGACGTAGGCCCACTTGCGGTCATCCAGCCAGTCCACCCAGTCCGACGGGCCGATGTGGACGTTGCGGTCGTCGATCTTGCCGGCCAGCGGACCGGTGAGATTGGAGGTGACGGCCTGGGTCTTGGAGATCTTCTTGGACTCGAGGCGGTCGCGCTCGAGCATGTTCTTGAAGTCCATATTGCCGCCGACGTTGAGCTGCAGGGTGCGCTCGAGGCGAACACCGCGGTCCTCAAATAGCTTGGCCATGACGCGGTGGGTGATGGTTGCGCCGACCTGGCTCTTGATGTCGTCGCCGACGATCGGAACGCCTGCGTCTTCGAACTTCTTGGCCCACTCCGGGTCGGAAGCGATGAAGACCGGCAGGGCATTGACGAAGGCTACACCAGCGTCAATGGCGCACTGTGCGTAGAACTTGTCGGCCTGCTCGGAACCAACTGGCAGGTAGGAGACCAGGACATCGACCTTGGCATCCTGCAGCGCCTGAACAACGTCGACCGGTTCAGCTGGGGATTCGTCGATGGTGTCCGCGTAGTACTTGCCAACGCCGTCCAGGGTCGGGCCCCGCTGAACCTCAACGCCGAGAGTCGGGACATCGGCGATCTTGATGGTGCAGTTCTCGGAGGAAACAATGGCCTCGGAGAGGTCCTTGCCGACCTTCTTGTCGTCAACATCGAAAGCTGCGACGAACTCGACATCGGAGACGTGGTAGTCGCCGAAGACGACGTGCATGAGGCCAGGAATGGTCTCATCGGGCTTTGCATCGCGGTAGAACTCGACACCCTGCACCAGGGAGGAGGCGCAGTTGCCGACGCCGACGATAGCGACGCGAATTGAACTCATTTGGTAATTCTCCTTGAAACTATGTGCTCGGAGGCTTTGACCTCGCGCCGGGAACTCACACCGGGAACCCGCATCAGGACCAAGCATCAGGACCCCGCACCAGGGCCTTACGTCCGCGGTGCGGCCGTGAGTGGGTGCACGCATTGAGGTAACGAGCGTGACGTTATACCTTTATGCGTTTTTTGCCGATGCCCGAACCGTGAGGGGGCATGTGTGTACCGATAAAGCGGGGGTGAAATCAGCCCGCACACGCCTGCTAATCTGTCTTCGTGATGACATGGCAGGGCGAGATCGATCACTCCTTGCTCAAGAAGCAGTTATTGGAGCAGTGGCGTGCAGGGGAGATTTCACGAAAATCACTCTGTGATGCCGATGCTCGGCTGGTCGCTGCCGCGCGTTTTCACGGCAGAAAGTCCCAGGAAGAGTGCCCAGTATGTCGCAAATTCGACCTCCGACTCGTATTCTGGGTGTTCGGAGAAAACTTGGGCCGTCGTTCCGGCTCTGCTTGTACTGAAAACGAATTATCCGCAATAGTTAATGAATATGGTTCGTGCACCGTCAAAGAAGTTGAGGTGTGCCCCGACTGCAAGTGGAGTTTCCTGACCCGGACACTTCAGGCAGCTCGAGAAGAGTCAGAAAACTAGGGAGAGCACCCGTGAGCAATGATCGACCCGATAGCCCAGGCGGTCCTAACAGCCCTCACGAGGGCCAGGGTTCTAATTCATCAGGCGAGTGGTGGGATCAGCCGGATGCTGATTCCTTCAATACGCACGCACGCTCCGATGACGCATCGCTTGACGACGATTCCAGTGACAGCATTGATGCTGTTCCGGTCGGTGGCAATGACGAGGGTCTGGCTACCGATTCAGAGATGACGTCGGCAAGCGAGCCGGACCCGGAGAAGGGGCAGTACGCCCCAGATGACCATGAACCAGATGACCATGAAGAGGAAAGCTCGATGGCGCAAGAAGAACAGCCGACTGATAATAAGCGGCGAATTTTAGCGTGGCTCGGTCTAGCCGTGGCGCTGGTCGTGCTGTTGCCGGTAGTTGTGTTCGGTGTTGCTTATGCGACAACGGACGTGCCGGAGCCAGAGGAGTTGGCCAATAGCCAGATTGCGGTGATTTATGACCGCAGTGGTGAAAAGGAAATCACGCGCATCGTCCCCGAGGGCGGTAACCGAAGCAACATCACTATCGACAAGGTGCCGGATGCTGTACGCAATGCAGTGCTGGCAGCTGAGGATCGTGATTTCTATACCAACCCGGGTTTTTCCTTGACTGGTTATGCCCGTGCGGCTCTGGGAGTCGTGACTGGTAATTCCAGTGCCGGTGGCGGCTCGACCATTACGCAGCAGTACGTCAAGAATGCTGTGGTGGGCAATGAGCGCACGCTGACCCGTAAGGCCAAGGAACTGGTCATGTCGGCGAAGATGGCGCGGGAGTGGACTAAGGACGAAATCCTTGAGGCCTACCTCAACACGATTTACTTTGGTCGTAACGCATACGGTATCGCGGCAGCGTCGAAGGCCTACTTCGGTAAGGAAGTCGGTGAGCTGAATGCCGAAGAGGGTGCTGTGCTGGCAGCCTCGATTCAGCGTCCATCTGCACTGGATCCGTGGACTAACCGCCCGGAGGCTGAGCAGCGTTGGAACTACGTCCTCGATGGCCTGGTGGAGATGAACATCGTCTCGCCGCAGGACCGCGCGGGAATGCAGTACCCGGAGACCATCGATCCGGCGTTGGCGCCGAAGCAGGCTCCGGAGCCCGGCCCGGCTGCCATGATTAAGAATCAGGTTCTGGCTGAGTTGGAGCGCGAAGGTATCTCCGAGCAGGAGGTCAACACTGGCGGTCTACGCATTACGACGACCATTGACCCGACGGTGCAGCAGGCTGCCCTGGATGCGATGGAAAACTACGTCGATCAGTCAACGGGTTTGCGTGCCGCCATCGTTTCGGTGGAGCCGAAGACCGGTGCTGTCCGCGCCTACTACGGTGGCGACGATCCGACTGGTTGGGACTACGCAAACAGCGGTCTGCAGACCGGCTCTACTTTCAAGATTTTTGCGCTGGCAGCAGCTCTCGATCAAGGTATTCCACTGACCGCGCAGTACTCTTCGGCACCTGTGCAGTCCGGTAACGTCACTCTGCACAACGACGGCGGTGCCGGCGGTGGCGTGCTTCCGCTTTATGAGTCCCTGAAGCAGTCGCTGAACACCCCGTTTATTCGCCTGCAGCGCGACCTGAAGAATGGTCCGGATGACACCGCCAAAATGGCTCATCGTCTGGGCGTGGCTGAGTCCATCCCGGGTATTGAAAAGACTCTGATGGACGACAACGGTCACTCGCAGGACGGTATCGCCCTGGGTCAGTACCTCTCACGTCCGCTGGATATGGCCGTTGGTCTGGCTACCCTGACTAACGATGGCGTCTATCAGCAGACTCACTTCGTAGAGAAGGTCGAAAACTCCAAGGGCGAGATTGTTTACGAGTCCAACGCTGACAAGGGCGACCGTCGAGTTTCCAAGGCAGTGGCCACCAATATGATATCGGCCATGGAGCCTATTGCCGGTTACAGCAACAAGCCCTTGAGTGGTGGTCGCCCGTCGGCCGCCAAGACCGGTACTACGCAGTTGGGTGACACCGGCCAGAACAAGGATGCGTGGATGATCGGTTCGACACCGCAGCTGTCGACTGCAGTGTGGGTTGGCAACGTCGATGGTTCGGCGCTCTACAACTCCTATGGTGGCATCATGTACGGCTCGCAAACCCCGGGCGATCTGTGGAAGTACACCATGGATAACGCACTGTCTAACGAGGACTTTGAGTACTTCACCAAGCCGGAGCCAATCGGTGGTGTCGCAGGTGCGCCGCAGTACCAGGCGCCGTCGACCTCTGACTCTGGCTATGACCAGGGCTATGCCCCGGAGACCACAGAAGAGGAGTCGGCCGAGGAGTCGACCTCTGAGTCCTCCGAGGAGCAGCCTGCACCGCTTCCGGTTCCGGGTGGCGATGGCGGAGGCGGTGGCGGCGGAATCGCTGACCTACTGCCCATCCCGATTCCGGGAGGCGGTGGTTTCGGCGGTGGCAATGAAGGCGGCGGAGACCCCGGTAACCCTGGAGGTGGACAGTAAGTGGACACGTGGGTGATTTTCACCATCGTCTGCGTCGCGATTGGCTTCCTGATGTTCGGCACGGCCTTTTGGGGCTTCATGCAGAAGTGGAAACCGGCAATCATTTGGGCTCTGTGCCTGGCAGCTTTCCTATTCGCGACAGTCATTCCGGTGATTATTGCGTTGGCACATGCTTCCTCGACATCAATGTAGGACGCAGGCCAGGTAGTTAGCTGCTAGAGCGCTAACTGCCCACCAAGCACGCGACAACTTCACAATTCAAAGAGACGCACGCAGTAGCTCTGTGTGCGTCTCTTTTTATTCGGCGCCCTGACACCGCTTGCCGGTACTGCTTGCCGACGGCGCCTGCGATTAGGACATATACCTCTGCCTGCGGTACCCTGGCAGGGTTGCTTGACGCAACGATCCTCCTGCTGCATAGCGGTTGGCATGAAAGACAGTGCCAGCGCACCACGCTGTGTAGCCGAAATACAAGAACTAGACCATAGGAGGTGATGAGGTCCGTGCGTCACTACGAAGTAATGATTATTATCGATCCGTCTCAGGATGAGCGCACCGTAGGCCCGTCCCTGGAGAAGTACCTCGACGTTGTCCGCAAGGAGAACGGCAAGGTGGAGAAGGTGGACATCTGGGGTAAGCGCCACCTCGCCTACCCGATCGAGAAGAAGGAAGACGGCATCTACGTTGTCGTCGACCTCACCTGCGAGTCCGCAACCGTGCTGGAACTCGACCGTCGTCTGAATCTGAACGACAGCATCCTGCGCACCAAGGTGCTGCGGGTTGATCGTTAATCTGCGTCATATTTGCGTAGCCAGAGTGCTCGAATGGGGCACACCGGTAAAGCGAAAGCCGTAGGATAGCGGGCGAAAGCCCCATCATCAGCTCGACAGAATACAACCGAGGAGAAGAAGCATGGCTCAGGGAGACGTACAAATCACAGTGGTTGGCAACCTGGTTGCTGACCCGGAGCTTAAGTACACCCAGAACGGCACCGCCGTCGCGAACTTCCGCGTTGCGTCGACTCCGCGGGTGTACCGAGATGGCCAGTGGGTTGACGGCGAGGGCATGTTCCTCACCTGCAGCCTGTGGCGTGAGGCGGCGGAGAACGCTGTCGAAAGTCTCTCCAAGGGCATGCGCGTCATCGTCCAGGGTCGTCTGCGCCAGCGCAGTTACGAGACCCGCGAGGGCGAGCGTCGTACCGTCTTTGAGGTTGAGGTCGATGAGGTGGGCCCGTCCCTGAAGTTCGCTCGAGCTCAGGTCACGCGCACTCCACGCAACGGCGGTGGAAACTTTGGCGGCGGCAACCGCAGCCAGGGCGGAAATGCCGGTGGTGGTTTCGGCGGTGGCTTTGGTGGAAACCAGGGCAACCAGGGTGGACAGGGCGATCGCGGTTTTGGTGGCGGAGCTCCTGCGGAAGATCCGTGGAACTCAGCTCCTCCGGCCGGTGGCGGCTTCGGCGGCGATGAGCCTCCGTTCTAAGCTCCTTCCAGCCACGGCACTACGTGACTAGTTTGCAGCAGATTTAGCATCCACAATTCTCATAATCTTTTAAAGACATATCCAGCGAAAGGCAGGGATCATGAAGCTGATCCTCACCGCCGACGTTGACAAGCTCGGTGTCGCAGGCGACATCGTTGAGGTCAAGGCCGGCTACGGACGTAACTACCTGCTTCCTCGCGGACTGGCAATTGTTGCCACCCGCGGCGCAGAAAAGCAGATCGAGGGCATTCGTCGTGCCCAGGAGGCTCGCGCTATCCGCGACCTCGACCATGCACGTGAAGTCAAGCAGAAGATTGATTCGCTCGACAACGTCTCCGTTGCTGTGAAGGCTTCGGAAAATGGCAAGCTGTTCGGTTCTGTCACCAAGGGTGACATCGCCGATGCAGTTCGTAAGGCTTCCGGTCAGGCTATCGACAAGCGCGCAGTCGTGCTTGCTCCGAGCCAGATCAAGTCCCTTGGTAAGCACACCGTTGACATCGCGCTGCACCCGCAGATTACCGCGCATGTTTCCGTACAGGTCGTCGCCGCGTAAGTTCGCGGTTTAGAGTTTTTACTTTGACGGCGGCTGACGAGCACCGCGTTTAAAGACTGCGCGGGCTCTGAGGCCCAATGACAACAGCACACGTGAAGCTCTGATCTTTCGTAGTGAAAGGTCGGGGCTTTTCGTGGTTTAAGGCTGGTTTAAAGCCTTTTACGCAGGTGTTGGAAAGAGCGTCTACGACTTGTCCACAGGCTAACGATGATTGCTGTGGATAAACCTGTGGGTAACTTGCCTGGCTGCCGTGGATAACTTTTCTGGAGAGCGCGAGATTTTTATTAATTTATCGTTAATAATCTCCGCATGAGCAGCATCGATGCTAACGAGGTAACAGAGGATTACATTTGTGCAGAATTAAGGCAAATACGCACTGACCTGCGTAGATAGAATATTTCCGGGTTGAAACTCCGCTACCCCCGTTAACATTCAAGCGGCGGTTTAGGGTTACGGACCGTTCACCTGGACTTTTCTTGATTGTGCACATGTTCTCCCCAGGCTTGTCCACAGGTGCTGTGGATAACTTCGGGGATAAACACCGTAGAAGATTGTTTTCCGGGGCCTTCAAGGGTACTTTTACAGGTCCGTCAATCCGCTCGAACAGGTATAACTGCGGTAGGTAATCAGGTGTCCAGTGCTGGCGGTCGGAACAGACATATTGAGTGTGACGGTCAGTCAGCAACAGGGTTGAAAAGGCACCTAAGTGGTCCAGAAGGGGAGGAGCTGCTCACGATGAGTCAGCCTGTAGGTGATGGTGGTCATTCCGGAGCAGGGGACGAGGCGTCCTCCTACTCGGTAAATTCCCACGATGATTCCTTCGATGACGTTCCGCTGCCCCCGGAACCGCCGGTAGAGGATGCGCCACCGGAGGAGTATTCCTTCTCGCAGAGCTCGGGCAACGGATCGTCGGCAAGCGGATCTGGGGCGCGGGACTGGGAGCGAGACCGTGGTCGTGGCGCTCGTGCGAGTGCGGTCGCGGGCGCGACTTTTGAGCGCACCCCGCCGCACAATATCGAGGCGGAGCAGAGTGTGCTCGGCGCGATGCTGCTGAACTCAGAGGTCGTTGCGGATGTGTACGAGCAGCTGACGCCGGAGGATTTCTACCGGCCAGCGCACCAGACGATTTACTCGGCGATTTTGCACCTCTACGGTGAGTCCTCGGAAATTGACCCCATTTTGCTGGCAGGTCGTCTGGATCGAACTGGAGACCTGGAGCGCATCGGTGGTCCGCTGTACCTGCACACCTTGGCCTCCCTGGTGCCAACGGCGGCGAATGCGCAGTTCTATGCCCGAATTGTTGCGGAGAAGGCGACAATCCGTCGCCTGGTAGAGGCCGGCACGAAAATCGCCCAGATTGGCTATGCGGGCGCGGAGGACACGGAGCCGGAGCAGCTGGTGGATGAGGCGCAGCAGCTCATTTTCAGCGTTGGACGTGAGAACACGAAGAATGACTACGTTCCCATCGCCGATGTCCTGGATGACACGCTGGAGGAACTGGATCTTATTACCCAAAACGGCGGTCTGGCGCAGGGTGTGCCGACGGGGATTACCAACCTGGACAAGCTGACAAATGGCCTTCACCCAGGTCAGATGGTGATTATTGCGGCCCGTCCGGGTGTGGGTAAGTCCACGCTTGCAATGGACTTCATGCGTTCGGCCTCGATTCGCAACGGCATGACCAGCGCAATTTTCTCGTTGGAAATGTCGCGCAATGAAATCATGATGCGCATCATGTCCGCAGAGGCGAAGATCAACATGGCATCTTTGCGCTCCGGTGACCTGGATGAGCGGGACTGGACAAAGCTGGTCGAGGTCGGCGACAAGATTCGTGATGCTCCGCTGTTTATTGATGACTCGCCGAACCTGACCATGATGGAAATTCGCGCGAAGGCACGTCAGCTGAAGCAGAAGCACGATCTGAAGATGATCGTGGTCGACTACCTGCAGCTGATGAGCTCGGGTAAAAAAGTCGAGTCCAGGCAGCAAGAGGTCTCGGAGTTCTCCCGTCAGCTCAAGTTGTTGGCGAAGGAGCTCGAGGTACCGCTGATTGCAATTTCGCAGCTGAATCGTGGTCCGGAAGCTCGCACAGATAAGAAGCCACAGGTCTCGGACCTGCGTGAGTCGGGTTCGCTGGAGCAGGATGCCGATATCGTCATGCTGATTTACCGGCCGGACTCGCAGGAGGCTGACCATGAACGTGCTGGTGAGGCGGATATTATCGTCGCAAAGCACCGTGGTGGACCGACCGGAAGCATTGCTGTGGCCCACCAGCTGCATTACTCCAGGTTCGCCAACCTGGCGGAGGAGCCCAGCGGTTCTCTCTAGGTGCCTGGCCTAGCCACCCAGAATTAGTGCAATCCGGGTGGCTAGGTAAGGTGAGTGACAGTCAATAGGGCGAGTTTTCGTGCGTTGATGGTTTTGAAGGTTTTGAGGGTTACGCGGAGTCGTCGGGAAGCGGGGAAGCACTATGTCACCAACTGCCGCTCCCGTGGCAGCGGAGGCCAAAGCGAAAAGGCAGAAGAGTGCGCCGAAACAGCGCGTCGGTTGGGTAGATGCGGCTAAGGGGCTGTGCATTCTTTTAGTTGTGCTTGGCCATGCCATCACAGAGCTGCAAGCGCACGGTTACTACACGGCGCAGTGGGCGGGGATTAACTTCTTCCTCGGACCAATCCGTATGCCGCTGTTTTTCCTGCTATCTGGTCTGTTCGCCGGCAAGGCACTCAAGGAGTCGTGGCATAAGTTGGCCAATCGCCGAATCTGGGTGATGGTCTATCTCTACGTGATTTGGGTGCCACTGCGTGACTTCGTGCTTTTCCTCATGCCATATACGCACGTGGATGCCGATGGCATAGTGTCTCCGCCGCCGATTACGGACCACAGCGCGTGGGGGCCGCGAATTTACAACACGCTTCACGCGATCATCGAGCCAACTTCCTACCTGTGGTTTCTGTGGGCGCTGGCGCTGTTTGCAATTCTCACACGAGCATTCCGCTGGGTGCATCCGGTGATTCAGCTCATCGTTACAGGCCTCATTAGTGCATGGGCGCCTTTTGCCTCGTCCAGCTGGTCGTGGGACTTTGTCAGCAAAATGCTGTTCTTCTACGTGCTGGGCATGTACGGCGCGCCCTGGATCTTCCGGATGGCACAGCGTCGCAGTGGTCTCGCACTACTAGTGACGCTGACGGCGTTCCTGTCGGTGGCGATCTGGGTGCAGGCGACCTACTCGAGCTTTAACGAAGGCAACGTCGGCTTCACCCGTGTGTACCTGTCCACCACTGGCGCACTGGCTGCAATCAATGTCATGGCGATGCTGCAGAACACTCGCCTAGTTGTGCCTTTTGAAAAGGTTGGCGGCCGAACGCTGCCTATCTTCCTTATGCACATTCCAATGTTGGTTGTGGTCATGATTATTTGCGACCTCATCCTGCCAAAGGACCCACACTTGGCCATCATGACGCCGCTGGTGACTATCATTGCGGCGATGCTGTGCCTTGGTCTGCACAGGTTGCTGCTTGCCATCGGTGCCGGGTGGCTCTTTGTCCGTCCTGCGTGGGTAGTGCGCATGACTACGCCGGGGCAGCGTGCCCTTCAGCGCAGTCAGAATCCTTCTTCCCTGCCTGAAGGCGAGGCTCCGCGGCAGCCTAAGAGCGAACCTGCTTCCTAATTCAGCTCAACAAGGCGGTAGCGTGGAACCGGGAGCCGATCAGGCGGCAGAAGTGACACAGAGAATAGCCATGAAGAAATGAGAAAGCCATGCGTCTAGCAACGTTGCGATACCAGGGTGCAACCCGCGCCGCTGTTCTCGGCGACGGCGTAGCGGTCCTTTTTGATGACCACTGTCTCGGAGATGTGTTAGCGCGGCCAACGTGGCGTCGTGAAGCGGAAGAACTCTTGGCGGAGGCGGGGAACAACCCTGACAACGTCATGGCGGAGAGCACGTGGGCGTTCGCGCCGCTGATCACGCGGCCGGGCAAGATTGTTTGCGTCGGCCTGAACTATGCCGCCCACATCGATGAGATGGGACACGAGCGTCCCGAGGTGCCGACGCTATTCGCGAAGTTTGCCGATGCCGTTGCCGGTGCGAAGGATGATATCCGAGTGCCGGAGGCCTGCGCGGAAAAGCTCGATTATGAAGGCGAGCTCGCGGTTATCGTCGGCGAGACCTGCTTGCGGGTGTCGGAGGAGCAGGCACAGGACGCTATCGCTGGGTACGCGATTATGAATGACTTCACCCAGCGCGATTTCCAGTACGCCACCGCGCAGTGGCTACAGGGGAAGACGTTGCAGCGCGCCAGTGCTTTCGGCCCGTGGATGCTCACAGCAGATGCTTTCGATGCGGACTCCGCACGGGTGCGCACATATGTCGACGGAGAGCTGCGCCAGGATGCCCCGATTGCGGACCTTGTTTTCTCCCCGGCGAAGTTAATCGCCTACATCTCACAGTTCGTGCAGCTGAACCCGGGCGATGTCATCTCCACGGGAACGCCGGCGGGTGTTGGTCACGGCATGAGCCCGCAGACCTACCTTCAGGATGGTCAGGAAATGATCATCACCATCGATGGCCTGGGTAAACAGGCCAACACTGTCCGCATCAACCACTAGCACGCGCCGCTTTACGACGTCCCCGCGAACCCGGCGGGAATGAATCGACTCCCGCGTGCGTTGTGGGGAACTAACGGGTAAAAACCTACGTAAAGAACGTGAAGTTAGAACACGACGTTAAAGAGTAAGAGGAGTTAGACCCATGGCAACTGTTGATATTACGAACGAGACTTTCGCTGAGACTATTCAGAACAACGACATTGTGCTCGTTGATGCCTGGGCATCCTGGTGCGGTCCGTGCCGCCAGTTCGCCCCGATTTATGAGAAGGCTTCGGAGAAGCACCCAGAGGTAGTGTTCGCAAAGCTGGACACCGATGCCAACCAGGAGGTTTCGGCCGCCCTGGGCATTCAGTCGATTCCGACGCTGTTTGTTTTCCGCGAGGGAATCCTGCTGTTCCAGCACTCTGGTGTGCTGCCTGAGACCGCTCTGAGCGACCTGGTTGGCCAGGCTTCGGAGCTGAACATGGATGATGTCCGTGCGCAGATTGCCGAGCAGGCCGCACAGGATAGCGCTACCGAGTAAATTCTGCGGTTTAGTCCGCATACTGTGCGTTTTCCAACTTAGAGCACTGCCGCATGAGCCCCCGCGCCTCAAGCCCGCGGGGACTTTTTGTATCTAGTCCGCGCGCTGGCCACGAATGAGCCAGCCAATACCAAAGCCAGCGAGTGCCGCTACTAGTGCCCACAGGGCTGGAGCGACTTTGTTTGAGTTTTCCTCAATCGACAGTGGTGCGCTGGTGCGGGCATGCTTTGTCTCCTTCTCACCTGTTGGCAGAACCTGCCCGCTCGGGAACACGTGCTTGACAGCTTCGGTGAGGTCGTTGGCGGTCAGGTTTTTGCCCAGAACCGCGATAGCGTAACGGTCATCGTCGCCAAGGAACCCGGCAGTGGTGTGCTGCTCTTCGTACCAACCGGATTTGTTGGCAATCGTTTCCTTCGGTAGCGCTGCACGCAGACCGAAGTTCTGGTCTGCATCGCCGTAGGAGTAACGCGGCAGTGAGTACATCAGCTGACGCATGTATTTGGTCTCCGTGTCGCTCAGTCCGCCTTCTTCGCTCAGCATGCGGTCAAAGTAGGCGACCATGTCGGCTGGCGTACTAGTGGTGGCTCCCCACATAGGCGAGCCGACGGTCTTATCCGACAGGCCGTAGCGCTGCCGGACATTGTCAACGATGCGTACACCGCCGTAGGAATCCCACAGCTCGTCAGTTGCTTCATTGTTGGAGTATCGAATCATGTCGTCGCGCAGCATGGCATCAGGGTTGCCCTCAACCGGCATATCGCCCTGGCCAGCGACGATCTCGCCCTTCTTCGGCTGTGTGTAGTTGGAGTAGGCCACGACATCGGCGATGAATACCTTCATCAGGCTGGCGAGGCGAAAAACATCATCACAGTGTGCGTTGCAGATGAACTCACCGGTCTGGCGATCCAGGATGCCCATGCCGAGCATGCCGCCCTTAGCATCAAACTTCTCGGTCACCTGGTCGAGACGAGTTTGGACGCCAAGGCCCCACTGGGTATTCGCCCCTGGCACAAGTGGGGGAAACGCCTTCGGCTCACTTTTCGCAGTGCTTTCCGACGGCTCCGTTGAGGACGTTTCCGATGTCGTTGAAGAGGTTTTCTCTGCCGACTTCTCTGCCGACTGTTCCGCCCACTTCTCCGCGGTTTTCCCTGTGTGCTTCTCGGGAGCCTTTCCTGCTGGTTTTTCGGTGGTCTTCTTGGTTTTTGCGTCGGAGGGCTTAGTCGGCTCCGTTGAGGATGGAGCTGCGACGACTACCTGCGAAAATGCGCCGGTATTGGTGGAGTCAGCAGTTGCGGTGACTGTCGCGTTAGCCAGCGGCGCAGTTGCTGACAGAGTAATTACCGCGGCGAGACTCGCGGCAAGTCCGCGGTACGCGCGTTGAGGGCAATGAACCATGTTTAGAGAGTTTACAACTCTGGGGGAGTCTTGCTTGTCGGTAACCAGCTCTTTCCGTTTGCCGAGAGAGAGCGAGCTAGCTCACGTACAATTTTTTAAGAGATGGAATCTTCTCGGTTCCGATTAGTTATTCCGCATATGTTGAGGAAGGTTGGATTTGCATGGCTAATCCATTTGCCAAGGGCTGGAAGTACATGATGTCTTCGTTTGATAAGAAAATCGAGGACAATGCGGATCCGAAGGTTCAGATTGCACAGGCAGCTGAGGCCGAGCGTCAGCGCCATCAGGAGATTCAGCGTCAGGCTGCGGCTATCATCGGCAACCGCAATCAGCTGGAAATGCAGCTGGGGCGGTTGACCTCTGAGCGTGACAAGATTACCGAGAACACCCGCCAGGCACTCGCCAACGCGGATCAGGCTCGTGCCAAGGGCGATGAGGCCACTGCACAGAAGATGGAAAGCACTGCTGAGGTGTTTGCCACCCAGCTGGTGAATGTTGAAAAGGAGCTGGAAAATACTACGCAGCTCCACCAGCAGGCCGTATCTGCTGCTGAGGAGGCACAGCGTCAGGCGCAGCAGTCGCAGGCTCGCTACGAGCAGATTAAGCAGGATATCCGCAAGCTGGAGTCGCAGGCGGATCAGGCCAAGATGCAAGAGACCGCGTCGAAGACTCTCCAGAGCATGCAGGGTATTTCCGAGGATCCGAATGTGCCGACTTTGGATTCGGTCCGTGAGAAGATTGAAGGCCGCTACGCCAATGCGTTGGGCGCTCAGGAGCTCGCGGAATCCTCACAGGCAGGTCGTATGGCTGAGATCGAGACTTCGACTCGCGATGCCGCTGCTGACATGCGTCTGGCCGAAATTCGTGCCCAGATGAATAATGAAAACGCTGCTCTCGAATCCGGTTCTGCCGCGAAGGATAACGCCGGCGAGCTGGAGGCCGCCGAGTCCGCCGAGTCCGTTGAGGCCGTTGAGGACACCACAACGGACGCAGACGAAGCGAAGTAGCGTTCACCAGTTGCCAACGATCGCCAACAAGAAAGTGTCGGGGTTTATGTCAGTTTGAGCGGGAAAAACCACCCTAAACTGACATAAACCCCGACACTTTCTCGCACCAGCAGCGCCAGCAGCACCAGCAGCGACAGTAGCGCCAGCAGTGCTGAAGCCACCGAAACTGCCGAATCCGTGAGGCGCGCTATTACTCCAATTCGCCGTTCTTCCGCGCGAGCAGCACTCCGCGGATACCGGCGTGGAAACCATCGCGCAGATTGACGCGCTGCGTCTCCGTCAGCGTGTATTCGTGCAGGGTTTCGCACGCAAACTGCAGCAGCGGACGATCAATGTCCGGTGGCAGCCCACCACCAGAGAGCAAGTGGGCACTATCGCGCGCCTGCTCGTTCGCAATATTCTCGTACCACCAGTTCGCGTACTGCTGTCCCACATCGAACGGCGTCTGAAAACCCGCGGATGCCCACACCTCGTTCGGCAGGGGCACGTATCGACTACGCAGCTTCCTCCTTGGCGCCATCATCGAAGGATTCGGCCGCGGGCTTGGTTTCGGCGTACTCGTGTTGGCACCGTCTTCGCTTGTCGACGGCTCCGTCGCCGACCCCCCACTGCCAACTGCAGTCGACGACGCGGAATCGGGGGCAGACGCGCCTGCATTCTCGGCTCCGGTGTTGTTCGCAGTGTCGTTACCAGCCCCACTGCCAGTGTTGACTGTCGCGCCGGGCATGGCCGCTGGAGAAGGCTGTGCTGGCTGCGTTGGCTGCGTTTGCTGTGTTGGCGAGTCAGCCGAAACGCCCGAAGCAGCGGAATCCACCTGTGTAGTTTCCAAACCGCCGGTGCGCTCTACCTCAGCGCGGTGCTCAGCCTGCGCCGGGATTTCCCGGGCACCCATCTTGGCCGCGTGTTCGACCTCGTTGAACTTCGGCGAGTCGGCCTTGGCCGTCGGCGTGGCTGCGGCATTGTCTTCGCTGCGACAGTCGGAGTCGCGGTCAGCTGTGGGGGATGGCACAACGCGCTGGTCCTGCGGAACCTCCGGAGAGCCGGCCTCCGGCGAAGCAACATCACCGTCGGCAGCGGAGGGAGTGTTCTCCGTGCCGTCGTCAAGCGAGTCCTCGCCCGGAGGAGTGATGCGCGTATCCGGTACACAGGTGGCACCGAGATCTTCGATTGGTTCGGCATCGCCCAGCGGCTTATTCGTGCGGACGACCGGTGGGATTGGGCCCTCGAGGACATTGAGCTGCATGGCGTCGGCGAAGTCCTCGCGGGGATCGAGGATTGTCGTCGAATCGCAGGCATGGCGAAGTGCACCGGACATGGAGTCCCAGCCGAAGCCGTAGAGATGCACGCGCACACCGGCGGCCGAAGCCTCAGCGACGCCGGGCAGCATGTCCGCATCGCCCGAGACCAGCACGATATCGGAAACTTGGTTGCGCAGGCCGGCGACAACCATGTCTGCGACGAGTCGCGTATCGACGGCCTTCTGCGTCCGTCGGTCACCCCATTCAATGAGCTGACCTGCGCGCAGCTGCACACCATCAATCGTGCGCAGTGAGCGCTGGTAACGATGCGGCCCCGACTCCGGGATGCCGTCGTACCAAAGTTGCCGCTGAACTGGCTGGTTCAGCTGCTGGTTAATCATTCGGTCAAGGACACTAACTACTTCTCTAAGGTCGATTTCTAATTGCCCGCGGGCTCCGGTTTCCCACGAGTTGTAAAAGCTCGCCAGTAAATATGACGTATCGACGAACACCAATGTGCGTTCAAGCATGGCTCCTAATTCCTGATTCTTTATTAACTAAATAAGAAAACCGGTTACATCGACAAGGATGCCCGAATAATTCATTCTATGCGCTAAACATGTTTAACTTCAGGGACTATTCTTAATAAGCCGCATTGCTTTGACCGTTCTTCGCGGGTTGGCAGAAGTGCGAGCCGACGAGAAAGCACCGATCAATTTAGGTATTGACGTGCAAAGAAATCGCCCCGCGAAGAGTGCGACCACACAGGAGAAGGGGAGTTACAAACAGGTATGAGACGCTGGTTCGGCCTATTGGTTCTCATTACTGTGTTGGGGCAAGCGGTTTTCAACGGCGGTCGCGTGCTGCTTTCTTGGCGAGTCCTCGATTTTGGCGGTTCCGCCGCCACCGTCGGTTGGTTCACTGCCGCATTTTCACTTGTACCTCTTATTATTGCGCTTCCCGCCGGCAAGCTTGTCGACAGCCATCGTGCCACCGAAGTCATGTACTCCGGTCTCGTCGCCACCGTCATCGCTGCAGCAGTAATGTCGCTCTCGCCGAACCTACCTATTCTTCTGATCGGCTACGTGGCCCTGGGTTTTGCCCACATGACCACGCTCATCGCCGCTCAAGGCATGGTTTCGCACCTGCGTGGCGGCGTCGCCGGGCTTGATAGCCTCTTTGCATACTTCACGCTTGGAATCTCCGTCGGGCAGTTCCTCGGCATCGTCGGTGCGGGTCTGCTCACTCCCAACCACGACGGCAGCGCCATGACCGCCACCACTTCCGCGCTCTGGACGATGACGGGAATCGGTGCGGTCGCCCTGGTCATCGGCTGGCCGGTCGCAACTGCTTATCGACGGCACGAAGCAAATGCAGCCGCCGAAGTGCAAGCTGCTAGCTCAACTGAGTATTCTCCGGCGTCGACTGTTAGCGACCGCAGCCGGATGGAGGAGAGGCGGCTGGCGCAGGCCGAAGCCAGTGGCGCATCGGTCTTAAGCATCCTGCGTATCGATGGCATGTCCAGCGCTATGTCTGTCTCAATTGCGGTCATCGTAGCCATTGACCTGTTGACGGCATATGTGCCGGTGCTGGGACGTGAACTGGGCTTTAGTGTTGCCGAGGTGACGGCGATCCTTGGTGCGCGTAGTGGTCTTGCGATTATTTCCCGAGCCCTCATGCCGACTGTTTTGCGCAAAGCTAATCGCAATCGGGTCCTTATCATTGCAGTTTGTGCCGGTGTCATGCCGCTTTTGGCTATGCCGTGGCTGCAGAGTGCGTGGCTCATGGTTATTGCTGTTGGTATCTGCGGTTTGGCCTGGGGCTTTGTGATGCCCATGTCGATGACGTGGGTGAGTTCCCTGGTGGATGCCGAGGTGCGTGCTCAGGCGTTGTCCATCCGGCTAATGGGTAACCGCTTGGCGCAGGTCATCCTGCCGCCGATTGCTGGTGTGGGTGCTACCGCGATGGGTGCAGGCAGCGTGTTTCTGGGGGCGGGTGCGCTGATGGGTGTCGCATCTGCCACTGCTTGGCGACGACTCGCAGGTGACAAGGCGGCTCTGACTAAGTAATTGGTCGGTTGCTGAGTTGCTGACAAGTAGAGACCGAGCCGTAGGGCCCGACCCCCGGAAAGTGGACACATCGGGGGCTAGCTATGCTGCTGTGGTCAGTATAGCCGAAGTCTCGGCTTCAAAGACATCAGGAGCTACGAGATTGCACCAGGAGTGCCGCCTGCGCGTGTTGTAGCGCATGCACCACCGGAAGACCTCTTGACGACAGCTAATTGGGTTGTCAAAGACTTTCCGATCACGCAGCACTTCCCGCTTTAAGGTGGCGTTAAAGGATTCTGCCAGGGCATTATCGGCACTCGTTCCAACCGCGCCCATGGACTGGCGCACACCTAACGACGAGCAGTAGTTCCTAAAGTCTTGTGAGGTGTACACGCTGCCGTGATCGGAATGGAAAATAGTCCCGTCAAGACTGCCGCGCACGCCGTGTGCGTGGGCTAGAGCATCGATAACTAGTGAGACCCGCATGTGGTCTGCGAGTGCATAACCTGCAAGTTTACGTGAATACGTGTCAATGACTGTGGCAAGGTACATGTTTTTGCCTCCCCTACACGGCAGGTAAGTAATGTCACCGACATACACACGATTTGGCTCGCCAGCTGTGAACTTGCGGCCTACTAGATCTGGCATGACACGGTGACCAGGCTTACGCCTGGTAGTAATGCATCGACGCCGTTTGCTAAAGCCTTTTAACCCCATGGATTTCATGATGCGTGCAACTTTCTTGTGATTGATCGGGGTATACGTCGTGTCCTCCTTGAGGCTTGCGGCGATGCGTTTAGCACCATAAAGCCCGTGCTCATCATCGAAGATGGTCTTGATTCTTGCACCAATAACGGCATCAGAATACATCTTTAACCTGCGTTTTTACGGGTGCTCACCCACTTGTAAAACGAGGAACGATTCAGCTTTAACACATCGCACATCCGCTTAACCGAGTACTCGGTTCGGTGGTCATCGACAAACTGGAAGCGGATCACCAGTGAGTCTCTTCGGCAAAATATTTCGCGGCCTTACGCAGGATGTCGCGTTCTTCGCGCAGCTTAGAGACTTCTTTTTCCAGCTGACGGATTCGCGCAGAATCATTCGCCGCTTGGGCTTGATCGTGCACGGCTTTAATGCGGGCACGTTTGCCAGTGCCGTACTTTTTGACCCAAGAATGTAGCGAGGCACGGTTGATACCGAGCTCAGCTGATGCTGAGTTCAGCGAGAGATCCTCGTTGTTCTCATAGAGGGCTACGGCATCGCGTTTGAACTGTTCGGAGTACCTGGACATGGTGGTAGATTACCTTTCTTCCCAGCTCGACTGGGCTGGATATCAGGTGTCCACCACATGGGGGTCAGGTCCGTAGGAAGTCTCTGATTTGGCGTACGGGGTTAACTAAAGTGAATTCTTTTCATGGTTCTACCAGCGGATTCGCTTAAATAAGGGCGTGTGT
>NZ_KV787354.1:0-2349 GCF_001807075.1 Corynebacterium sp. HMSC14B06 | reverse complement strand
TGGCCGCGGCCCGCTTTTGTTTTACCCACAAGTAAACAACATTCAATCGATAGATGTCGTAGCTTATGTCTCGGTGATAGCCATTGATTTTGCTTGGTTGTGGGTATTTGGAAGGGGCCCGGTGCGCAGTAGACCGGTCGCGGAGGCTCCTCGAATTCTGGCTCTTAGCTTGGTGGCGTGTGCGATTCATCCATTGCACTTCTGTGACTATCACCGCCACTCATCCCTACATACTGATACCCCAGTCCAATTGAGGCTTTATTACCAAGCTGTCCAAATAGGGAGACATACGCTTACTTAGTAGTCAGCTCTGATCTTCGACTCGTACCTACGAGATGCTGTGGCGGCGTCCTCGATCACGCCAAAAGAAAATCCCGTATAGGTGAGGTATTGCCTGCGCCCATACGGGAGGGTGTCGTATTTAGTTAAGTTAGCCCTGTCTGGGATTAAGCTATGCAGTCGCGCTAATCAAAGTACCGAGGTTAGTTATTACTGCTCGGCTTAGCCGACGGGACGTCTCCGTAGCCGTCGTGGTCCTTATCTTCAGAGTTAATACCTCCGCGGAAGGTGTCGTGAGCACTCGGAGTAACGGCGTGCGGTGCACGGTCGGCGGTGTTGAACAAAAGATTCAAGATGATAGCAGCGACGGAACCTACGCAGATACCTGAAGCCATAAACGTTTGCGCCCATGCCGGTAGTCCGGAGAATAGTTCGGGCGATACAGCAGGAAGTAATGCCAATGCCAACGGAATACCCACGACAATCACGTTGGATTCAGTGAACGTAACCTTGGATAGAGTGCGGACGCCCGATGCTGCGACCATACCGAACAAGGCGATACCGGCACCTCCCAAAACTGGAGCTGGGATAGCGGCAACGAGAGCGGCCGTCTTTGGAATCAAACCCAGGATCAGCAGCATTCCACCTGCAGCTGCGGTAACCCATCGGGAACGTACGCCCGTGATGGATAGGACGCCAATGTTCTGGGCAAACGCCGTGTATTGGAAGGTATTGAAAATACCGCCAATTACGGTCGCAGCACCGTCGGCACGCAGTGTGTCGGCAATACGGTGATTATCAATCTCGGATTCGGTAATCTCGCCGATTGCAAGTACGTCGCCAGTCGCTTCGACCATAGTCACAAGCGAAACAATGCACATGGCAAATACAGCCGAGAGGACGAATTCAGGCATGCCAAAGTAGAATGGATGCGTCAACCCGAAGACTGGTGAGTCCTTAGTTCCAGACCAATCCACCATTCCCAATGGAATGCATAGCAGCAATCCGGAGATCATGCCCACTAGAACGGCAATGCGGGCGAGCCATTCTGGTGCCCATCGCTCAATACTGAGAATTAAGACCAACACAAACGCAGCTACTGCCAAGTTTTGAGGTGCGCCGAAATCTGGAGTGTCCTTGACTTCAGCACCGCCACCAACCCAGTCGGCTGCGACTGGCATAAGCGTCGTGCCGATAATCAATAGCACCGTGCCAGTGACCAACGGCGGAAATAGGCGTAGAAGCGACGCAAAAAGCGGTGCAAAGAGCATCATGAAAATGCCCGATGCAATCACCGAACCGTAGATTGCGGGTACGCCGTATTGCGATCCGATAGTAACCATCGGAATCGCGGCAGAGAAGGTACAGCCCTGAATCAGTGGTAGTCGCACACCAAATCGCCAAATACCCACCGACTGTACGATGGTGGCGATGCCTGCAACAAACAGGTCCGCAGCAATTAGGTGCGGAATATCGGACGGGGACATACGCCCGGCATCCACAAGTGCCCAGCCCACGAAAAGCGGGACTGCCACCGCGCCTGCATACGCGGCGAGCACATGTTGAAAGCCGAGTACAAGCAGTTTCACATGGCCCGGATACTCATCGACCGGATGAACCGTCTGAGTATCGGTCTTCGTTGATGTAGTCACAGTTCGACTTTAGTTCCCTAGTCCAGGTTTTCCTCACTGGAGCTTTCTATTGGGGTGGTTTCGCTCCATCTCGCTTTACGACGAGGCCATCGGGTCACGTCACTTTGCTGAGATAACTCGTGAGTGTGCGTGGGAAGCCGCTGAACGAATGCATTGCGGAACAGCTTTAAGTGAGACTCTAGGGTTATGGTTTTCTATTAGCTCGGAAATACACTAGAAAGGCGTTGTGACCTGCAGGTTCGCTTTATGTGAGAAGTGTGTGTAATGTATCCGGGGTCAGCGCGACAGGGCGATGTGATCGCTTGTTGTGGTGATGTGGGGGAGAGTTTACTTTGTATTCACGGTCGGTTTGACTTGTGTTTGCGATGAAGGTAAAGTCTTCTTCTGCTGCTCACGGGGTGGCTGCTGCTTGGTTGTG
>NZ_KV787353.1:0-6253 GCF_001807075.1 Corynebacterium sp. HMSC14B06 | reverse complement strand
CCCCCCCGTTTACTAAACGAGCAGCATCCGCGTCCTACCCATGCAGGCGGTTAGCAGCGCAGACCAAAGCGGAGAGCACGGAAGCCTCCGGAGTCTGGCCGAAGCCCATGGTCCACACATGGTCATTGTTGTGACCTGCATAGACAAAGGTAGCGGTAGCTTCGAAGATTTCGAACTGGTGGAATTCCACGATTTCCACGCGGTAACCTGCATCAGCCAGCAGATTAGTGCAAGCCGACACCGGCCCCATAGCGGTAATCTCCTGGGTGAAGGTGTGGGTGTGGTCGTCCTTGTCGGTCAGTGTTAAGTCAGCGTTGAAATTCCAGCGCCCCAGGGTGCCGCGGGTTGCCTCGAAATTCTTGATCTGAACCGGGCCGCTCGTGGGGGAGTAGGTGTCCTTGAACTTCTGCCAGTTCATGCCACGAGCTTCTTGCCTTAAGCCTCGAGGCAGGCGATGTCCGAATCGAGCCCTAAATGGATCGTCGGAATAAGTTCGCACATTGCCGTCGTCCTGGTGCTCCAACGAAGGGCGCTTGCCCGTGAACGTCGTCGAAGTGGACATGTTCTTCTGGGTGCGAGTGGGAAACATTCTTTTCTGGTCCTTTGCTTAGTTGCTTTTGCTGTGAGTGGCGGACCAACCAAGTGCTTTGAGAAGTTGCGGCCAGAGACCCCGTGTGGAGGGGTCAGTCCTGTCGGCCTCCACCGGGGTTCGTAGCCTTCGCTACTCGAATAAGAATGTTCTGCTGCATGGGTGGAACCTTACTACAGGTAAAAGATGTGACACAAGTCATTCAATCAATATCTTTGGTGGATTCTTTGCTGTCCCCGTTAAATTCCGTTGACAGAGGCCAGGAAAACCGCCTCGCCAATAGCGATGTCGCGAATCTCGTTCGGGTCGACCGATTCATCAGCCGAGTGAATGCGGGCCTGTGGCTCTTCCACACCGTAGAGTGCGATGTCAGCACCTGGTACGGCCTCCAGCAAAGTGGCGCACAGCGGAATCGAGGCTCCCTCGCCCATGCTTGCCGTCTCCTTGCCGTAGGCGGCCGACAGGCTGTCGGCAACCAGCTGCACAACCTTGCCCTCAACATTGGCCCGGAATGGGTTCGCTAGCTCGTCGCGCTCGACCGTCACCTTCACGCCCCACGGAGCATGCGCGCGCAGGTGATTCTCCAGTGCCTCCTGTGCTTCGGCCGGGTCGACGCCGCTTGGGATGCGGAAGTTGATGTGCGCCATAGCAGTCGATGAAATTGCGTTGACAGCATTGGTCGCTGGTGGGCAGTCGATTCCGGTCACAATCACAGACGGGCGAGCCCAGGTCAGGTCAGAGACGGAAGCGTCCTCGTTGCTAATTAGGTCCACGCCGTCGAGTACACCTGCGTCGGCGCGGAAAGTCTCTGGCGCGTAGTCCAGCCCCTCCCAGCGCTGCGAGCAGTCCAGGCCGTCAATAGAGGTAAAGCCATTTTCATCGCGCAGGCTGTCGAGCATACGAATCAACGCCGCCAGTGCATCCGGAGCTGCGCCGCCGAACATGCCCGAGTGCACCGGCTGCTCCAGCGCATCGACGCGAACTTCCACATCGGCGGTGCCGCGCAGGGTGGTCACGAGTGTCGGCTGGCCAACCTCGGCATTGCCGACATCCGCAATGAGGATGACGTCGGCGTCGAAAAGCTCCGGCTGCGTGGCGATGAGGTTGTTCAGGCCCGCCGATCCGCGCTCCTCGGAGCCTTCCACGATGAGCTTGATGTTTGGCATGTCGACGCGGCCCGCAAGCGCGTCGTCACGCAGCGCGCGCAGCGCAGCTAGGTGCATGACCACGTTGCCCTTGCAGTCGGCAGTACCGCGTCCGTACCAGCGACCGTCGCGCTCATCGAGCGTCCACGGATCCGCGGTCCAAGCGGATTCGTCGCCCGCCGGCTGGACGTCGTAATGGGAGTAGAGCAGTACGGTCTTCGCGCTTTCCGACGACCCGGGGACGAAACCCGACAGTGCAATCGAGCCGTCGACGGTGTGGTGCGCCTCCAGTTCGATGCCCAGCTCTGCGTACATGTCGGTAACCGCCTTAACTGCGTCAATGCAGGCCTGCTTGGTTTCTTCGGTGCCGTGTACGGAGGGGAAGGCCACCAGCTCGGTCAGCTGGGTGCGGATGGTCTCGCGTTGGCTGGAGATGTGGTCTCGCAGGGTCTCCGTGAGTTCCTTATTAATAATGCTCATGTGCGACAGTGTAGGCGCACAACCATGATGGCGTTGGAAGTGGCATAAGGAGTGACGCCAGGAGTGACAATGCTTAACCTTGCACTCGATGGGGTTGAGTGCTAGAAAAGTGAATTAGCACTTGCTCTAATTGAGTGCTAATAAAAACAACTTCACACCTTGTGTATGCGTGTGCTGAAACAAGTGTTGAAAAGTCGTTAAAAAGTACAGTGTTGACTCCGGTGATGGAGAGGGCGGCGCTTCCCTCGAATCACATGCCGTCGCGGGCGCCTGGGTCAACTTCCAATGTAAGTGCCACATAAATAGACGGAGGATTCTTCAAACCTCATGGCTAAGATGATTGCATTTGACGAGGAGGCCCGCCGCGGTCTCGAAACGGGTCTGAATACCCTGGCAGACGCTGTCAAGGTTACGCTGGGCCCGAAAGGTCGCAACGTAGTCCTCGAGCGCAAGTGGGGCGCACCGCTAATCACCAATGACGGTGTCTCCATTGCACGTGAAATCGAACTTGAGGATCCTTACGAGAAGATCGGCGCTGAGCTGGTCAAGGAAGTTGCCAAGAAGACCGACGACGTCGCTGGTGACGGTACTACTACCGCTACCGTTCTGGCTCAGGCTCTGGTTTCCGAGGGTCTGCGCAACGTTGCTGCTGGCTCCAACCCGATGGGCATCAAGCGCGGCATCGAGAAGGCTGTCGCGGCTGTTACCGAGAAGCTGCTGGAGTCCGCTAAGGACATCGAGACCAAGGAGCAGATTGCTGCTACCGCTGGTATCTCCGCTGCTGACCCGGCTATCGGTGAGCTGATTGCCACCGCTATGGACAAGGTCGGCAAGGAAGGCGTCATTACCGTGGAAGAGGCCAACACCTTTGGTCTCGACCTGGAGCTGACCGAGGGTATGCGCTTCGACAAGGGCTACATCTCCGGTTACTTCGCCACCGACATGGAGCGCCAGGAGGCCGTTCTGGAGGATCCGTACATCCTCCTGGTTTCCGGCAAGATCTCCAACATCAAGGACCTGCTGCCGCTGCTGGAGAAGGTCATGCAGTCCGGCAAGCCGCTGCTGATTATTGCTGAGGACGTCGAGGGTGAGGCTCTGTCCACCCTGGTCGTCAACAAGATCCGCGGCACCTTCAAGTCTGTCGCTGTGAAGGCTCCGGGCTTCGGCGACCGCCGTAAGGCAATGCTGCAGGACATGGCTATCCTGACCGATGGCCAGGTCATCTCTGAGGAGGTCGGACTGTCGCTCGAGACCGCTGACCTGCCGCTGCTGGGTCGCGCTCGCAAGGTCGTCGTCACCAAGGACGAGACCACCATCGTCGAGGGCGCTGGCGAGCAGTCCGCTATCGAGGGCCGTGTCAACCAGATCCGCGCTGAGATCGAGAACTCCGACTCCGACTACGACAAGGAGAAGCTGCAGGAGCGTCTGGCTAAGCTCGCCGGCGGTGTTGCAGTTATCAAGGCTGGCGCCGCAACTGAGGTCGAGCTCAAGGAGCGCAAGCACCGCATCGAGGATGCCGTCCGCAACGCAAAGGCTGCTGTGGAGGAGGGCATCGTCGCTGGTGGCGGTTCCGCACTGCTGCAGGTTTCGCACGTGCTTGACGACGAGCTGGGTCTGACCGGCGACGAGGCAACCGGTGTCCGCATCGTGCGTGCGGCTCTCGCAGCTCCGCTGCGCCAGATTGCTCTGAACGCTGGCCTTGAGGCCGGCGTCGTCACCGAGAAGGTTGCTTCCCTGCCGCAGGGCGAGGGTCTGAACGCTGCTACCGGCGAGTACATCGACCTGATGGAAGCTGGCATCAACGATCCGGTGAAGGTTACCCGCTCCGCACTGCAGAACGCTGCTTCCATTGCGGCTCTGTTCCTGACCACCGAGGCTGTTGTCGCTGACAAGCCGGAACCGGCTATGCCGGCAATGCCGGGTGGCGACGAGATGGGCGGCATGGGCTTCTAAAAGAGGTCCCAACTGCTTGAGTTAGCCTTAAAAATCGCCGCTGAGGGGTGTCCCTCAGCGGCGATTTTGCTCTGTAACTTGAGAAAGTTTAAGTCCCCGAACCCACCCTCGTCGCATCAGATGCCTCAGCGCTTGGTAGTGAAAAATAACCGATGATCTGTACCCATGTACGCAATGCCGAGGACTGTCTGTTATTAATCCTGCTGCCTCAGTACAGAGGTGAGATCCTTGGAGTCCCTTTAAGGCCAGGGACAGGCCGTCGCGCTCGCCGACAATCTGGATGCAACTACCGACTTATCAAAGTGTGAAATTCTTCTGGTCTCGCTACCGAACCCTGCCACTTTGCTATTCGGCCGGCTTATTCGCGGCCTCGATAAGCTCGGTTGACCAGTTCGCCTGCTGAATACGGGTATCCAAGTCCCGGTATTCCTTCGCCGCCTTGTCGGCTTTCTGGCGCAGCGACCGGATATCCACAGTGGCGACATAGCGAATCTCCGAAGCTGAGTATCGATCCCGCCGACCCGAGCCCTGATCGGCTGCGGAGGTGTAGAACCGCCGCCGTGTTAGCAGGTGGTCGCGCTTCGCAAGTGCGTCGCTAAGCGTTCCGTCCTCGAAGGCAGTAGCGGAATTCGTTGCGTTAATCGAGCGCACCAGCCATTCGAAGCGCGCCATCAGACGCTCGGCTTCGGCAATAAGCGCTTGCGGATCTTCATCAGGCGTATCGCCTTCCTGCACCTGCGCCACCAGCGCGAGACGGCGATTAATCTCAGCCAGCCGGTCGGAAACTTCGGATCGTGCGGCAAGAGCCTCGGATAACAACATGGCATTTATTGTACGCGCAGTGCTTATCGACGGTCGCTGCGTGCAGTCCCACCCCCTCAATTTCGGTAAGACGGAACGTTAACTGCTGGGAAATTGCAGGTAAGGGCACCCGCATGGGGGACGTGTGGTAGAGAAATTCAGTAGGATAAGGGGTATGGCTGACAAGAATGAAGAGGAATTCCACATCGTCGATTTGGCGAAGACCGAAGGTTACGTCGTCGATGATTCTGATGAGGACGATCCGGTACTGGTCACTCCAGACGGTGAGCGGGTTGATACCTGGCGCGATGGCTACCCGTACGAGGAGCGCATGACGCGCAAGGAATACGAGTCTATTAAGAGGAAGCTGCAGATTGAGCTTCTGAAGTGGCAGAACTGGACCAAGGAAACTGGTCAGAAGCACATCATCCTCTTCGAAGGCCGTGACGCCGCTGGTAAGGGCGGTACCATTAAGCGCTTTAACGAGCACCTGAATCCGCGTGGTGCTCGAACTGTGGCTCTGGAAAAGCCGTCGCCGCGTGAGTCCACCTCGTGGTACTTCCAGCGCTATATTGAGCATTTTCCGTGCGCTGGCGAAATCGTCTTCTTCGACCGTTCTTGGTACAACCGTTCGGGCGTTGAGCGCGTGATGGGTTTCTGTACTGAGTCTCAGCATGCAGAGTTCCTGCGTGAGGTTCCGATGCTGGAGAACATGATTCTGGGCTCCGGTATTTCGCTGACCAAGCTGTGGTTCTCGGTGACCCAGAAGGAGCAGCGCACTCGCTTCGCTATTCGCCAGGTCGACCCGGTACGTCAGTGGAAGCTCTCTCCGATGGACCTCGCATCGCTGGACCGTTGGGGTGACTACACCCGCGCGAAGGAAGAGCAGTTCCGTTACACGGATACCGATGAGTCCCCGTGGATTACCATTAAGTCCAACGACAAGAAGCGTGCCCGCATCAACGCGATGCGTTATGTGCTGAGCAAGTTTGAGTACACGGAGAAGGACCACGAGCTGGTCGGTACTCCGGATCCGAAGATTGTTAAGCGTGGCCGTGACCAGATTGGTGACTAGCTCGGTGGTCCGTGACTGACAAAGTTCTTGTCTAGAAGAAACGCCCGTAGGAGTGCTCAGGCACTCGGCGGGCGTTTTCTTATGGCTGGCGGCGGCGGGGCGATGCCCTTACGGCTGACGACGGCGGGCCAGTGCAAGTTAGTGACTGAGTTTATGTCAAAAACGGCCAGAAAATTGGCCGGTAGGGTCAGGCGGTCATTGCATCATGGA
>NZ_KV787352.1:0-10058 GCF_001807075.1 Corynebacterium sp. HMSC14B06 | reverse complement strand
ATCAGCCAACCAAACACATAAACTGCCTGGCCGCGCTGACCCCGAATACATTACACACACCCCACCAAAGACACAAAACCCCAGGTAAAATAGAGAAAACCACCACAAGCCACCACTGGAGAATCACTCCCTACGGTTCTGAAGCATCCAGAACCGAAGACTTGCGATGGTTTTCCGCACCGCGCGTTTAACTAGCACCGTGCGCTTAGCCGTTAGCCACTGACCAGAGGCCAACAATCACTAGCTAACCCGTTCAACCGATGCGCCAAGAGAATTGAGTGTCTCTACGAAGCCCGGGTAACCGCGATCAATGTGATAGACATCGTGCACCTCAGTGACGTCACCTTCTTCAGTACACAGCCCAGCAAGCACTAGTCCCGCTCCGGCGCGAATGTCCGAAGACCACACAGGTGCCGAACTCAACGTTTCCTTTCCGCGAATCATCACGTGATGACCATCGATAGTCGCGTCAGTGCCGAGGCGAATCATCTCGTCGACAAACCGGAAGCGCGATTCAAAAACGTTCTCGGTAAGCACTGACGTCCCTTCGGACACCGCGGACAGAGCAATGGCCATGGGCTGCATGTCCGTCGGAAAGCCTGGGTATGGCAGCGTTTGATAGTTCACACCCTGCGGACGCCCGTCCATACGCACGCGGAAGCCCTGCGGGTAGGTCTCGACCTGAGCGCCTGCGTTCTTCAGTTTTTCCAGAGGAAGGTGCAGGTACTTAGGGTTAATGCCAACGACCGTAATATCGCCGCCGGTCATCGCTGCAGCATAAGCCCAGGTCCCTGCGATAATTCGGTCGCCGACAACCTTGTGCTCAGTCGGGTGCAGCTTCTCTACGCCCTCAACCGTGATGGTGTTAGATCCCGCACCCGAAATCTTGGCGCCCATCTCCACGAGCATCTCGCACAGGTCGACAATTTCGGGCTCACGGGCGGCGTTATCCAGCACAGTCGTACCTTCCGCTAGTACGGCCGCGGTCAGAATATTCTCGGTCGCGCCGACGGACGGGAAGTCCAGCTTGATGTTCGCCCCCTTGAGACGCCCCGCCTCAGCCACCACGCAACCGTGGTGAATATAGGTGCGCGCGCCCAATTTCTCCAGGCCAGCCTGATGCATGTCCAGCGGGCGGGAACCAATAGCGTCACCACCGGGCAGTGCGACAATCGCGTTACGGGTACGCGCCGTCAGCGGCCCGAGCACACAGACCGAAGCGCGGAACTGGCGCACGGCATCGAAATCGGCGTGATGCGAGAGTTCTTCGGGCACCGTGATTTCAATCCGGTCGCCCTCGCGCGTCACGGAGCAGCCGAGCCCTTCGAGGACCTTTTGCATCAATGGCACGTCGTCAATTTCAGGGCAGTTCGTCAGTACTGTCGTGCCCTCGGCGAGAAGCGCCGCACCCATCAGTTTCAGAACCGAGTTCTTCGCCCCGGAAATCTGAACCTGACCATTTAGCGTCACTCCGCCTTTAACCAGAAATCGCTCATTTCCCACTCCCCCAGCCAACCACATTTCGCAATATCGCGCTTAGGCTTGAAGCTATGAGCGTTCATCTAACTCGCATTTACACTCGCACCGGCGACGACGGCACCACTGGATTATCCGATTTCAGCCGCGTTCCCAAGGATGATTCTCGCCTTATCGCCTACGCCACGTGCGAGGAGGCCAACGCCGCACTTGGCCAGGCGCTCAGTTTCGGCACGCTTGACGACGAAATCTCGGCTGTCATTCGCTACGTGCAGAATGACCTATTTGATGCCGGAGCCGACCTGGCAACACCTATTGAAGAAAACCCGAAGTACCCGCCGTTGCGTATCGAGCCGGATTACATCGAGCGACTCGAGCACTGGTGCGACCAATTCAATGAACAACTGCCGAAACTGGATTCCTTCATCCTCCCGGGAGGCACACCAGCCGCAGCACTGCTACACACAGCTCGGGTGATTACTCGCCGAGCCGAGCGTGCAGCATGGGCTGCCTGCCGCGAATTTCCCGAAACCACCTCAGTCCTACCGGCGAAGTATCTCAATCGCCTGTCTGACCTGTTGTTTATTCTTTCGAGAGTGGCCAATGACGGAAACGACGTTAAGTGGATCCCCGGTGGTGAGCGCGAAGCCCAGCGGCAAGCAGGGGGTAAGTAGCGGAGCAAGTAGCAGAACTGACTACCCCAATACCCGCGGGTTTGGGCGCAAAGGAACCGTCGTCAAGCGGTTTACGGCAGTGCGCCGATGCGACGGGCCGCGTTGACGGCCTCGTAGCGAGTATGGGCGCCCAGCTTGCGCATTACGGAGCGGAGGTAGGACTTAACCGTCTCGGCACCGATGCCCATTTCCTCTGCGGCCTCGACGTTGGTGTGACCGAGGGCGACACAGGCGAGAACATCGAGCTCACGAGCCGACAGCTTGGTGGTCTGCTTGACGCGAACCGGGGTGACCATCTGGTCACAGAGCACCTCGAGCTCCTGGCGCAGCTTCTCGTCATCCACACGGTTAGCGAGCATGCGCAGCTTGGAGTGCGTGGAACGAACCTGCTCCCACTCAGCGCCATTCATGATGCGGCCGCCCTTACCGTTGCCAGAACGATCCATGTTGCGGCAGGCATCGACGACAGCGAGGTCCTGCTCCAGGCAACGGGCGGTCATTGTGACCTCTTCAAGAACCTTGTCCCCCAGGCGCACCGAGGAGTGCACGCCACCGTAGAGCACGCCACGGACAAGACGCGAAACGATCACCGGCACGGCGACCAGCGAGTGCAGGCCTTCGTCACGAATCTTGTCGTCATACTCATGGGTAATAACCTTGGCGCGCAGGTAGTCACTGACACCCACCGGGCGGCGCGTGGCCAACACGCGACCACCGACACCCGCACCCGATTCCACAGTCAGATTCTGCAGGGCCGGAGTACGCAGGCCAACCCAGTTGTTGATCTGCATCTTAGAGTTATCGGTGACTTCCGCATACATTGTGACCGGAATACCAGTCGCATTCTTTAGGGCGACCAAGGACGACTTAATAACCTCATTGTCGTCCAGAATGCGGTGGGGATCCATCTCGCGTCCTCCTGCGTAACGGGCAAATTGCTTCACTGGCACCCACAGAGGCACCATCAGCCTGTGACTTCGCGCCGACTTACACTCCTACGAAATGGCCAACTACCGCTCAGCGGCCACTGACCCTTTCGGGGGCTGTAAACCGTACAAAGTAGATAGTACCCTCCGAACGGGTACACCTGCATTAAGGCATCCGTCACACAATCTTAGGAAACAACTAGGTTTCTCTACAAGTACGTAAAGAAAATACCAGGATAAATCCTGTCATTAGCCCCGCCTCGGCCGAATAAATACAAGGCAGGGGGTAGCTATTTTTCCGCTAACAAACTGCGTGAATGTTGATAACAGAGGGTAATGAACGGCGTTTTACCCCCAATGCGGACATTTTCGAAAAAGACCTTCGCTTATTTTGCATCGTGCGCTATTGTCATACATGCAACAGGTTTTGTTGAGTTCCACTTTCAATGCTACGTCCTCCACGTGGTTGTCCGAAGGTGGTGCACAGCAAACGCAAGAGGGAATCCGGTGCAATTCCGGAACTGTCCCGCAGCGGTAATCTGGAACAAAATTCGCCAACGGCACTGAGGTTATTTCAACCTTGGGAAGCGGCGAAAAGTAGGAAAATTGATAATAAGGATCTGCACGTAAGCATTGAAGCTTGCGGCAGTCGTCATCCCCTTATTGTCGGTCACGCCAGAAAGTCCGAATACCTGCCTGATGCGCCGAGGGCACTGCAAAGTGCCACGGCCACGGAGATCGCCCGCGGACAGGTGTGACGTGAAATGGAAGCGAAGAAATGCGACAGCTTCGCCTATATTTCTAGGCCTATTTTCATAGGCATTACGCCCTGCCCGCGGGCGCTTTTCTCATTTTTAGCGTGGTTTAGCTGCACATATCGATGAGCTATTCACCAACCAAACCGCTCGCCTAAACATCCTCTGGATGCCACACATCTCGCCCAATCGCCTTGGAGACCACGGGCGCCCAGGGCAAAGCCAATCGAGCATGTTCGACCAACCGTCGATCGGCCAAAATTTCCTCTTTGGAGCCAACTCGCAGTTTGCCGTCGGCAAGCACTGCTGCCCTATCGGCGAAATTCCACGCGAAGTCGATATCGTGCGTGGCGACGACGACGGCCGTGCCCTGATCGCGCAATTGATTGAGCGTGTGTGCAAGCTTTCGTGTCGCCTGCGGATCGAGGCCGGCGGAGGGTTCGTCGAGAAGCAACACACGTGGGTGCATCGCCAGCGCGCCTGCGAGAGCGACGCGCTTACGCTGACCATAGGAAAGCTGGTGCGGAACGCGTTCGGCGAGATCGGTGACCTCGGCGGTACCTAGGGCCTCCCGGACGCGCCGCTCGACTTCCTCGTTCTTAATCCCCAGGTTGACGGGGCCGAAAGAGACGTCTGCGAACACGCTAGCCGCGAAGATTTGCTCATCCGGATCCTGCGTGACCATCTGTACTGAGCGGCGGACCGTATTGCGGCCGTGCCGGGAGTACTTGTAGGCGGTGCCGTCAAGGCGAACCTCACCACTATTGGGCTTAGACGCTCCCGCGAGCATACGCAACAGCGTGGACTTGCCAGAACCGTTTGCGCCCAACAGCGCTAGGCGCTCGCCGCCCGAAATTGCCAAATCCACGCCTTTCAGAACGTGGGTTTCGTCGTAAGCGTATGTAACTGCAGCCGCTTCGACAATGACACCGTTGGCACCATGTACGTGATCAGCGCGATTTTTCCTGCTGCTCGACATCCCTATACACCCCATTTCAGCAGCGCCCAGGCCGCAATCAACGACAAAAGTAATGCACTGGATATCGCGATGAACTTCGGCTGCCTGGGCCGCGAAATCACCAGTACTTTCATTGCGCTCGGATCGGCGCGCAGCTCGATTCCCTCTTGCATCTTGCGCGCGCGGGTAAAGGCAATTACAAAGAGGCTGGCGGACTGTGCCGCTACATCTCGGATCATCGCCCGGCGCGTGGAGTGTCCCAAGCGTCGTGCTTGCGCTTCCGTCATCGAGTGTGCGGAGTGAATCAGCACGCCGGTCATCCGGTAAATCACCTCGGCGAGGTACGTCAAGTATCGCGGCAAGCCGTGCTTGTCGAGCCAGGCAATGAGCTCCGAAATCGGAGTGGTCAGCGCAAAGACCATCGTGCAGCTGATACCCGCAAACGAACGCATCACAACCTGCGCCATTCGCTGCGGGCCATCCGGCGACCACGCGAGACCGTCGGGAGTAAGCGCTACCAAAAGCGGAAACGCGCCGACGAGCACAAAAGCCGCCGGTGCCAGCACCATTGCCACATACAGCTTGCGGGGCACTCGGGCTATGTACGCAATAGACCAAGCAATGACCGCAATGACAGGCGCAAAGGGAATTGGCGGTAGCGCAACCGCCAGAATCAGCAGCCCACCGAGCAGCAGAATCTTTTCACCCACGTTGCGGCGTGCCCAAGCGCTGCGCGCCGCTGCAGCTTCTAGCGCATTCACTGCTCTTTCTCGCGCTTGTCCGAACGCGCAGCAGCCTTCCCTCGGTAGAAGCCAATAACGTAGAACAGGACGCCAGCACCGATAACGGCCTGGAGCGCGAACAGACCCGACTCGACCTCACCCGGCAGCTCGCCGACGAGTGGCTCGAACCACGGCTCGTAGTTCGGGTCGATTTCCTGAATTGTCTCCGTAGCGGTGGCATCAGTGCCGGCGAACGGCTCCTCGGCGTCGTCGTCCCCGTAGTTGAAGAACAGCGGGAACATGGCAATTACGACTACCAGGACAATGAGACCAACGCTGACCCACACGGAGTTCTTCTTCGGCTGGCTAGCTGCCTGTGCGTCGACAATCTGCGCGTTGTTTTTTGCATTCATAATCGTGCTCTCTTTCGCTTCTTTTCGCTTGACGACGGCTACTGCTTCTGGCCAGATACGGATGCAGCTGCCGCATTCTGCGAAGTGACAGATCCTGCAACAGCGTCAGCCGTGGCTTCTGCAGCTTTCGCCTCCAGCGCCGGTGCTGGCGCATCACCGAAGCGGGACAGGAAGCCGAGATCGAGGAGCTCAGAATGTGCCACGGCCAGCAGGGTGCGCATGAGAATGACGGTGACCAGAGCCTCGATGATCGCCAGCGGAATCTGCGTGATAGCGAACAGGCCGAGGAATGTAGCCAGAGCGCCGCCGACACCGCCCGGGTTTGCCGGGTGTGCAAGAGCGAGCTGCACGGAGGTCACAACATAGGTGGAGAGGTCAGCGAAGAACGCTGCCATAAACACACCTGGTAGTAGGCCTCCGCCGAGCTTTCGAGTCAATACGTAGAAGGCGTAGCCAACCCACGGGCCGACGATTGCCATGGAGAAGATGTTCGCACCGAGCGTCGTAATGCCGCCGTGAGCGAGCAAGATTGCTTGGAAGAGCAACACGATGGAGCCAAGCAGCGCCATCACCGGAGGTTTGAAGATTACAGCACCAAAACCTGTACCTGTCGGGTGCGAAGTGGAACCCGTCACAGATGGAATCTTGATTGCGGAGAGCACGAAGGTAAACGCACCAGCAGCACCGAGCAGCATGCCGCTACCGGGATGTTCTTTCATAGTGCGCTTGACTTGAATTGCGCCGTGAATGACAAAGGGAGCGGCAGCTACACCCCACCCAATGCAATGAGTGACTGGGAGAAATCCCTCAGCAATATGCATGATGTAAATCATCTTTCTACGGCGCTATTCACCTCGACAGCACCGCTCGACCGCCAATCCGCGGACGCGAATTGGATGATTTACAGTCGGTCTCCTGGCTGATGGGCTGAGGAAAGCTTCACACTTCTATTAATGCCTCGCCTCCTTCCCCAAAGGTTTGAGTCCCTCTGAGTGGCTTCGACGAAGCACCGCAATCGCTGAGTCCATTGTCTGCGTTTTTCGGTTATCACATATAACCGCTGTGCAGATAAGGGCCGCAATCGCACCCAATCACAGTGGCGAGGGCCGCTGCCTATTCACAAGGCATTCCCGTGCACTGTAAATCACGTCTCAGAATAGTGGATTCTAAGAAACTTTAATGCTCTTTACCCTCACAATGGAGGTAAGGACGAGCGAGGCAATGAGACAGCGTTAACGTGGCAATAGCAGGGGCATTGCGAAAATAGCGGTGCGACTGCGACGGCGCCGGCCGCGGCGACTATGACGGTGGCGGCACCGGAACTGACAGCTTCCACTTCCCTACGCAAGCCATAAAATAGACGAACTGGTCTGTACTAATTGCAGGATCAGGCGTACACTACGGCTACACGCGAAAACTCATTAGGAAGTCCTCTGTGATTTCCGGAATGGATAAGATTAATGACTATTTATAACGATGTCACTGAACTGATCGGCAACACCCCGCTGGTTAAGCTCAACCGTGTTACCGAGGGCCTGCCGGGCAACGTGATTGCCAAGCTGGAGTTTTACAACCCTGCCAACTCGGTCAAGGACCGCATCGGCAACGCAATTATCGATGCCGCCGAGCGCTCTGGCGAGCTCAAGCCGGGCGGAACCATCGTCGAGGGCACCTCAGGCAACACCGGTATCGCGCTGGCAATGGTCGGCGCAGCCCGCGGTTACAAGGTCATTCTCACTATGCCGGACACCATGAGCCAGGAGCGCCGCGTCGTTCTGCGCGCATTTGGCGCTGAGCTTGTACTCACCCCGGGCGCGGATGGCATGCGCGGCGCTGTCGATAAGGCCAACGAAATCGTGGCTAACACCGACAATGCAATCCTGGCTTCCCAGTTCGCCAACCCGGCCAACCCGGCTATCCACGAGGCAACCACTGGTGAAGAAATCTGGGAAGCTACCGACGGCAAGGTTGATTACTTCGTGGCTGGTGTCGGCACCGGCGGCACCATTACCGGTGCTGGTCGCACGCTGAAGAAGCACAACTCGGACATCAAGCTGGTTGCCGTTGAGCCGAAGGCCTCCCCGCTGCTGACCGAGGGCACCGCCGGCCCGCACAAGATTCAGGGTCTGGGCGCAAACTTCGTCCCAGAGGTTCTCGATCAGGAGCTTCTCGACGAGATCATTGCGGTTACCAACGAGGACGCTATTGAGGTCTCCCGCAAGGTCGCTGCAGCCGAGGGCATCCTCGGCGGCATTTCTGCCGGTGCAAACATCAAGGCTGCTCTCGAGATTGCAGCCCGCCCGGAGTCCGAGGGCAAGAACATCGTCGTGATTGTTCCTGACTTCGGCGAGCGCTACGTCTCCTCCATCCTGTACGAGGATCTGCGCGACTAAAGCCGAGCACTATAAGCGCCCGTAACCTTCTCTGCAGAGCCCGCTAGCTGGCACTTTCCGTCGGCAAGCGGGTTTTTGCATTGCCCACACCTCCGACCAGATAGAATTGACGCCCATGAGTGACTTTTTCCGAATCCTCAAAGAGGATCTGGACAATGCCCGCGCGCATGACCCAGCTGCGCGCAGTGATGTAGAAAATGCCATTGTCTACTCCGGCCTACACGCAATCTGGATTCACCGATTCTCGCACCGCCTTTGGAAACGAGGCGGGATTTTCAAGGGCATTGCACGAGTACTCGCACAGTTTTCCCGTTGGCTGACTGGTATTGAGATTCACCCGGGCGCTCAAATTGGCCGAAGGTTCTTCATCGACCACGGTATGGGCATCGTCATTGGCGAAACCGCAGAAATCGGTGACGGCTGCATGCTCTACCACGGCGTGACGCTTGGCGGCCGCTCACTGGAGAAGGTAAAACGCCACCCCACCCTGGAGGACAACGTCACCGTCGGAGCAGGTGCGAAAGTCCTTGGCCCCATCACAATTGGTGCAGGCTCATCAATCGGCGCCAACTCCGTGGTCACCCACAGCTGCCCACCCGATTCCATCGTGATAGGAATTCCGGGCCGCGTACGCCCTGCCAAGCCCGAAGAGCACAAGCCGTTGTGCGATCCGGCGGTGTACGTCCAGGGTGACGGAGACTTCATCTAGCCCCGCCCTAAAACTAGCTCTACATACAAAAGCCGGCCGGCTTCTTTGTGCGTTCTTCGCCCTTCAGCGACTAGCCAGCCAGTAGATCCTGGTATTCCGGGTTTTTCTCCACGAAGTTGGCAACAGCGGAGCAGCTGGTGCGAATCTTTCGGTTGTTCTTCCGAACATCATCCAGCGCGCCTGCGATAAGCGGCTTGGACAGGCCTTGTCCACGGAATTTGCCATCTACAACCGTGTGGTCAAAGTCCAGGGCACCTTCCACCGGGGTGTAAGCGGCAAAGCCGGCCTCTTCTCCCTCTACGGTGAGAACGTAGCGCTGACCGGCCTCATCATGCGAAATAGTGTGTGCCATTTTCGGAATCACTTCCCTCTCATGGTTGTGAAGCGTCGTCATTGCAAACGACTCTTAGGATGTAACCCAGATAACAGCTCTCGCTTCGGATTAATTCCGAATTCTGGTTAATTCTGCACTAGCGGGGGTTCGCCCGGGTGCTCGTCGGCACGCCCGACAGCGACACGGCACGGGACATCGCCCTTCGCGACCTTAGTCGCAGCCTCCCCCTCTGCCCACCCTGGGCTGACGGCCTCAGCGAGCGGGCCTGCCAGGTCCGCCATTTCGCAGTGAGACAGCCCCGGAGCCACCACACTGATGCGGTAACGCTTCCGATCCCCCGGATCCATGCCCGGGTTGGCCTCCGCCCACAAATCAGCGAGAGAGGAAGTGCGCCCCACATCGGGCATGACATCCTCGTAGACGTTGACTTCCTGATCCGGAATCAGTTCCGCGAGCACCCCACGAACCTTCTCAGCAGCCGATTGACTGCCCTCAGCATCCGTGTAGACGAAGATGCGCACGACCCACGGCAGCGTCTTATCGTCGGACAGCGTTCCTGCTGAGGCGAATTCCTTACTCATGCACAACATCCTATCCGCTAGGGTGTGTACGCGGTTTAATTTCCCCCACTTTAAGGTTTTCGCACGGCTCGATGCACTGTGCTTTAGGGTTAAGTAAAGAAAAGTGTGTCCGCATGC